>NC_007760.1:2629000-2945000 GCF_000013385.1 Anaeromyxobacter dehalogenans 2CP-C
GTTCCACTCGACGCGTCCATTTGGGGAAGTCATCCTCTGCGATATGGCGAATGGAGGAGAGGTCGAGGTGCCCGTCCTCCGTGACGTTCGAGATTCCTAGAAACACGGGGCCCTCGACCGCAGGAGCTGGTGTCGCGTGCGGCCCGTCGAAAAGCCCCTCGTACAGTTCCGAGATTGCGACAAGACTCGACTTGCTTGGGCGCATCTTCGGCTACCCCAGTATCTCGGCCGCGGTCTTGGTGATCACCTTCTCGAACTCCCTCGCCTCAGCGGTCAGAGTTTCAAATTCTTCCGCCAGCCCCTCGAACTGGGTTCTGAAATCTTCGTCGCTCACCTCTTCTCCCTGGGCGGCACCCACGTAACGACCCGGATTGAGACTCCATGCTTGCTTCTCGATCTCCGAGATCGTTGCCGCCTTGCAGAACCCGGCCACATCGGCGTACGTGGGCTTGTTTCCAAACACTTCGCGCAGGCGGTATTTTGCCTCCGCTCCGCCGAAGGTGAGGTCCACCTCCTCCCTACGAAATAGGCGTGCGACATTCGCGAGGAAACCGATCTGCGCTTCAGTCCAGTCCCGGTGCGCACGGTCGACTTGCCGATAGATGTGCTGGGCGTCGATAAAGAGCACTTTGTCGCGTCGGTCCTTCGGCTTCCCGCGGTCCAGGAACCACAGCGTGCAGGGCAACGCGACGGTGTAGAACATCTTCGACCCGACCGAGATGATCACGTCGACCGCGCGGGATTCGATGAGCTTCCGACGTAATTCCTGTTCGGAAGCGCGCGCGTCCGGAGCAGAGCTCGCCATTACGAACCCGGCGCGCCCGGATTCATTCAGTGCGGAGTAGAAGAGTTGAATCCAGAGGTAGTTCGCGTTGTCCACGTTCGGAACTCCGAACGGGAAGCGACGCCCTGGGCCGACCGCGTCCCGGATGCGATCTTTGTCCACCTTGTCGACGTTAAATGGAGGATTCGCCAATACGAAGTCGAACCGCCCGACAGCGTTGTGCGGGTCATCGTAGTAACTGTTGATCTCGCCGCCGTGGCGAATGTCACCCTCAAGCCCATGCACAGCGAGGTTCATGCGGCAGAGTTGGCCGGTGGTGTCGACCTTCTCGACGCCATGGATTGCGAGGCCGCCGTTCTTCTTGTGCTCGGAGACAAATCTGGCGCTCTGCACGAACATACCGCCTGACCCGCAGGCAGGATCGAGCACACGCCCCTTGAACGGCTCAAGAATCTCCACCATTAGGCGAACGATTGGCTGTGGCGTGTAGAACTCACCGCCGCCTTGGCCCTCCGCCATCGCAAACTCACCAAGAAAGTACTCGTAGATCTTCCCGAAAGAGTCTCCCTCAAGATCGACTGGGATTGCCGAGAACGCCTTCAGTAGCTCTTTTAGCGGTCGAGCTTTGAATTGCTGGTAGGTCTTCGGGAGGACACCTGCGAGCTGCTCGTTGTCGCGCTCTACTGCGCGCATCGCATCGTCGACCGCCTGCCCGAGCGTCTTCCCATCGCGGCCTCCTTCGGGGAACTCCAGAAGCTCGCTGAAGCGTGCTTCCGAGGCGAGAAACAGCACGCCCTCGGCGTGGTAGCTGGCAGGGTCGTCAACCCGGGAGCCCCGCCGCCCCGTCGTGACCTTCGCCAACTCGGCGCGCCGGACGGCGAATCTCGCGTCGGCGAACTTCAGGAAGATGAGGCCGAGAATGGGCTGGCTGTACTCTGCGGACTTCAGGCCGCTGTTGGCGCGCAGTTCATCCGCTGCGGCCCAGAGGCGCTTCTCCAGCGTCGCGGCGGCGACGTCCTTCTCCGTGGGGGCGATCCATCGCATCGCTCCATTTAGCCTGATTTCCGGGCGAGATCGAAGCTTGACGCGTGTTCCGCGACGAGACGGCGCCCAGCTCGTTCGCGGCGTCGTGTCGATGCGGTACAGCGGGCCTACCTTGAGAACCCGAGGTTGATGATGGGCGGGCCACCACCACCGAACTGCTTCAGCTTCGCGGCAAGTTCGCGCTCAAGCTGCTGAAGGCCTTCGCCGTTGGCGAGATACAAAAGCGTCCGGTGGTGACGCATGTCGAAGGGCACGTCATCGATGGTCTGAGCGATGGGGACCACGTGCTTGCCGAGCGTATGAGCGATGCCGGTCTCGTACATTACGTTCGGGTTCTTCCGACTGAAGTCCACGACTACGACCTGGGCCCGAAAGATCAAGCTGAAGATGTCCTGCACGATGACGCTGTCCTGCCACATGTCGTCCACCCGCATAGAGCGGAGCGAGTTGGCCGTGCATGCCCGCTTCATCGCCTCATAGACAGGCTTGAACTCTGGGCTGAACGGCATCATCACAGCGACAAGATCGGACTCGACGCTGCCGTCCGGAATCTGGAAGACGTTCGGCGCGAAGGTGATCTTGCGCTCGGAGGGCTTAGCGGAGACGTACTCAGTCTTCTCTTCGCCAGGGAACTTCTCGTTCAGGTACTCCTCGATCACGTCGAGGGCACGAACGTCGCGGTCCGAGATTCGCCGAAGGACCGTCAGGACGTTTCCCTCGTAGTCCTCATCGTGCCAGGAGAGGCTACGTAGCAGCCGGTCGTGACCGGTGATGATCTTCGACTGCCCCGAGAGCAGTCCGACTTCCTCCCAGTTTCCAGCGTTGAAGGTGGCAACGATGCGTGCGCGAAGCGCGATCAGTCGCTTCGCGAGGGCGAGAGGGTCTGTCATCATGAAGTCGAATTCTGTCTCATCGCGACCCGCACTGCGAGCGCGGATTGACGGAGCCACATCGTGGGCCACCGTCGTCGCGCCCACGGGTGCACGGGCGGCGGCGATCGCGCAGCACCACGACCGTTAGGCCAAGGGCTGAATCAGACCTCTCGTCCGAATCGAGGTCCCCGGGCACGCGGGCGCGGTTCGGGGCCCAGGGGTGGGGTCGGCCGGAAACGGGCCACGTAGGGGGTGGCCCTGCCGTCATCCTGCCCTGCTCATCCCATGGTCCGTGACACCGAGTCACGGGGTGCCTGCCATGGCGCGCCCGCTGTGTAGAAGACCCTCCGAGCATCGCGGGTGATCGGCGCCCCGACGCCCGCGCCGAGGGCCAGGCATGGGCAACGGGTCAGCGCGGGACGTAGCGGTGGTGGCGTACGACGCAATGCAGGTGAGGTCTGGAGGAAGGAACTGGCCCACAGGCTCGCGGCCCTGGCCGGCGCTGGGTCGAGCGGAGCGGGGAAGCCGAGGAGTTGGCCGCCCTCCTGCGCAAGGGAGGGCGCCAGACGATCTAGGAGGCCGCTGGGCACGTCGGACAGGCGAGGCCGACGGGCTCGTCCGCGTAGCGCGCTCGCGCCGCTCCTGCGGGGCGCCAGGGCTCTCCTGCGCTGGCTTACGCTGCGCCGCGCTTGAGGGCGAGCCGGGCCGTGCTCTCCTTGCACCCCACAACCTCGGCGGCCTTCCGCTGCGACATGCCCCCGGCGATGAGCGCGCGGAGCTTCTTGACCTCGACCGGCAGAAGCGCCCGCGGACGCCCGAGCTGTTTCCCCTCGCGGCGAGCGCGCGCGAGGCCCGCCTTCGTCCTGGCGATCAGGTTCGCCCGTTCCATCTCAGCCATCCACCCGAAGATGCCGACGAGGAGCCCGCGAGTCTGCCCTGCGTCCTCGACCCACGACTCCCGCACTGAGAGGACGCGGCACCCGTAGCCGTCGAGCTTCGCGATTCGGTTGATGCACTCGCGCATGTCGCGGTCGAGTCGGTCGAGCGCGACCACGACTACGGCGCGGACGCGGCCCGTACGCGCATCTTCCATGAGGCGGTCGAGGACCGGGCGCTTCTTCTTCGCGGAGCCCTGCTCTTCGTAGAACACAGGCGCGAACCCCCTGGCCTCCGCGAGACGCGCGACGTCCGCGCGCTGGTTCTCGACGGTCTGGCGGCCGTCGATGGAAGAAACGCGCAGGTAGCAGGCGGCTTCGGGGCGACTGGCCATGCGCGCATCATACGTCCGTTTCATGCGCGGGTCAACGCGCCGCCCCGGGGCCGCTGGTTTCGCACGGTTGCGCCGAGGGGTTGAGGGGACGTTTCCTGCGCACGCCGACGGGAACGTCGAACCGCAGGCCGCGAGCGCCGAGCGGACGCAGCGTCGAGGCGGCCCAGGGCGCCCGTCGGTCCCGGCGGCGCGCGGGCGGCAGAGCCCGGCGGCCGTCGACCCGGCGGCGCGAGGGCGCGAGGGCTCCGGCGGCCCGGCGGCGCCCGCGGCGCGAGGGTCCGGCGGCGCGGCGGCGTCTGCGGCGGGGAGTACGTCTTACGGGGGGTTCCCAGCCGCCCCAGAGGGCTGGCGTCGTATGACTCTTCCTGGTTAGACCTCTGACCATGTACCCTCGCACCTTTGGGGTATGCCTGGACGCGTCGCGGCACGCGAGCGGCCCGGGGGGCGGGGCGGGCGTGCGCGCGCTCGACCCCGAACCACCCCCGGAAGAGGGCTAACGAGTTGCAGCGACTGAGCGTCGAAGAATCGCTCTGGCGGGCTCCTAGGCGGTCGAGCGGGAGGCCGGGACGAGGGATTCCAGGGACTTGCGGACCGCGCGCCTGCAACGCACTTCGGACCGACGCACGGAAACGCGTGATAGCGGCCAGTTTCAGATACGGGGGGGACACACACCGGCTTGATCGAACCCCGTGCGTCGCTCCTAGGGCCATTTCCGATCGTTCTAGGGGCATTCCTGCGGCCGCCCGAGACCCCGCTTTCCGGGCCCGGCGGGCGCCGGGGGGTCGCGGAGCTGGCGGCCGAGCAGGCGGGAGGCTCCTGCCCGAAGGCCACGGCCTGGAGCGGCGCACCGCGGGACCACGGCGCCGCCCGGTCCGGCTCGCGCGCGCGGCGATGGCCAAGGGCTGGAGGACCAGAGGGCCGCCTGGTCCTGGGGCGTCAGCCCTTGAGCCCCTGGCCTTCAGGCTTCGACCGAAGCGCCTTCGCATCCCCAGCGCCGAAGCACCCGAAGGCCCATCGGCCCTTTAACCCTTAGTTCTTTTAGTCTTTTCGCGCGCTCTATATGGCGCGAGCCGCGCGCTCCCCAGCCGCGCCTCGCCGCTATACCCCTAACGGACTACCACCCGCCCGTTCCGACGCGCGCCCTAGTAGGGGCGGGTCGAACGTCACTCGGTCCGCCGAACGGCGGTATAGAGAGAGGGCGCGAAGCAGACCCCGCCGCCGCTTCACCTGCGCGACCTGCCCGCCCCCTCGATCTCGACGCCCTCGGTCCCGAGGGCCACGCGCTCCCGCCCCGCCGCCCGGCCCCTCGGCCGCGCCACCTTCCCGACCCGGCGCCTTCCTGGCGCGCGGGTTCTCGTCGTTCAACCCACAGTCGAGTCGAGGAATCCCCCGATGTCCCAGAAGACCGAGAAGCAGCACGTCCCGAACGTCAACGAGGCCGAGGCCGCCGCGCAGCGCGCCAGCACGGAGGCCCGCGCGGCCGCCGAGCGCGTCGCCGCCCTCCGTGCCGCCCTGGCCCACGCCGAGACGCACCCGCTGGACTTCAGCGACGGCGAGACCTACGCGAGCGAGGTCGCGAGACTCCGCTACGACCTCGCCAAGGCGGCCGACACGGCGAACCGGGCGCAGGCCGCGCGAGAGGCCGCCGCCGAGGCCTTGCAGGCCGCCAAGGACGAGCAGGCCCTGAGCGACGCACCGCGCCTGGAACAGGAGGCCGAGGCCGCGCGCGCGCAGTTCGTCAAGATCGCCCAGGAGTGCGCCGCCAGCCTCGCCGCGACGCTCGCTTGCGCGGTCCTGGCTCACGAAGCGCTGCACGCCAACCGCGCCGAGCTGCGCGCCGCGGGCCACGTCCCCGAGGGCGACGCGCGCACGTCGATGGGTTTCGCGTGGCTGGGCCTGCTCGACAAACGCCCCGGCGCCGTCGGCGCGTTGGCCACGGCCACTAACGTCCTCGCGTGGGTGGAGGCTGCGCCCGTGCGCGAGGCCGAGGAGAAGGAATTCCAGCGTCGCCGCGCCCTGGAGCGCGAGCGCGCTGCGCTGGCGGGGCATCTCGGACCGGAGGCCAAGGCCGAGGCCGAGGCTCGCCGTGCTGCCGACATCAAGCGCATGAGCGACACCAGGGGCGGCGGCGCGTTCCTGGGCGTGCGCGGCTCCGTCGCCGAGAAGGAGCTGGCGGTCTACCGCGCCAACGCCTCGCTGAACGGGAAGGGCGAGTGATGCGCCCCGGCGACGAAACGAAGGGCACGAAGCCTGCGAGGCGGAAGCGCGTCACGCTCTCGGACCGCCTCCACGACATCGCCCGGCGCGAGGAAGCCGTGGAGCGCGTCGCGGCGAACCTCGCTCAGCGCGCCGAGCGCCTGCGCCAGCGCGCCGAGGAGCTGGCCCGCGGAGCTGACGCGGTCATGGGCGACGTGGAGCGCGACATCGAACGGCGCGCGGCCGAGGCACGCGAGAAGGCCAAGGCCGCCTCGATGTTCACGGAGCAGCACGCCGAGGTCGCCGACCGACTCGCGAAGGGGCTCCCCGCGTTCGACGGCGCGCCCCGCCCCACGGCGCGCGAGACCACCGCGGCTCTGCAGTTGCTCGCGTCGCTCGACGCGAAGGCCCGTGAGCGCGAGGCGAAGGGCGGCGGCACCATCATACTTCTGGTGAAAGACCCCTTCGGCGACGGCGAGGTGAAGCTGCAGGCGGACCGCGCTGCCGTCGAGCGCCAGCGCACGGGGCGGGAGGACGGCGAGTGACGCGCGACGAGTTGCGAGCGGCGACCGCGCGCAGATTCCCCGTGCGCCTACCGTTCCCCGAGGCGCTGCACTCGACCGACGCCCGCATCAGCCCCGGCGCGCGGCTTCTGCGCTACGTGGCCGACGTGTTGGACGAGGAACGGCTCCACCCCGACGACGTCATGCTCGCGCGCGCCGACTATCACCGGCTCATGCGCGAGGTGGCCCGCTGGCTCCGTCGCCGAGGCGTGAGGCGCGCCGACCTGCTTGCAGCCTGCACGGCTTGGAGTGCGGCGTGCGGGCCGCTGGAAGACAGGCGGGGCGTGGTGCCGAAGGGGACGATCTACGTGAGGGCTGAAACCAACCGAGCACATCAAGGAGTTGACAATGGGTGACGCAGACTGGGAGTGGACGCAGGAGGAGGTCGCGGCCCTCGCGGCGACGAAGCCGGAATTCGTCGCGGACGTGAACGGGCGCAAGGTGCCGACCATGGACAAGGCGGACATCCTCGCCCTGGCGGCTCGCTACCCGTCGATGCGCCTGAACAAGGCGGTGCCGTCCGCCGAGGCCCGCGCGAACGCAGCCGCGCAGGACGCCGAGCGCGACGCGGCGCTTCGGGCCCGCTACCCGTCCATGTTCAAGCCCTGAGACCGGCCCCAAGACCCGCAGGTTCCGAGGCCCCGGCGTCCAGCGCGCGCCGGGGCCTCTGTCGTTTTTCGGCGGCCCGGTCGTGTGTGAGACCTTCCTGCACGTAACGGTCTCATGCGCCGCGTCGCCGCCGCCCAGCTCGCCCTGCCGCTCTGGTTCCCGCCGGTCCAGCTCGCCCTGCCGTTGAAGGCGCGCAAGCCGCGCCCGCAGAAGGTCGCGGTGCGCGTGCCGCCGCGGGTCTCCAGGCCGAAGCCGTGAAGGCCCTGGCCCCCGAGCCGGACGTGGAGGTGGTCGGCGAGCCTCCCGAGCCCGAGGCCCTGCGCCTCTTCTGGCGCGCGTTCGCAAGCATCGCGGCGGACCTCCTAGACGAGGACGATCTCGGCAGCGATGATCAGGGCGCCAAGGAGGCCGCCGCCCGATGAAGACCGCCGCGCTTTACGCCCGCTTCTCCACCGACAAGCAGGACGCGCGCAGCATCGACGACCAAATCCGACGCTGCCGCGCCTTCGCCGAGGCCCGTGCCCTAGCCGTCGTGGCCGTGCATCAGGACGCGGCTTTGTCGGGCGCCTCGACCGCGCGGCCGGGCCTGCAAGCCGTCCTCCGCGAGGCGAAGCGGCGGGCGTTCGACGCCGTCATCGTGGACGACCTCTCGCGCCTCTCGCGCGACCTCGGGCACACCTGGAACATCATCTTCAGCGACCTCGCCTCCGTCGGCGTGCGCGTCATTGACGCGACCACGGGCATGGCGTCCGACGCCGCGGGCGCGCGTCTGACCTTCGGCGCCCTCGCGCTCGTGAACGACACGTTCCTGCAGCTCGTCAAGACCGAGACGCACCGGGGCCTGGAAGGCCGCGCGCTCGGAGGGTTCTGGACCGGCGGCTCCTGCTACGGCTACCGCACGGTCCCCGAGCCGACGCCCCAGGACCCCGCACACCCTCGCGCCGTGCCCGTCATCGAAGCCGACGAGGCCGAGGTGGTCCGCGGCATCTTCGCGCGCTACGCGAAGGGCGATACGCTCGGCTCCATCCTGGCGTGGCTCTCGGGGCAGACCGCCCCTGCGGACGGCGCGACGAAGAAGAAGGCGCCGGGCTGGTCGAAGAGCCTGCTCTTCTCGATGCTCCGCAACGAGCGCTACGCGGGCCAGTTCGTCTGGAACCGGCGCAAGTGGACGAAGGACCCGACCACCGGGAAGCGCCGCTACGTCGAGCGCCCCGAGGCCGAGTGGGTGCGCGTCGAGCGCCCCGAGCTGGCTATCGTGGACCGGGAGACCTGGGCCCAGGTCCAAGCGCGCCACGCCCGCACGGCGCAGGACCACGGCGAAAGGAAGCGCTCAACCTCGCCCCACATGCTCTCAGGCCTCCTGCGCTGCGGCGTCTGCGGCGGCGCGCTCTCCATCGTGTCCCAGCGGAAGAAGGGTGGCGTGGTCTACTCGCAGTTCGGGTGCTCCGTCCGTCACTCCCGCGGCCCGGGCGCCTGCGCGAACGCGACGACCACGAGTGAACTTGGGCTCAACGCGGCGGTGCTCTCGGCCCTGCGCACGCACCTTGCGTCGCCGGACATCGAACGCTGGGTCGCCGAGGTTCTCGCGGAGCGCGCTGCCGAGAGCCACGCCCCCGACCTCGCGGCCGAAGTCCGTGCGGCCGAGGTCCGAGCCGAGAAGGTCGCTGACGCCCTCGCGCGCATCGGCTTCTCGGACACGCTCGCGCGGAGGCTCCAGAACGAGGAGGCGAAGCTCCGCGAACTGCGCGCCCAGCTCACCCGCGCGGCGCCCGCGCCGAAGCGCCCGGCGGTCTCCGTGCGACAGGTTCTCGCGGCGCTGGAAGGCCTGGACGACCTCGCGAAGAGGCACCCCGCGCAGGCACGCGCTGGCCTTCAGTCCGTGGTCGAGTCGGTTACGCTGACGCCCGAGGCCGAGAGCGGCCGCGTGCGCGCAACCCTGCAGTTGAAAAGCGAAACGGCCACCCTGGTGGGCGGCCGTCTCGGTGCTGAATCAACTGGTTGCGGGGGCAGGATTTGAACCTGCGACCTTCGGGTTATGAGCCCGACGAGCTACCTGGCTGCTCCACCCCGCGTCAGGTGGGAAAGTGTCGAAGCGAGGCGGGTTTCTACAGTCCGGGCCGGTTTCGGTCAAGACCTTTTCGCACCGCGCCGAAATGCGTTCGGAGGGGCCTCGCCGGCGGCCTCACCCTCCCGCTCTCCGCAGCACGGCGCCGGGCACCAGGAACAGCGCGGCGAGCGCCACCATGGTCGCGCCGGTGGGGATCTCCCAGGCCCACGACAGCACGTAGCCGCCGCCCGCCGCCAGGACGCCGAGGCCGGCGGCGACGGCGAACGCGGGGCGGAACCCGACCTTGAGCAGCAGCGCGGCCGCGGCGGGCAGGGTCAGGAACGCGAACACGGGCAGCGCGCCGAGCGCCCGCGCGGTGACGGGGATCGCCAGCCCGATCGTCAGGAACAGCAGGGCGTCCCACAGCTTCACCCGCAGCCCGAGCGCCTGGGCGGTCTCGGGGTCGAACGACGCGAACGCGAGCTCCTTCGCGAACACGAGGTGCACGGCGGTGCAGACGGCGGCCACCACCACGATCACGGCGAGGTCGCCGGCGGGCACGGCCACGGCGTTGCCGAACACCATGCCGCCGAGGTCGTGGGCGGCGTGCACGAGCTGGCTCACCCCGAGGACCACCAGCGCGGACGCGGTGACCCAGGCGGCGCCGACGGTCGCCTCGGCGGGCAGCCGCCGCGGCCGGAGCGCGCCGAGCACGAGCGCGCCGGCGACCGAGAACAGGATCGCGACGGCGAGCTGCTCGGTGGCGTGCTCGGTCTCGATGTGCACCCGCTCCTCGACGAGCAGCGTGAGCACGAGCCCGAGGGTGGACACCTGCGTGAGCGCGGCGGACACGAACACGGTCCGCCGCAGCACCACGTACACGCCGAGCGCGCCGAGCAGCGCGCCGGCCACGATCGACGCCGCGAGGGGCACCTCCCAGATCTCGCGCGCCGACAGGAACGTCTCGAACGCGCTCACCGCCGCACCTGCCCGTTCACGGGGTACACGAGGCGCCGCCCGTCGAGCTCGCGCACCGCCACGGGCCGGCCGTAGAGCGCCCCGAGCGCCTCGGGCCGCAGCATCTGCTCGACGGACCCGACGCGGAACAGCGCCTGGTCCTTGTCCACGAACGCGAGCGACCGCGCGTAGTTCGCGACGGCCTCGAGCCGGTGCGACACCATCACGATCGCGATCCGAACGCCCTCGTGCAGGTCGCGGAGGAGATCCATCGTGGCGAGCTCGGCGGACGGGTCCATCCCGTTGGTGGGCTCGTCCACCACGAGCAGCGTGGGCTCGGCGGCGAGCGCCCGCGCGATGAGCGTGCGCTGGCGCTGCCCGCCGGACAGCTCGCCGTAGGCGCTCCCGGCGAGCGCCTCGATCCCGACGAGCGCGAGCGCGGCCCGCACCGCCTCGTGATCGGCGGGGCCGGGGCGGCGCCCGGGCCCGAGCGCGGGGACCCGGCCCATCAGCACCACTTCTCCCGCGGTGAACGGCCACACGGGATCGACGTGGTCGCGCTGGGGGACGTAGCCGACGCGCACGCCGGGTCGCAGCGTTCGGCGCCCGGCGAGCAGCGGGAGCGCCCCGAGGAGCGAGCGCACCAGGGTGGTCTTGCCGCCGCCGTTCGGGCCGACGACGGCCAGGAAGTCCCCGGCCTCGACGGCGAGGTCCACGCGCTCGAGGATGGGGCGCCGGCCGTAGCCGACGGTCGCGCCCTCGAGCGCGACGAGGGGGCCTGGGCTCACCGGAGCGCCCCCGCGACACGCCCGACGAGCGCCTCGATCCACTGCTCGTAGCTCTTCACCCCGGGCTCGCCGCCCACGTCGCCGGGCACGCGCACCACCTTCGCGCCGGCGTGGCGCGCCACCACCTCGGCGGACTTCGTGTCGTAGTAGTTCTCCACCACGATCGCCTTCACCTGCTCGCGCTGCGCCCGCTGGACCAGCTCGGCGAGGTAGGCGGGCGGCGCGGGCACGCCGGGGCGCGGCTCGATCTCGCCCGCCGACACGATCCCGCTCCAGTCGAGGAAGTACGTGAGCGTGCGGTGCTGCGAGAAGATCTTCTTGCCCTTCACCGGCGCGAGCGTCGCCTGCCAGCGCGCCATGTCGGCCTCGAGCTTCGTCCGGAACGCGGCGAGCGCGCCCTGGTAGGCGGCGGCGCCGGCGTGATCGAGCTCGCCGAGCTTCGCGGCGATGGCGGTCGCGACCTGGAGCGCGCGGCGCGGGTCGGTGAGGAAGTGCGGGTTGCCGGCGGGGTGGAGGTCGCCCCGGCTGCGGTCCACCGGGCCGGTGGGGACGTCGAGGACCTGCACCGCGGACGCGGCGGTGAGCCGGCGCGCGCCGCCGGGCTGGATGGCGGCGTTCCGCGACTGGTTCACGAGCGGCGGCAGCCAGCCGATCTCGAGGTCGAGGCCGACGTCCACGAGCAGGTCGGCGTTGCGGAGCTTCACCGCCAGCATGGGGTTCGCGTCCACGTAGTGCGGGTCCTGCGAGCCGCGCGAGAGGCTCTCCACCGAGGCGCGGCCGGCGGAGACCTCGCGGACGAGCGCGGCGAGCCCCTCCGTCGTGGTCACGACGCGGGGGCCGGCGAGGGCGAGGGAGGGGACGAGGGCCAGGAGGAAGGCGAGCGTGCGAGTCGTCATGGCTGGTCTCCTCCTAGAACGGGTGGGCGCCGTGCGCCCCGATGCCGAACTCGACGTGGAGCAGCGCCTCGAGGCCTCCTCCGCCGCCGGGCAGCCGGTCCCAGCCGACCTGGAGCCGCAGCCGCTGGAACTCCGACGGGAACCAGGTCACGAGCCCGCTGGCGCGCTGCTCGGTGCCGGCCGGCGCCTCGCCCGCGGACGGCGCGCGCTCGTAGCGCACGCCGTAGCCCCACCACGCGTTCTGCCGCCAGAACGCCTGCGTCCACCAGCCGGTCTCGGTGCCCCCGCCGTTCGCGTCGGCGGCGGCGCCCCGGAACCTCCGCGCGTACACCTCGCCCTGCACCGCCAGGTAGGCGCGGCCGGCGGGCGGACGGATGCGCAGGTACGCGTCGGCGCCGCCGAGGTCGCGGAACGCGCCGGCGGTGCCCTCCCCGCGACGGGCGGCGGAGACGCCCAGGCCGAGCGTGGCCGCCTCGCCGATCGGCACGTAGTTGAGCAGGCGGGCCACGCCGGTCAGCTCCGAGGGCGCATCCTCGACGAGCGTCGTGTTCTGTCCGGCGAGGCGAAGCTCGGAGAACCAGGGCAGCGGCGCCAGCCAGGCGACCTCCACGCCGGGCCCGCCCAGCGACTCCTCTCCGAGCAGCCGCTCCCGCGCGAGCGGCGCGTCCACGAACTCCCAGGCGTGCGGGTGCTGCAGGTTGAGCCGGCCGAACGGGCTGTAGATGCGGCCGGCGCGGACCTGCAGGCCGGCGGGGAGCGCGAGGGTGGTGACGTAGGCCTCCTCGACCCCGGCGCCGGCCTCGGTGAACGACAGGAAGACGTCGGCGCGGACGTACGGATCGACCACCGCCTGCAGCCCGAGCTCGAGCTCCTCGAACGCGAACGCCGGCTTCTCGGCGGGGCTGAACGGGCCGCCGCGCGGCGAGCGCTTCTCGACGTCGTACGAGTCGTAGGCGAGCGAGGCCGAGCCGATGGCGCTCACGTCGGGCAGGAGCAGGAGCCGCGCGTACGGGCTCCCGCCGGTGGACGGCGCGGCGGCGCCGCCGGCCGCAGGAGGCGTCTGCGGCGTGGGCGCCGGCGCGGCGGCGGACGCGCCCAGCTCCTTCGCGATCTCGGCCTCGAGCTGCTTCGAGTCCTGCTGCGCGGGGGGGCTGGACGGCGGGGAGGCCGCGCCGGACGACTGCGCGGAACCTGCGGTGGGGACGGCGGACACGGCGAGCACGCTCGCCACGATCAGTGAACGCATGACGCACCTCGGCGCGCGCGCGGCGCGCCATGTTACGCGGAATGGATCGAGCGCGCGCGACGAGGTGCGCGCTCATGCGGAGCCGATGGGGGCTACGCGTTCCGCGGAGGTGACTGCCCGGGGACGGCGCCGAGCGGGGCGCCCAGCACGGGTGCGAGGCCGCGCGCAGGCTCGACCACGTCCTCGAGGACGGGGCGCGGCGCGACGTCGGGGGTCTCGTCGTGCGCGACGTCGGCGCTCCGCACCGCGCACACGGCGCAGTGATCGGCGCCGTGCGGGCCGGGTGCGTGCGCGTGGTGACCCCCGGCCGCGAAGACCAGGAACAGGGCCAGCCCGGCGGCGAGGAGCGCGCGCATCCGGCCCCGAACTTGGTCGGCCGCTCCACGGCTGTCAACCGAAAGTGCCAGCGCCCCCGCCGCGGCGCGGGCGCGGGTTCACGCTCCGAGCGCGCCCGCCGCCCGCAAGGCCGCGATCTCCGAGGGCGAGAACCCGGCCTCCGCCAGCACCGCCTCGCCGTGCTCGCCCAGCCGGGGCGCGGCCCGGAGCGGCGCCGCCTCGCCGCGCAGCCGCACCGGGGACGCCACCGCGGGCAGCGCCCTGCCCTCCCACGGCGTGTCCACCTCGACGAACGCGCCGCGCGCGGCGAGCTGCGGGTCGGCGCGCGGCTCGTCGCCCTCCAGCACCGGCGCGACGCACGCGTCGTGCGCCGCCGCGAACGCGGCCCACTCGTCGCGCGTGCGCGCCGCGAAGAGCGCCTCCAGCTCGGCGCGCAGGCCGGCGCCGCCCTCGTCCCACTGCCGCGAGGCGAGCTCCGGCCGGCCCACGGCCTCGCAGAACGCGGCGAAGAACGAAGGCTCGAGCGCGGCGAGCGCGACGAAGCGGCCGTCGCGGGTGCGGTACACGCCGTAGCAGGCCGCGCCGCCGTCGAGGAGCTCGCGGCCGCGCGCCAGCGGCGCGCCGCGGGCCCACGCCATCCCGAGCGGCATGGCGAGCAGCGCCAGCGCGCCCTCGGTCATCGACACGTCCACGTGCGCGCCCTCGCCGGTGGACGCGCGCCGCAGGAGCGCCGCCAGGATGCCGGCCACCGCGGGCCAGGCGCCGCCCGCCACGTCCGCGACCTGCACGCCGAGCGGCCGCGGCGCGTCGGGCGGGCCGTTCGCGGCGAGCACGCCCGACACCGCGCAGTAGTCGAGGTCGTGGCCGGCGCGCCCGGCGTACGGGCCGTCCTGCCCGTAGCCGGAGATGGAGCAGAGCACGAGGCCGGGGGCGCGGGCGCGCAGCGCCTCGTACCCGACGCCGAGGCGGTCGAGCACGCCGGGCCGGAAGGACTCGACGACGGCGTCGGCGCGCGCCGCGAGCCGCAGGAAGGTCTCGACGCCCTCCGGCCGGCGGAGGTCGAGCGCGAGCGAGCGCTTGTTGCGGTTGAGCGCGTGGAACGCGCCGGACTGCTCGCCCGCGAGCGGCGGCATCCAGCGCAGCCAGTCGCCGCCCTGCGGATCCTCCACCTTCACGACGTCCGCGCCGAGATCCGCGAGGACCAGCGTCGCGTACGGCCCGGGGAGGAGCCGGGTGAGGTCGAGGATGCGGACGCCGGCGAGCGGGAGCGCCACGCCCGTGGCCCGGGATCAGACGAGGATCTGCTGCAGCTTCATGGCGAGGCCCATGTCGCCCTGGATCTTCAGCTTCCCGGACATGAAGGCCATCTGCGGGTTGAGCTTGCCGTTCACGATGTTCAGGAAGTCCTGCTCGGTCGCGGCGACGGTGCACTTCGGGCTGGGCGGCGCGCCCTCGCTCACCTTCCCGCCGGGCGCGGTGCAGTCCACGCCCCAGGTGCCGCCGCCGGGACCGCTGATGTTGAACTGGTAGACCGCCGCGATCCGGGTGACGACGTCCGGCTTCGCCTGGAGCTTCGCCGGGATGTGATGCTCGAAGACTTCCTTCACGGTGGACACTGCCATCTCGGACCCTCGGAGCCGCTCGGCGGCCGCTGATTCCAGAATCAAGCCTGCGGAGACGGCAACGTATTGGGCGGGTCCGGGAGTGTCAAGCCGGCCCCGGCACCGGCCGCTACGCGCGCCCGTGCGTCTGCACGGCGTCGTTCACCGCGGCGGTGAGCGCGTCCGGATCGACCGGCTTGATGAGCACCGCGTCCACGTCGCGGCCACGCGCCCGCGCGATGTCGTCGCGCTCGGCCCAGCCGGTGACGATCACCACCGGGACGGTGGGCGCGATGGCCTTCGCCGCCCGGGCCATCTCCAGCCCGCCCATGCCGGGCATCCCGACGTCGGTGACCACCACGTCGATGGAGTGCTCGGAGAGGGTCTTCAGCCCCTCCTGCCCGCTCGCGGCGGACAGGACCAGGCACCCGGAGGCGGTGAGCACCTCCGCCATGAGCTCCCGGTTGTCGTCGTCGTCCTCGACGAGGAGGACCCGTACCCCGCTCTGCTCCATGATCCCCTCGCCGGGCGGCCGCACGACCTGGCACCCCGGGGTCAGTTAAGCACTCGCTGCCCCGGGGCGCGACCGCCTCGTGGGGGCGACGGCTACTCGGCGTAGAAGGAGTCGAGCAGGGCCTGGTACTGCTGCGTGACGACCTTGCGCTTCACCTTCAAGGTGGGCGTCAGCTCGCCCGTCGCCTGGGTGAAGTCGCGCGGCAGGATCTCGAACTTCTTGATGGTCGCGTAGCTCGCCTGGCGGGCGTTGAGCGCGTCGATCGACTGCTGGATGCGCGCGCGCAGCCGGGGATCGCGGTGCAGCCCCTCGCCGGCGGGCAGGCCCTGGTCGCTCGCCCACTTGCGCGCGTTCTCCTCGTTGAGCGTGATGAGCGCCGAGAGGAACTTGCGCTTGTCGCCGTGCACCATGACCTGCGAGACGAGCGGGTCGGTCTTCAGCTCGTTCTCGAGGTTCTGCGGCGCCACGTTCTTCCCGCCGGCGGTGACGATGATGTCCTTCTTGCGGTCGGTGATCTTGAGGCAGCCCGCCTCGTCCACGAACCCGATGTCGCCGGTGGCGAGCCAACCGTCCTTGAGCACCTCGGCCGTGGCGGCGGGGTTGTTGTAGTACTCCTTCATCACGCACGGTCCCCGCACCATGATCTCGCCGTCCTCGGCGATGCGGACCTCGGTGCCGGGGACCGGCGGTCCCACCGTGCCGATCCGGTTCGCGCCGGGGCGGTTCACGAACGTGCCGGCGGAGGTCTCGGTGAGGCCGTAGCCCTCCAGGATCACGAAGCCGAGCTGGTCGAAGAAGTGGGCGATCTTCGGCGAGAGCGGCGCGCCGCCCGAGACGAACAGGCGCATCCGCCCGCCGAAGCGCTCGGACAGCGTGGCGGAGAGCTTCGGGAACACCAGCTTGCGGCCGATGGTGAGCCCGAGCGAGGAGTAGTCCTTCCCCTGCTCCTTCGCCGCGGCGTACTTCTCGAACTCCTCCAGGGCGAGCTTGAACAGCTTGCCCTTGAGGCCGGGCGTGGCGAGCCCCTTCGTGATCACGGTGTTGTAGGCCTTCTCGAAGATGCGCGGCACCGACGGCATCACCGTGGGCCGGACCTCGCCGGCGTTGTCCACGATCTTCTCGAGCGACTCGACGAACGCGCCGGTGGCGCCGGTGCTGAACCAGACGGCCTCGATCACCTTGGCGAACGAGTGCGCCATGGGCAGGAACATCAGGATGAGGTCGTCGGGGCGGACGACCTTCAGGCCCTCCACCGCCAGCGCCTCGTAGACCCAGTTGCCGTGCGTGAGCACGACGCCCTTCGGGTTGCCGGTGGTGCCGGAGGTGTAGATGAAGCTGGCCGGGTCGTCGCGCCGGATGCGGGCGAGCCGCGCCGCGTGCGCGTCGGGGTTCGAGGCGCGCCAGGCCACGCCGGCGCGCTCCACGTCGGCGAGCGTCCGCTCGAACGCGTCGGCCGCCGGGCCCTGCGCGCGCACGAGGCCCTCCAGCGCCGGGAGCTTGCCGCGGACCTCGCGGATCTTCGCCACCTGCGCCGCGGAGTCGCAGAACACGAAGCGCGCGCCGGAGTCGGCCAGGATGTACTGGCACTCGGCGGGCGTGTTGGACTGGTAGATGGTGACGGTGATCCCGCCGGCGCCGAGGATCCCCAGGTCGGCCAGGATCCACTCGAGGTTCGTGTCGCCGATGATGGCGACGCGATCGCCGGCGCGGAGCCCGAACGACGCGAGGCCGTCGGACACGTCGCGCGCGCGGCGGGCCATCTCGGCCCAGCTCACGTCGCGCCAGGCGCCTCCGGACTTGAACTTCACCGCCGTCGCGTCGCCGCGCCGGCGCGCCTGCGCCTCGAACAGCGAGACGAGGTTCTGGGCGTCGGGCGCCCCCTTCCTGAGCTCCGCCTCGGCGATCATCGCGTCCTCGCTTTCACTTGCGTTCCAGCATGCCCCGCGCGACCTGCTGCCACCGTCGCTCCTCGGGGGGGTCATAACGGCCCGGCTCCGATGCCAGCGCCTTCTCGAGCTGCTCCCTCGCCTCGCGCCCGTGCCCTTCCTTCCGGTAGAGGTCGGCCAGGTACACGCGCGCGCGCACGTTGTCAGGGTTCTGCGCCAGCGCGGCGTGGAGCGCGCGCTCGCTCTTCTTCGCGTCGTACTTCGGCCAGGGGAGCTTGAACCAGAAGCGCCCCCACGCCGTCTGGATCGAGCCGTGCTGGAACCCGGGATCGATCTTCTCGGCGTGGGAGAGGCGGTCCTTGAACTTCCCCTCGATCCCCTGCGTCAGCGCCTTGAAGATGCCGATGCCGAGCGAGTAGTTGCCCATGCCGGCCGCCGCGAAGTGCCAGCCCTCGACGCGCGCCGGGTTCGCGCGGATGGCGCGCTCGCCGTACTCCCAGCCCTGCTTGCCGAGGCGGCTCTTCTCGGAGTCCTTCAGCGCCGGGTCGTCGGAGAGCCAGAAGTCGAGCCGGGCGAGCCGCCACAGCACCTCGTAGTCGTCGGGCGCGCGCCGCCCCGCGTCCTCGAGCGTGGCGCGCACCTCGTCGAGCGCGCCGGGCTCGTCGCGGCGCGCGTACGCCGCGTCGGAGCGCTCCAGCAGGTCCCGGAGGGCTGGCTCCTGGGGGGCAGCCGTGGCGGCCAGGGCGGCGGCGAGCAGCGCGCAGATCATCCGGCAAGCATGCCGGGATGCGTCCCGCTTGGCTGCGCCCCTGGAGAGGTTCACCTGCCGTGACGTGACCCCGCGGCGGACGGGCAGGCGACCGGGGATCGACCGGTCTCTGCCCGCCCTTCGGCGGGCTCAGGGCGAGCGGAGCGCTTGCTGCGGCCGCGCCCGCCCGACCCCGGCCCCAGACGGGGCCACCAGGGCTAGAACGAGCCGGCGCCCTGGTCGCCGCACACGCAGGTGCCGGGCGCGGACGAGGTCGGCTGGACGAAGGAGCCGACGTCGCCGCCCGCGTAGCAGGTCCAGTCGGTCGCCTTGCCGCCCAGCGCGCCGGCGCACTCGGTCCGCGTCAGGCAGCCGCCGGCGGGCAGCCGGCCGAGATAGTCCGCCGAGTAGGTCTCCCCGGGGTTCGCCTCGCAGTTCTGCGTCGCGTGGTTGATGTAGATGTTCCGCGTGGCGCCGGTGGGCTTGCGCTGGTCGGCGCTGATCTGCTCGCGCGTGGCGGTGAACCACCAGTCCCAGCCCGCCGCCTCGGCCTCGGTGGCGGTGAGCGTCGAGGGCGCCGGGCCGCGGCACGTCTTGCGCGTGTCGCCCTTCTGGCTCGCGATGCGCAGCAGCACGATGTCGCTGCCGGCGGGATCAGTGGGCAGGAGCAGGCCCGAGGGCGGCTTCACGATGTCGGCGATGCGGTCGAGGATCTGCGCGAAGTTGGGATCGCAGATCGAGCCGGCGACCACGTCGGCGCCCTTGGCGCGGAGCTGCTGCGACGCCTCGAGCAGGCGGGAGCCCGGCGCCTGGCCGCCGCACACGTTGTTGGTGCAGGTCAGGTTGCTGCCGGTGCACGCGTAGTCGCAGCAGATGCCGGGGGCGCAGGACGCGTCCTGGCAGACGCTCTGCGAGGTGGAGACGATGAAGCCGGCGCCGACCGGGCGCCCGAGGCCGGTGAGGTAGTCCACGATCTGCGAGACCGCGAACTGCTTGGGCGTCGCCGAGGACGCGTCGGCCACGCAGGAGTCGGAGCCCGGCCCGCCGCTCAGCACCACGCCGCCGCTGGGATCCTGCGGCGACGAGCAGTCGTCCTCGTCGCCCACGAACACCGTCACCAGCTTGGAGTTGTCGTGCAGCCAGGACGCCGGCGCGGAGGCCACCACGTTCCCGCTCGCGTCGCGGCGATCCACCTGGCGCCCGGTGAGCGCCTTCTCCACCGCGAGCCGGCCGGCCTCGAGCGCCTGCTCCTGGCCGGAGCCGCAGGTGCCCGCGATGACGTTGCCCTGCCACGTGCCGGAGCGGTTGCTGGCGAACCAGTCCTTGAGCTGGGTCGCGGTGTAGCCCTGGCGGTTGCAGACCTTGCTGCCGTCGCTGCACGCGGGCAGCGCCGGATCGCGGATGGGGAGGCCGGTCCCATCGAGCTGCGGGTAAAGCTCCTTGTCGAAGTGCAGCACCCGGGGGCTGTCGCCCAGGCTCACGAACGCGCCGTGCGGATAGTACTGGCCGTCGGCCGAGAGGCCCGGCGAGCAGCGCCCGTCGAAGCGGTAGTGCGTCTCGACCCTGCCGCAGGCGGTGCCCAGGGCGGAGCAGCCGATGGCATCGACGGCCGGCGCCACCGAGTCGGCGCCGCAGCAGTAGCCCTCGCCGAGCAGCCCGGTGCAGGTGGTCTTGCAGGTGGTGCCGGCGATGCCGGCGCAGGCGGCGTCGCTGGTGCACGCCCGCGGCCCCTTCATGGGCCCGGTGGGCACGCCGCTCGGCGCCTCGCAGCACACCTGCTGGCCCGCGGCGCCGGGGCAGTCGTTCCGGCAGGTCACGCCGGACAGCGGGCCGTTGTAGAAGACCGACGTGGTGGTGACCGCCACGTGGAAGTCGATGGGCTCGAGGCCCGCGCCGCGCCGGGACGTGTTCGTCTGGTCCAGGTTCTGGATGAACGCGGCGAAGTTCTGCGCGAGCTTCTCCTGCTCGCCCGCCATGGAGCCGGAGTCGTCCACCACGAACAGCACGTCCGCGGTCGAGATGCTCGAGAGCGTCACGCGCTCCGAGCCCGGCTGGATCAGGCAGTGGCCGACAGGATTGAAGTTGTAGTCCTGGCACCCCGCCGCGAGCAGCAGCAGCGGAAGCACCGCGAGGACCCGGGACGCTCGCGCCATCGTATGGCCTCCAGTTCGCGCGCGATGATAGCCGCGATCGTCCCTTGAGCAAACGACGCGGCAATCCCACGTTCACCGACCGTCGGCGGCGCGCAGGAGCGCCCACCTGCTCCCACCACGGCGCGCGGCGGCCCGGAGGCCGCCGCGGCGGCCGGGCTCATTCCCACTCGATGGTCGCGGGCGGCTTGGAGGAGATGTCGTAGACCACGCGGTTGATGCCGCGGACCTCGTTGATGATGCGCGAGGACATGCGGCCCAGCAGGTCGTACGGCAGGCGCGCCCAGTCGCCGGTCATGCCGTCGGTGGACTCCACCGCGCGGATCGCGCAGGTGGACTCGTAGGTCCGCTCGTCGCCCATGACGCCGACGCTGCGGACCGGCAGGAGCACCGCGAAGCCCTGCCAGAGCTTCTCGTACAGGCCGGCGGCGCGGACCTCCTCCTGCACGATGGTGTCGGCGCGGCGCAGCACCGAGAGCCGCTCCTCGGTGACCTCGCCGAGCACGCGGATGGCGAGGCCGGGGCCCGGGAACGGCTGGCGCCGCACGATGGCCTCGGGCAGGCCGAGCTCCAGGCCGAGCTCGCGGACCTCGTCCTTGAACAGCTCGCGCAGCGGCTCGACCAGCGCGAGGTTCATCTTCTCGGGCAGGCCGCCGACGTTGTGGTGGCTCTTGATGGTGGCGGAGGGGCCGCGGAACGACACCGACTCGATCACGTCGGGGTAGAGCGTGCCCTGCACCAGGAACCTCGCGCGCGCGCCGTGCGCCGCGAGCCGCTCCACCTCCTGCTCGAACACCGCGATGAACTCGTGCCCGATGATCTTGCGCTTCCGCTCGGGGTCGGTGACCCCCGCCAGCGCGCCGAGGAAGCGCCGCGAGGCGTCCACGGTCACGAGCGGCAGGTGGAACATCGCGCCGAAGACGTCCTCGACCTGCTTGCGCTCGCCGGCGCGGAGCACGCCGTTGTCCACGAAGATGCAGCGCAGCCGGTCGCCGATGGCCCGGTGCACCAGCAGCGCCGCCACCGCCGAGTCCACCCCGCCCGACAGCGCGCAGATGACGTGGCCGTCCTTCACCTGGGCGCGGATCTGCTCCACCGCCGCCTCGGCGTAGCCGCGCATCGACCAGGTGCCGGAGCAGCCGCACACGCCGTAGGCGAAGTTGCGGAGCACGTCCTTGCCGCGCGGCGTGTGGACGACCTCGGGGTGGAACTGCACGCCGTAGAAGCGGCGGGCGCGGTCCTCCACCGCGGCGAACGGGGCCGAGGGCGAGGCGGCGATGGGCTCGAAGCCGGGCGGCAGCGCCTCGACGCGGTCGCCGTGGCTCATCCAGACGTCGAGCGTGGCCGGCAGGCCCTGGAACAGCGGCGAGGTGGCCTTCACCTCGATGGTGGCGGGGCCGAACTCGCGGTGCGCCGCCTGGTCCACCCGGCCGCCCAGCTCGGCGGCGAAGACCTGCAGGCCGTAGCAGATGCCCAGCACCGGCACGCCCAGCTCGAACACCACCCGGTCGCAGCGCGGGCTGCCCTCGGCGAGCACCGAGGCGGGGCCGCCGGAGAGCACGACGCCGCGGGGCCGGAACGCGCGGATCGCCTCCGCCTTCGCGGTGCAGGGGTGGATCTCGCAGTAGACGCCCAGCTCGCGCAGCCGCCGCGCGATGAGCTGCGTGTACTGCGACCCGAAGTCGAGGATGAGGATCTTCTCTGAGTGGATGTCCATGTCGGCCCGGCCGCGCCGCCCCGCCCGGCGGGGCCGCGGCGTGAGGAGGGAGGGTCAGTCGACCCGGTAGTTCGGCGCCTCCTGCGTGATGATCACGTCGTGGACGTGGCTCTCGCGCAGGCCGGAGGCGGAGATGCGGACGAACCGCGGCTTCGTCCGCAGCTCGGCGATGGTCCGGCAGCCGACGTAGCCCATGCCGCTGCGCAGGCCGCCCACCAGCTGGAACAGGTTCATCTCCACGGTGCCCTTGTACGGCACGCGGCCCTCGATGCCCTCGGGCACCAGCTTGTCCGCGTCGGACACGTCGCCCTGGAAGTAGCGGTCCTTCGAGCCCAGCTTCATGGCGCCGATCGAGCCCATGCCGCGGTACGACTTGTAGCTGCGGCCCTGGTACAGGATCACCTCGCCCGGCGCCTCCTCGGTGCCGGCCAGCAGCGACCCGATCATCACCGACGACGCGCCGGCGGCGAGCGCCTTCACCATGTCGCCCGAGTACTTCACGCCGCCGTCGGAGATGACCGGCACGCCGTACTTCTCGGCGGCCCGGGCGCACTCGTCCACGGCGGTGATCTGCGGCACGCCGACGCCGGCGACCACGCGCGTGGTGCAGATGGAGCCGGGGCCGATGCCCACCTTCACCGCGTCCACGCCGGCCTTGCAGAGCGCCTCGGCGGCCTCGGCGGTGGCCACGTTGCCTGCCACCAGCTCGATGCCCTTGAAGTTCGCCTTGGTGGAGCGCACCGCGTCCACCACGCCCTTCGAGTGGCCGTGGGCGGTGTCGATCGCGATCACGTCGGCGCCGGCCTTGAGCAGCGCCTGGATCCGCGCCTCGCGGTCGGCGCCCACGCCCACCGCGGCGCCGCAGAGCAGGCGGCCCATCCGATCCTTCGCGGCGTTCGGGTGCTTCTGGATCTTCTCGATGTCCTTGATGGTGATGAGGCCGCGGAGCTCGTAGCGCTCGTTCACCACCAGCAGCTTCTCGATCCGGTGGCGGTGCAGCAGCTCCTTCGCCTGCTCGATGGTGACGCCCTCGTGCGCGGTGACGAGGTCCTTCGTCATCACCTGCTCGACCCGCTGCTCCAGGTTCTTCTCGAAGCGCAGGTCGCGGTTGGTGAGGATGCCGAGGAGCCGGCCGCCCTGCACCACCGGGATGCCGCTGATGCCGTTCTCGCGCATGAGCGCCACGGCCCGGTGCAGCGGCGCGTCCGGCTCGACGGTGATCGGCTCGGTGACCACCGCCGACTCGTACTTCTTCACCTTCACCACCTCGGCCGCCTGGTCCTCGACGGTGAGGTTCTTGTGGATGAAGCCGAGCCCGCCGACCGCCGCCATGGCGATGGCCATGCGCGCCTCGGTGACGGTGTCCATCGCGGACGAGACGATGGGGATGTTGACCTGGATGTTGCGGGTGAGTCGCGTGGACGTCTCGACCGACTTCGGGAGCACGTCCGACTCGGCCGGGAGGAGCAGGACGTCGTCGAACGTCAGCGCCAGGCGGAGGTCGTCGCGGTTGAGCATGCGGACGTATAGACGAGCGTGTCCGGGAGCGTCAAGCCAGCCGTTCCGGCGGGCCCAAGCTCAGGCGATCGCGGGGAGTTCCCCGGCGGCGACGATCCCGGCGCCGCGGCGGGTGGTCCGGAGGCGCACACGACGTTCCGCACGTGCGCGCGCTTGCCGGTCCGCCTGCCGCGAAGGGATAATCGCGGGCGGTGCCACCAGCAGACAAGCGCGGGAGCGAGCGAACGCCGGTCGGGCTGCTCGTGCGCCTCTCGTACGGCAGCGTGGACGAGTTCACCGAGCGCTTCGCGGTGAACATCTCGCGCGGCGGGATCTTCATCCGGACGCGGGAGCCGCGGCCGGTGGGCACCCACCTCGCGTTCGACCTGCGGCTGCAGGGCGGGGAGACGGTCATCCGCGGCCGCGGCGTGGTCCGGTGGATCCGCGAGGAGCGGCCCGACGCGCACCCGCCCACCGCGCCGGGCATGGGCGTGCAGTTCACCTGGCTCGACGAGCGCTCGCAGGCGCTGGTGGAGCGGATGGCGGCGCGGAAGGAGCTGCGCGGCGCCGCGCCGGGCGTGGGCGCGCCCGCGCCGATCGCGCCGCGGCCGGATCGCACGCCGGCGCCGACGCGCGCGCCCCTGCCCGCCCCACCGGCCCCGGGGCTGCGCCCGCAGTCCCCGAGCCCCGCCCCCGCCGCCACGCCGCCCGCCCTGCCTCGTGCGGGTGCGACCGCCACCCCTCCGCCGGCGCCGGCCGCGTCCCCGGAGCCCGCGCCGGCGCTCGCCGACCTCTCGCGCCCGCACCGGGTCGAGCAGCTCGAGGCCGGCCCGGCCCGCGTCGCCACCGGGCTGCCGGACGCGCCGGTCCCCATCACCCGGCCGTCGCGGTACGTCATCGGCATCGACCTCGGCACCTCGAACTCCTGCGCCGCGGTGGTGCGGGACGGGCGGCCGTACGTGATCCCCTCGCGCGAGGGCTACAACACCGTCCCGTCGATCGTCGCCCTGAACGCGCGCAACCGCATCGTGGTCGGGCACCTGGCGCGCGCGCAGCTGCTCACCAACCCGCGCGCCACGGTGTGGGGCGCGAAGCGGCTGGTGGGCCGCGCCTTCGACTCGCCGGTGGTCCAGGAGATCAAGGGCAAGTTCGCGTACGAGATCGTGGCCGGGCCCGACGGGCTCGCGGCGGTGCGGCTCGGGCCCGAGACGCTCACGCTCGAGCAGGTCTCGGCGCTGGTGCTCGCGGAGGTGAAGGAGGTCGCCCAGAACCACCTCGGCGAGGAGGTGAACCGCGCCGTCATCACCGTGCCCGCCTACTACAACGAGCGGCAGCGCGCGGCGGTCCGGCACGCGGGCGCGCTGGCGGGCCTGAAGGTGGAGCGCATCCTGAACGAGCCCACCGCGGCGGCCCTGGCGTACGCGTTCGGGCGGCACCTCGACCAGCGGGTGCTGGTCTACGACCTCGGCGGCGGCACCTTCGACGCCTCGGTGCTGGAGCTGAACGACAACGTCTACGAGGTGGTCTCGACCGGCGGCGACACCTTCCTCGGCGGCGTGGACTTCGACAACCGCATCGTCGATCGGATGCTCGCCGCCTGGGAGCACACCCACGGCGCGCCGTTCGCCGGCGACCGCGTGGCGCTCTCGCGCATGGTGGACGCGGCGGAGCGGGCCAAGTGCGCGCTCTCGGAGCGCACCGAGCACCGGGTGGACCTGCCGTTCCTGGCGCTGGCCGACGGGCGGCCGCTCTCGCTCGAGGTGACCGTCTCGCGCGACGAGGTGGTGGAGTTGGTCGGGCCGCTGGTGGACCGGACGCTGGAGGTGTGCCGCGACGTGCTCGCGGCCCGCTCGCTCTCCACCACCGACATCGACGAGGTGATCCTGGTGGGCGGCCAGTCGCGCATGCCGCTCGTGCACCAGAAGGTCGGCGAGTTCTTCGGGCGGGCGCCGTCGCGCGCGGTCCACCCGGACGAGGCCGTGGCGGTCGGCGCGGCGCTGCTCGCGCACTCGCTGCAGGGGGCCGAGGGCGTCGTGCTCATCGACGTGCTGCCCATGTCCATCGGCATCGGGCTGCCCGGCGGCCGGGTGAAGACCATCATGGAGCGCAACACGCCGCTCCCGGCCCGCAAGCAGTACGGGCTCACCACCTCGCACGACGGCCAGACCGAGTTCGAGCTGGTGGTGCTGCAGGGCGAGGGCGCGCACGCAGACGACTGCGAGTACCTGGGCACGCTGCGCCTGGAGGGGCTGCCGCCCGGGCCGCGCGGGATGGTGAAGATCGCGGTGACGTTCGAGCTGGGCGCCGAGTGCCTGCTCACCGTCACCGCCCGCGAGCTCAACACCGGGCGCAAGGTGCAGGCGGTCATGTCGGCGCGGGAGGGGGCCGCGAGCGCCCGGCGGCGGCTGGAGCGCGACGGCGCCCCGGCGGTCTCGACCGGCAGCTTCCCGGTGCCGCCGCAGGAGGCCGCCGAGCCGGCGGGCGAGGCCGCGGCGAGCGGCGCCGCGCGCGGGCTGGGCGGCCTGCTGCGCCGGCTGCTGGGGCGCAGCGAGGCGCGGTAGCGGGCCCCGCCCGCCCTTAGACAGGCTCAGGGCGAGCGGGTACGCCCTCAGTCCCGGTCGCCGTCCGGCGAGGCCGGCACCGCGCGGCGCGTCTGGAGCCAGCGCAGCAGCAGGCCGAGCAGCACCACGCCGACGCCGAGCAGGATGTAGTGGCTGAAGCGGGCGGCCAGGCGCGCCGCCTCCTCGATGTTCGAGCCGAAGTAGAAGCCGAGGCAGACCCAGAGCGGCGCCGAGACCAGGGCGGCGGCGCCGTCGAACAGCAGGAACTCCCAGTACGGCATCCTCGCGTGCCCGGCCGTGAAGTAGGTCGGCATGCGGATGCCGGGGAGGTATCGCGCCACCACCACCACCACGTTGCCGCGGCGGCGCATGAGCTTCTCGACCTTCTCCAGCTTCTCGGGGGTGATCATGCGGCGCAGCGGGCGGAAGTCCGCCACCCGGGCGCCGAACTTCCGGCCGGCGAGGAAGATCACCGAGTCGCCCGCCAGGATGCCCGCCAGCCCCACCGCCACCATGAACAGCAGCCCGTCGTCCCGGACCATCGCCGCGATCGACGCCGACTCGAGATCGCTCGCGAGCCAGGCGAGCACGCCGCCCGTGACGAGGATCACGTCCTCGGGCATGGGCAGGCCGAAGCCGCACAGCACCAGCACGGCGAAGACGAACACGTATCCGACGTGGAGGGAGTGCCCTCCCAGCAACTCGACCAGGCGTTCGAGCATCCGCGGTGCCTCGCGCTCCTTCCCGGGATCCCGGCTTACCGCATGTCCGCCCGGAGGTCACGCGGCACGTGCGCCCGCGCGCAGGCCGCGCGATCGCACGTCCCGTGCGGCGGGGTCACGGCGCGGAGGGTCGCGCCGCCGCCAGGCCGCGCAGCTGCTCGCGGCTCTCCGCCACCTTCGCCGACAGGTCGGCGGCGATGGCGAGCGCCAGCTTCAGGCAGGCCTGCGGCTTCTGCGGCTGCAGCCGCGCGAAGTCTCGCTGGGCCAGCTCCAGCACCTCGCACGGCGTGGCCGCCACCGCCGACACCAGGCGCACGCTCTTGCCGAGCAGCGCCAGCGCCCCGAGGTGCTCGCCCGGCCCCAGCACCGCGAGCTCGCGCTCGCCGTCCGGCCCGCGCTGGGTGACGCGCACCGTGCCGGTCTTCAGGATGAACATCGACTCGCCCACCATGTTCTCGACGAACAGCGGGCTGCCGGCCGGGACCGCCTTCTCCGCGGCGACGCTCGCGAAGATGCGCAGGCCGGTCTCGGTGAAGTCGCGGAACAGGACCGAGCGCTGGAGCGCCTCGACCACGGTCATGGGACGCCCCCCTCGGCGCGGTAGCGCGCGGCGTACGCCACGTAGTTCGCCGCGCTGGTCCGGAGGAACGCGATCTCCTCCGGCGTGAGCGGGCGCTTCGGCCTCGCGGGCTGGCCCATCACCAGCGTTCCCGGCGGCACCACCGCGCCGGGCGGGACGAGCGCCCCCGCCCCGACCATCGCGTCCGGACCCACCACCGCGCCGTCGAGGACGATCGCGCCGATGCCGATCAGGCAGCGGTCGTGCACGGTGCAGCCGTGCAGCACGGCGCGGTGGCCGATGGTGACGTCCTCGCCGATGACGGTGGGGTGCGTGCGGGTGGTGACGTGGATCACGGTCCCGTCCTGCACGTTGGTGCGGGCGCCGATCCGGACGGTGTTCACGTCCCCCCGCACCACGGTCCCGAACCAGAGGGACGCCTCGGGGCCGACCTCCACGTCGCCGGTGACCACGCAGCCGGGCGCGGCGAAGACGGTCGGGTGCAGCCGGGGCCTCGCGCCCGCGTACGGCAGCAGGATGGGCATCGCGCCCGGGATGCTAGCCCGCGCGCGACCGGCGCCGCAAGAACGCGGCGGCGAGCGCCGCGCCCCCCAGCGCGCCGGCGGTGTCCGCGGCCCAGTCGAACGCGTCGGGCTGCCGGTTCGGCACGTGCGCCTGGTGCCACTCGTCGCTCGCGCCGTACAGGCTGGCCAGCACGGCCGCCGCCAGGAGCAGGCGGCGCCCGCGCGCCAGCCGCGTGCCCGCGAGCGCCAGCGCGAGGAGCCCCCCCAGCACGGCGTACGCGGACGCGTGGACGATCTTGTCGTGCGAGAAGATGCCCTTCGGCACGAACGGCAGCGGATCGGGGCGGGAGGAGAGCCAGAAGATGAGCCCCGCGTACGCGGCGGCGCCCGCGGCCGCCACCGCCCGCCATCCCCTCCCGACGGGGGCGGCGAGGGCCCCCGCCCCGGCCTGGAGATCCGCGCTCACGCGAGCGTGCCCGAGAGCGAGCTGCCGCCCGCGCGCGTGATCCGCACGGGGACGCGCGCGCCCGCCGGCGCCGCCGCCTCGTCCGCGGTCAGGTGGACCACGCGGTTCTCGGGCGTCCGTCCCAGCCGCTCCCCCGGCTCGTCGGACGGGCCCTCCACCAGCACCTCGACCACCTTCCCGAGCTCGGCCGCCAGGATCTCCCCGGCGATGCGCCGCTGCGCCGCGAGCAGCCGCTCGAGCCGCGCCACCGCGACGTCGCGCGGCACGTCCTGCCACTCCGGCGCGCTGCCGAGCCGCACCGCCGCGACGGTGTGCGGCCGCGGGCTGAACACGAAGCTGAAGCTCTGCTCGAAGCGGGCGCGCTCCAGCAGGGCCAGCGAGGCCTCGAAGTCCGCGTCGGTCTCGCCGGGGAACCCCACGATGAAGTCGGTGGTGATGGCGATGCCGGGCCGGGCGGCGCGCAGCCGGTCGAAGCGATCGAGGTACTCGGCCACCGAGTAGTCGCGGCGCATGCGGCGCAGCACGGCGTCGGAGCCGGACTGCACCGGCAGGTGGAAGTGCGGCATCACCTTCGGCTCGTCGCGGAACACCTCGACGAGCGCGCCGGAGAGGTCGTGCGGGTGGCTGGTGGTGAAGCGGATGCGGTCGATCCCCGGCACGGCCGCGACGCGCCGGAGCAGGTCGGCGAAGGTGCAGCCGCCCCCGTACGAGTTCACGTTCTGCCCGATGAGCGTCACCTCGCGCACGCCCACCGCGGCGAGCGCGGCGCACTCGGCCACCACGTCCGGGAACGGCCGCGACACCTCGCGCCCGCGGGTGTGCGGCACGATGCAGAACGCGCAGACGTTGTCGCAGCCCTTCATGGCGGTGACGAACGCGGTGGCCCGGCCGCGCGCCGCCTCGGCGTCGGCGCGCGGGAACACGTACTCCTCCGAGTCCATCCAGCCGGTCTCGGCGAAGCGCTCGCCGCGGGCGCGCTCCACCATCTCCGGCAGCCGGGCGATGTTGTCCGGCCCGAAGACGAAGTCCACGTACGGCACGCGCGCGAGCAGCCGGTCCTTCTCCTGCTGCGCGACGCACCCGGACACCGCGATGAGCGCGCCGCGCCGCGCCTTCACCTCGCGGTAGCGCCCCAGCGCCGAGAGCAGCTTCTGCTCGGCCTTCTCGCGGACCGCGCAGGTGTTGAGCAGGATGAGGTCGGCCTCGTCCGCGCTGGCGGCGCGGGCGTAGGCGTGGCGCCCGAGCAGCTCGACCATCCGGTCGGAGTCGGACTCGTTCATCTGGCAGCCGAAGGTGTGGACGTACACCTTGCGCGGCGGCGCCGCCGGCGACGGGGCGGGGTCACCCGCGGCGGGGGCCGGCTTCCTGGAGAGGGGCACGAGATCGGACATCGGCGCGGAACCTATGGAACGGTGGGCGGGGAGTCAATCGCCGGGCGGCCGGGCACGGCGGGGGGCGGGCCGGCGGGTCAGCGGCCGGGCACCAGCGCGTCGGCGATCCCCTCCAGCTCGGCCAGCGTGGTCACCGGGGCGACGCGGTCGCAGTGGGCCGCGTAGAGCGGCAGCTCGCTGTCGCCGGTGCCCCACAGGTGCCGCGGCTCGGGGCACATCCACAGCACGCGGCGGGCCCGCCGGCGCAGCTCCTCCAGCACCCAGGCCTCCGGGGGGTTGTAGTTGTTCCGGCCGTCGCCGATGACGAGCACGGTGGTGCGCCGGGTGACGGCGGGCAGCGCGTCGCGGTGGAACGTGCGCAGCGCGCGCCCGTAGTTGGAGTTGGCCGCGAGGCTCACCGCCCGCGCGGCCACCGCGAGGTCCGCGGCGCGGGCCGGCTCGCGCTCGGCCCGGAGCTGCGCGGTCACCTCGGCGAGGTCGGCCACGAACACGAACGTGCGGACGCGGCTGAACAGCGACTGCATGGTGTAGAGGAACAGCAGCATCAGCCGGGTGACGTGGCGCACCGACTCGGAGACGTCGCACAGGACCACCACGTCCGGTCGCTGCGGGCGCCGCCGCCGGAACACCACCTGCGCCGGGAAGCCTCCGAGGCCCAGGTTGCGCCGGAGCGTCCGCCGGACCGCCAGGACGCCGCGGCGCCGGCTCCGGTCGCGCCGCACCAGCCGGCTCTTCAGCCGCTCGGCGAGCCGCTTCACGGCGCGCTCGGTGCGCGCGATCTCGTCGCGCGAGATCGGCGCGAGGCCGCCGCGCCCCTGCTCCGCGCGCCGCACGCTGCGCGCGCCGGCCTCCAGCTCCGCCCAGCGCCGGGCGGCGTCCTCGACGCGCCGGAGCACCCCGGCGACCCGCTCCGAGACGAGCTGGAGCTTCGCCGCGTCCAGCCCGCGCGCCCGCAGCGCCTGCTCCAGCGCGGCCGCGTCGGCCGGGAGCGCCGCGCCGCCCGCAGCCGCGAGCAGGCGGCGGCCCTGGAAGCCGGTGGCGCCGGCGCTCGCCAGCGCGGCGAAGTCGAGCTGCTGCGCGGCCGCGCGGAGCAGCCGGGCCAGGAGCGCGGGATCCCCCTGGAGCGCGGCGAGGGCGAGCGGGCTCATCGCCGAGGCCAGCTCGCCCAGCGTCCAGGCGACCATCTCCAGGTCGTCGGGCTCGAGCAGCCCCTGCTCCTCCAGCTCGGCGAGCAGCCCGCGCTCGGCCCCCGCCACCAGGCGTCCCATGCCGGAGAACAGGAGGTCGAAGAGCGCCTCGAACACCGGCACGTCCGCGGCGCGCTTCACCAGGGTGGCGCGCAGGGCGGCCTTGAACGCGCCCCGATCCTCGACGCCCACCAGCGCGCCGGCGGCGACCGCGTCGGCCACCTCGGCGGGCGACACGCGCACGCCGTTCGCGCGCAGGAGCCGGGCGAGCTCGGAGACCAGGGCGTCCACCCGGCGAGTCTAACCGGACCGGCCGGGCGGCGCGGCGGGACGGCGGGGCCGGCTGCGCGCGCGCCGGGGCCGGTGTATGACGGGAGGCCATGGGACCGCTGGTCGTGCCCGTCTTCCTGGCGCTGTTCGCCGTCCAGCTGGCGGTGGAGACCGGCCTGCTCGCGCTCAACCTCCGCCACGTCCGGCGCGAGCGGGGCGTGCCGTCGCCGCTCGCGGGCCAGGTGAGCGACGAGACCGCGGCGCGGAGCCGCGCCTACACGCTCGCGAACGGGCGGCTGGCGCTCGTGGACGGGCTGTCCTCGGCGGCGGCCACGCTCGCGGTGCTGTTCTCGGGCCTGCTGCCCTGGCTCGACCGCGCCGTCTCGGCGCGCCTGGCGGGCCCCCACCGCTTCGTGGCGTACCTGATGCTGCTCGCCATGGGGGGCGCCGCGATCGCGCTCCCCTTCTCCGCCTGGCGCACGTTCGTCACCGAGGCCCGCTTCGGCTTCAACCGGACCAGCCTGGCGACCTGGCTCGGCGACCGCGCCCGGGGCGTCGCGCTCCAGGCGCTGATCGGGATCCCCATCCTCTACGCGGTCTACGGGTTCATGCGCTTCGCCGGCGCGCACTGGTGGCTGTGGCTGTTCGCGTTCCTGGTGGTGGTGCAGGTGCTGCTCCTCTGGGCCTGGCCCACGCTCATCGCGCCCCTGTTCAACCGGTTCCAGCCGCTGCCGGAGGGGCCGCTCCGCGAGCGGCTCGACGCGCTGGCGCGCGAGGCGGGGTTCGCGAACCGGGGGCTGTTCGTGATGGACGCGTCGCGCCGCTCCGGCCACTCGAACGCGTACTTCACCGGGATCTTCCGGCCGCGCATCGTGCTGTTCGACACGCTGGTGGCGAGCATGAGCGTGGACGAGGCGGCGAGCGTGCTGGCGCACGAGATCGGCCACTACCGCCGGCACCACGTGCACCGCGGCCTGGCGCTGTCGCTCGCCGGCACGCTCGTCATGCTGTTCGTGCTCTCGCGGATCGTGCCGTGGCCGCCGCTCTACACCGCCTTCGGCTTCGACGGCCCCTCGCTCCACGCGGCGGTCGCGCTCCTCTCGCTGTGCGGCGGCGCGTTCGTGTTCTGGCTGGCGCCGCTCGCCGCGCAGATGTCCCGCCGCCACGAATACGAGGCGGACCGCTACGCGATCGCGCTGGCGCGGGCGCCGGACGCGCTCGCGAGCGCGCTCGTGCGCCTGAACGGCGAGAACCTCTCCAACCTGCACCCGCACCCCTGGTACAGCGCCTGGCACTACAGCCACCCGACGCTGGTCGAGCGGCTGGAGGCGATCCGGGCGCAGGCCGCCGCCGCCGGCTGAGCGCCGGGGGCCGCCCGAGGCCCCGCGGCGCTACTCGTCGAAGCGGATGGGCATCACCACCCAGAGCCGGGTGGGCTTGCCCGCCGCGTCGGCGCCGGGCGCGAAGCGGCAGCCGCGCACCGCCGTCCAGATCGCGTCGGCGACGCGGCGGTCGGGCAGGTCGCCCATCACCTGGAACAGCCCCACCGTCCCGTCCTTCGCGACCGCGAAGCGCACCGTCACCGGCCCGCTCACCCGCTCGCGCGCGTCGCGCGGCAGCCGGATCGCGTCCTGCACGCAGCGCGGGACCTGGAGGTTCGGCTTGCGGAACCCGGCCGCCGCGTAGCGGGGCGCGTCCTCCACCGGGGTGGCGCCGGCGGGCGGCGGGGGCAGCGGCACGTCGGCCCAGGCGCCGCGATCGGCGCCGGCGTGATCCAGCGACACGACCGTGGCGGGCCCGACCGAGCCCGCGCCGCGCGACGGGGCCGGGTCCTCGACGCCCCCCGCGGCGCGCTCCGGCGCCCGCCCGGCAGGGGGACGCGGCGCGGGCGCGGGGGACGGCTGCTCGCGGGCGGCGCGCGCCAGGCGCGCGCGCGCCGGAGGCGGCTCCGCGGATGGCGCGGCGACCGCCGGGGGCAGCGTGCGGGCGGCGACAGCGGGCGCCGGCACAGGCGCGACCGCGAGCGCGGCGGGCTCGAGGGGCGGCGCGTCCGCTCGGCCCGAGCCTGTCGAAGGACCAGCGGCGAGCGCCGGCGCGGCGGGCGGCCCCGCGGCGGGCGGGGCGGCGTCGGGGGCCGGCGCGGCGCGCTCCAGCTTCCGGGCCTGCCACACGAACGCGACCACCGCGGCCAGGCACAGCGCGGCGATGCCGCCCAGCACCGGCGCGGCGCCGCGGCGAGGGGTGACGCGCGCGAAGGCGGGGCCGGCCGCCGGGCCGCGGTAGCGCGCCCGCTCCGCGACCGCGGGCGTGGCGGCGGTGGGCGAAGGCGGCTCCGGGTCGCCGCCCAGGTCGAGGTCCTCGAAGCTCGCCTCTGCGCCTGCGGGCGCCGGCGGCGCGTCGTCGTCGAACCCGAGCGCCTGCGCGAGCGGCACGGCCGGCGCCGGCGCGACGTCCGGGAGCGGCGGGGGCGCCGCGGGCGGCCGCTTCGCGCGGCCGGCGGCGGCGGCGGGCGAGGCCGGGTACCCGCACGCGCAGCGGGGCGCGCCGTCGGCCACCTCGCCGCCGCAGCGTGCGCACGTCACGATTGGTGAATCCATCGCGCCCCCCTCACCTCGGACCGATGGTCTGGCTTGTAGCAGCCGCCCCGTCCCGCCCCAAGTCGCGCGGGTGGGGTCCACGTGACGGGTCGTGGGACCCGCGCGCACCTCGGGCGAGAGCGACGGCGACGGTGGGCCGGCGCCTACACCGCGCCGTACAGCCGGGCGAGCGAGGGCGCCAGCCAGTCGAGGAGCGCGTCGCGCTTCACCTTCAGCGTCGGCGTGACGAGCGCGGGGTGCTCGTGCGGCGCGCCCGGGATCACCAGCAGCCGCTTGGGCTTCTCGAACTCGCTGAACGCGGCCAGCGCCGCGCGGGCGCGCGGGAGGAGCTCCTCGGCCGCGTCCTTGCCGGCGGCGGCGAGGCGGGCCAGCTCCTCCCTGGCGACGAACACCGCCGCGGCCACGAACGGCCGTCCCTCGCCGAGCAGCACCGCGCCCTGGAACGGCTCGGCGGCGGCGATGGCCTGCTCCACCGGCTCCGGCGACACCTTCTTGCCGGTGGAGAGCACCATGAGGTTCTTCTTCCGGCCGTCGATCCGGAGCGCGCCGTCGGGCTCCTCGCACCCGACGTCGCCGGTGCGGAAGAACCCGTCGTCGGTGTAGGCGCCCTCGGCGTCCTCCGGCTCGAGGTAGCCGGTGAACAGGAGCGGGCCGCGCACCTGCAGCTCGCCGTCGGGCGCGAAGCGCAGGTCGTGCTCGGGCGTCGGGTACCCGGCGCTGCCGGCCCGGCGCGGGCCGGAGAACAGGTTGGACGAGATGAGGCCGGCCGTCTCGCTCATGCCGTAGAGCTCGACCATGGGGATGCCGAGCCCCTCGTAGAACCGGAACAGCGCCGGCGCGGCCGGGGCGCCGCCCGCGAACACGCCGCGGATGCGGCCGCCGAGCTTGGCCCGCACGGCGCGCCCCACCAGCCGGTCGGCGAGGCGCGCGAGGAGGCGGTCGCCGATCCGCCGCGACCCGTCCACCCGCACGCGCACGGCCGCGTCCAGCGCGCGGCGGGCGAGCGCGCGCGCCGGCGCGGGCAGCGCGTCCACCCGCGCCAGCACGCCGGCGCGGATCCGCTCGTACACGAGCGGCACCGAGAACAGGTAGGTGGGGTGCAGCTCGAGCGCGCGCTCGATGTCCTCGCGCCGGGCGGTCATGGCGAGCGCGTGGCCCTGGGCGAGCGCCAGCGTGAACTGCGCGTGGCCGGCCACGTGCGCGAACGGCAAGAAGTGCACGCCCAGGTCGTCCTCGGTGGTGCCGACCGGCAGCGTCCCGCCCTCCACCGCGTGCACCATCGCGCGCTGCGGCAGCCGGACGCCCTTGGGCCGGCCGGTGGTGCCGCTCGTGAACAGCAGCAGGAACGGGTCCTCCTCGCCCACCGAGGCGGCGAGCGCGGCGTGCTCCGCGGCGTCGAGGCCGGGCGCGCGCGGCCCGATCGCGTCCTCGAGCGCGGCGGCCGAGAGGCCGGGCGCGAGCGACGCCTCCGGGAGCGGCGCGCCGGAGAGGACCACCCGCAGGCCGGCGGCGGCGAGCTCGCCGGCGATGGGCGCGAGCTTCTCCCAGCCCTGCGCGCCCGAGACCAGCACCACCACCGGGCGCACCCGCCGCGCGATCCCCTGGGCCGCCTCGGCCGAGAGGCTCGCGAACAGGGCGGCCGTCTCGGCGCGGAGGATCTGCGCCCCGAGCGCCACCAGCTGCCACTCGGGCGAGTTGTCGGCGAGCAGGAGGATGCGCGTCCCCGGGCCGACGCCGTGCGCGCGCAGGAACGCGGCCGCGCGGCCCACGCCGGCGCGGAACGCGGCGAACGTCACGGCGCGCGGGGCCGCGCCGGGGACGGCCGGGTCGAAGAACCGGATGAACGCCTTGTCCGGGAGCCGCGCCGCGGTGTGCTCGAGCATGGCCGGCAGCGTGCGGGCGGCGTAACGATGGATGGGGAGTCGCGTGGGCATGGGGGCTGGCCGGTGGCCGGTGCGAGCCTGCCCTGGGCGTGTCACGACGGTGTCACGGCGGGAACGGCCGGTGCGCGCGGCCCGGTGCCGCAAGCCCACCCGGCGCTACCGCTCCAGCAGCGCCACGCCCTCCACGTGGTGCGTCTGCGGGAACATGTCCACCGGGACCACGGCCGCCACGCGGTAGCCCGCCTCGACGCAGGCGCGCAGGTCGCGCGCGAACGTGGCCGGGTCGCAGGAGACGTAGACGGCCCGCGGGACGCCCAGGTCGCGGAGCGCGGGCCCGATCCCCCGCGCCCCCTCGCGCGGCGGATCGAGCAGCGCCGCGCCGAAGCGCCGCGCCCCCGGCCCGGACTCGCGGCCGAACGCGCGCGCCAGCGCCAGCGCGTCGCCCGCGAAGAAGCGCACGTTCCGGCCGCCCAGGTCGGCGCGGGCGAGGTCGAGCGCCGGCCCCTGCACCTCGATCGCCGACACGCTCCGCGCCCGGTCCGAGAGCGGCCCGGTGAAGTTCCCCGCCCCGCAGTACAGCTCGAGGACGTCCTCGCCTTCGGGCGCGAGCAGGTCGAGCGCGGTCTCCACCAGCCGCGCGTTCGCGCCGCGGTTCGCCTGCTGGAAGACGTCCGGCCGCGAGCGCTGCGTCCCGGCCTCCGGCCGGCCCGGCGCGCGCGCATGCCGCAGCACCGGGTCGCCGGCCGTCACCGGCTGGCCGCCCTCCGCCTGGAGCACGAGCCCCTGCAGCGCCGGCACCTCCCGGAGCAGCGCCTCGGCGCGGGTGCGCACCGGCGAGGTCACCTCCGGCAGGAGCAGCCACGCCGCCCCCCGCCCGGCGGCCTCGGACCACTCCAGCGCCACCTCGCGCGGGGAGAGCCGCGCGGCGGCGAGCGCCGGCCCGACCGCCTCCCGCAGCGCGTCGAGCCCGGGCTCGAGCAGGTGGCACTCCCGCAGCCGGACCGGCTCGTGCGAGCGCCGGCGGAAGAACACCAGCCGGCCGGCGGCGCGGTCGTGGTGGAACTTGGCGCGGGCGCGGTAGCGCAGGGGCGACGGCGAAGGGACGATGGGACGCGCCGGGTAGCTGCCCGGCTCGAGCTTGCCGATGCGGCGCAGCGCCTCGTGGAGCGCCCGCTCCTTCGCGGCGAGCTGCACCGGGTAGGCGACGTGCAGCCACTCGCAGCCGCCGCAGGCGGCGTCCGCCGACGGGCCCGGGCCGAAGTGGCGGCACGGCGGCGCGAGGCGGGCCTCGCCGGGCGCGGAGAGCTCGACGAGCGCGCCGTGCGCGGTGGCGGCGCCGGGGCGCGGCGCCGGGACCTCGGCCACGACCCGGTCGCCGGGCGCGGTCCAGGGGACGAACACGGTCAGCTCGCCGTGGCGGCCCACGCCCTCGCCGCCGGGGGCGAGCGCCTCGATGGTCAGCGGGATGCGCACGCGCCGGGGATAACACGGGCCGGGGCGAACTTCAGCCGGTCAGCTCTCGTCGAGATCGTGGCGCAACCGCGAGACGAACGCCTCCAGCTCCCGCCGCCGCGGCTCGTCCACGCTGGTGAACTCGATGCCCATGCCCGGCACGACGTTCACGGTGTTGCCGAACGGGCTGACGCGGGTGACGCGGCCATCCAGGTGGTACGGGAACGACGCGCCGGGGAGCTGGATCAGGATCTTGACCGCCGTGCCGACCGGCAGCGGGTTGCGCGTGTTGATGAACAGCCCGCCCTGGCTGATGTCGGTGGCCCAGTCGCTGAGGAAGGCCCCCACCGTCCGGTAGGCCACGGGGATCTCGTGGTGAAGGCGCGCGGAGCGCCGCTTCTTCTCGGACGGCGTCATCCGCGAAAACTGTATCAGGGGCCCACGGCCGGGCCAAGAACGAGGCGGACCGGGAGCCCGCCGGCGCCTCCCAGCCGCGCGGCCGCGCTCCCCTCGCGGATGGCCAGCTCCACCCGTCCGCCGCTCCCCACGAGCGCGACCAGCTCGCCCGGCGCCCCCTCCCCGAACGTCCGGACCCAGCGCGCCGGCTGGTCGCCCGCGAACGCGGCGGTGACCGCCGCGCCGCCCAGGTCGGCCGCGCGGATCGAGGTCACCACGTTCCCGAACCGGTCGGCGGCCAGCGCCACCCCGCGCACCGCGCCCCCGGCGACCTCGGCCGCGGGCCACTCGAGCCGCACCGGATCGGCCACCTCCCGGCCGAGCGCCGCGGGCGTCCCGCCGCGGGCGAGGTAGATGGCCGCCGGCGCGAACAGGTCGCGGCCGTGGAACGTGGCGGTGCGCGGCGGCGCCAGGACGCCGCCGGTGCCGAGCGCCCAGGCGCGCGCCCCCGGGCCGAGGAAGGGCGTGAGCAGCCCGTTGTCCGGCCCGAGCAGCCGCCGCCCCTCGGGATCGACCACGCACAGCGCCCGGCGCGCGGTGCCGACCCCCGGGTCCACCACGGCGAGGTGGACCGCCTCCCGGGGGAACCAGGGCAGGCAGGCCTCGAGCATGAGCGCGCCGGCGAGGACGTCGAACGCGGGCACCTCGTGCGACACGTCCACCAGGCGGGCGTCGGGGAACGCGACGAGCAGCACCGCCTTCATCTGCGCCGGGAACCCCGAGCCGGCGCCGAAGTCGGTGGTGAGCGTGAACAGCGGACCGGCCACGGGGTGCCCTCCCCGCCCCGCGCCCGGGGCGGCGGCGCTCACGCCTGCTGCATGGTCCGCAGGTCGGGCGCGACGATGAGCTTCGGCTCGGTGAGCGCCTGCACCGACTCGACGGTCTCGCCCGGCGCGAGCTCCCGCAGCACCAGGCCGTCCTTGCTCACGTCCAGCCAGGCGCGGTCGGTGCAGATCGACGACACGCAGCGGAGGCCGGTGATGGGCAGGGTGCACTGGCGGAGGATCTTCGGCTTCCCGTCCTTGGTGGCGTGGTCCATCATCACCACCACCCGCTTCGCGCCGGCGACGAGGTCCATGCCGCCGCCCATGCCCTTCACCATCTTGCCCGGCACCAGCCAGTTGGCGAGGTCGCCGCGCTCCGACACCTCGAGCGCGCCGAGGATGGCGAGGTCGATGTGGCCGCCCCGGATCATCGCGAACGACTCGGCGGAGGAGAAGAACGCGGCGCCCTTCACCACCGTGACCGTCTCCTTGCCGGCGTTGATGAGGTCCGGGTCCAGCTCGTCCTCGCGCGGGTACGGGCCCACGCCCAGGATCCCGTTCTCCGACTGCAGCACCACCTCGACGCCGGGCGGCACGAAGTTGGAGACGAGCGTGGGCATCCCGATGCCGAGGTTCACGTAGAAGCCGTCGCGCAGCTCGCGGGCCACGCGCGCGGCGATCTGCTCTCGGTTGAGCGGCATCGCTTCGCTCCTCCCTACGCCGTCGCCGGACGGACCGTCCGCCGCTCGATCCACTTCTCGTACCGCTCGCCGCGGACCACCCGCCTCACGTAGATGCTGGGCGTGTGGACGAGGTCCGGGTCGAGCGCGCCCGGCTCGACCACCTCCTCCGCCTCCGCCACCGTGATCGCCGCGGCGGCGGCCATCATCGGCTGGAAGTTGCGGGTGGTCTTCCGGTACACGAGGTTGCCCCAGGTGTCCGCCTTCCAGGCCTTCAGGAAGGCGAAGTCGGCCTTGAGCGGCAGCTCCAGCAGGTACTCGCGGCCGGACAGCAGCCGCGTCTCCTTGCCCTCCGCCACCTGCGTGCCGACGCCGGTGGCGGTGTAGAAGCCGCCGATGCCGGCCCCGCCGGCGCGGATGCGCTCGGCGAGCGTGCCCTGCGGCACCAGCTCCACCTCCAGCTCGCCGGAGAGGAACTGGCGCTCGAACTCCTTGTTCTCGCCGACGTAGGACGCGACGATCTTGCGGATCTGCCGCGCCTTCAGCAGCACGCCCAGCCCGAGCTCGGTCGTGCCGCAGTTGTTCGAGACGAGCACCAGGTCGCGCACGCCCTTGCGGTGCAGCGCGAGGATCAGGTTCTCCGGGTTCCCGCACAGGCCGAACCCGCCCACCATGATGGTGGCCCCGTCCTTCACGTCCGCGACCGCGGCGTCGGCCGACTCGACCAGCTTGTTCATCCGCCCCTCCTACCGCTCCACCACCACCGCGACCGCCTCGCCGCCGCCGATGCAGAGCGAGGCGACGCCGCGCCGGCGATCGAGGTCCTTCATGGCCTGGAGCAGCGTCACCAGGATGCGCGCGCCGGACGCGCCGATGGGGTGACCGAGCACCACCGCGCCGCCGCGCACGTTCACCTTGCGCGAGTCGAGGCCGAGCAGCGCGTTGTTGGCGATCGAGACCACTGCGAACGCCTCGTTGATCTCCCACAGGTCCACGTCCGAGACCTGGAGCCGCGCCTTCGCCAGCGTGGTCCGGATCGCGTCCGCCGGGGCGATGGTGAACTCCACCGGCGCCCGCGCGGCGCCGCCCCAGGCGCGCAGGCGCCCGAGCACCGGCAGCCCCTCGCGCGCGGCCCGCTCGGCGCTCGCGAGCACCAGCGCCGCCGCGCCGTCGTTGATGGACGAGGAGCTGGCGGCGGTGACGGTGCCGTCCTTCTTGAACGAGGGCCGGAGCGAAGGGATCTTCTCCGGGCGCGCGCCCTTCGGCCCGTCGTCCTCGCTCACGACCGTCTTCTCGCCCTTCTTGCCCTCGATCTCCACCGGGACGATCTCGGCCTTGAACGCCCCCGCCTTCCACGCCTCGACGGCGCGGCGGGTGGACTCGATCGCGTACTCGTCCTGCGCGGCGCGGGAGATCCCCTGGGTGGTGGCGCAGTGCTCGGCGCACATGCCCATGTGCTGCTGGCCGTACACGTCCCAGAGGCCGTCGTGGATCATGCCGTCCACGAGCTCCACGTTGCCCATCCGCGCGCCGGTCCGCGCGGTCCGATCGTAGTACGGCACGTTCGACATCGACTCCATGCCGCCCGCCACCACCACGTCGGCGTCGCCGAGCGCGATGGCCTGCGCGGCGGAGATCACCGCCTTCAGCCCGGAGCCGCACACCTTGTTGAGCGTCCAGGCGGGCGTCTTCTCCGGGAGGCCCGCGTAGATCGCGGCCTGCCGGGCCGGGGCCTGCCCCTCGCCCGCCTGGAGCACGTTGCCCATCACCACCTCGTCCACCGCCGAGGGCTCCACGCCGGCGCGCGCGAGCGCGGCGCGGATGGCCACCGCGCCGAGGCGCGGGGCGGTGACGGAGGCGAGCGAGCCGAGGAAGGAGCCGATGGGCGTGCGCGCCGCCCCGACGATGACCACTTCGCGTCCGGTCATGGTGACCTCTGGGTGAGGGGACCCGCCCAAGGGACCTCGGGCGGCGCCCCGAAGATAGGAAGGCGTTTCCCCGCTCGTCAACCAATCGTCGGAGCCCGGCGCCGCGGGCCGCGCCCCGTCCGGTTCGTTGCGGCGGCGGCGCGGATCTGCGTCCCCGCGTGCGCAGGGGCGCATCCGCGCGCCGAGGCAGATCGCGCCGCGCGCCGGCTTGCCCGGGCCGGCCGCCCGCCGCTACGCTCCCTGCCCATGACGACGTCACGGACGGTCACACCGGTGCTCGTGGTCCACGGCGGCGCGGGGCAGCGCACCCCCGACCGCGCGAGCGACGCGCCGCGGCTCGAGGGGCTCCGCCGCGCCTGCGAGGCCGGCTGGCAGGTCCTCTCCCGGGGCGGCGCCGCCCTCGACGCGGTGGAGGCCGCGGTCCGCGTCCTGGAGGACGACCCGCTGTTCAACGCCGGCCGGGGCGCCGCGCTCACCGCCGAGGGGACGGTCGAGCTCGACGCGTCCATCATGGACGGCGCCACGCTGGCCTGCGGGGCGGTCGCGGCCGTCCGCGACGTGGCGAACCCGGTGACGCTCGCCCGGGCGGTGATGGAGCGCTCGCCGCACGTGCTGCTCGCCGGCGAGGGCGCGTCGGCGCTCGCCCGCGAGGTGGGGATCCCGGCCTGCGACCCCGCGGCGCTCGTCACGCCCGCGCAGCGGGCCCGCTTCGAGGCCGAGCGCGCCGCGGCGCGCGGGGAGCCGGGGCACGGGACCGTCGGCGCGGCGGCGCGGGACGCGCGCGGCCACCTCGCCGCGGCCACCTCCACCGGCGGGATGATGCTGAAGCGCGCCGGCCGGGTGGGCGACACGCCCATCATCGGGGCCGGCACCTACGCGGACGACGCCTCGGCGGCCGTCTCCTGCACCGGCCACGGCGAGCGCGTCATCCAGGTGACCCTGGCGCGGTACGCGGCCGACCGGGTGGCGGCCGGCGCCGCGCCGGCGGACGCGGCCCGCGAGGCGGTGCGGATGCTCGCCGCGCGCGTGCAGGGCGAGGGCGGGCTCATCCTGGTGGGGCCGGAGGGCGAGCCCGGGTTCGCGTACTGCACCGAGGCCATGAGCCGCGCCTGGATCGGCCAGGACGGGGTGGTGCACGCGGACGTGTGAGCCTCGCCCGGCCGGGCCCGCGCGCCTACCCGCGGGTGATGCGGCCCGAGCCGGCCACGGCGGCCTGCTCCACCCGGCCCTCGCCCCACCAGCGGAGATCGCCGGAGCCGGCCACCGACGCGCGGAGCGTGCCGCCGGAGAGGGTCAGCTCGGCGTCGCCCGAGCCGGCGATCTGCACCACCGCGTCGTGCGCCACGAGCCGGCGGCCCAGCACCTCGCCGGAGCCCTTCACCGCCGCGTCCAGGCGCTCGGCGCGGCCGTCCAGCTCGGCGGACCCGGAGCCGGCGAGCTGGACCCGCAGCTTGCCGGCGGTGCCGGTCCAGCGCAGGTGGCCGGAGCCGGCCATGGTGAGCTCCTGATCGCCGTGCGCGCCGTCCACCGACGCGTTGCCGGAGCCGGCCAGCGAGAGCCGCTCGAGGCCGGGGACGGTGACCTCCACCCGCGCGCCGCGGAACGAGCGGAGGTCGCGCTCGTTGCGGATGGAGAGCGTGCCGCCGCGGACCTCGGTGACGATCAGCGGCTGCAGGTTCTCGTCGGCCACCACCACCACCGACTGGGCCGGCCCGACCTTCACCTCGAGGTCGAGCGAGCCGGCGAGCTGGATGCCCTGGAAGGCCGGGACCTCCCGGCGCTGGCGCACCACGTGCCCGTCGCCGTCCACGGCGGCGGCGGAGAGGGGCGCGGCCAGGGCGGCGAGGGCGGCGACGACGGCGAGGCGCATGCGGAGTCCTCCGACATCAGGTGCGGGCGCGGGAGAGCGCGGCGGCACCGCCGCGCTCCCCGCACCGGGTCCTCTCTCCCCAGAGCGGACCCCGGCCCATACGCGCCGTGCTCGCGCCTATTTCACCCCTCCGTCCTGGCCCCCCCGGGGAGGCGCGCGGCGGCGTCCATGAACGGCTTCACGATGTCGAGCGGCAGCGGGAACACGATGGTCGAGTTCTTCTCGGCGGAGATCTCGACCAGCGTCTGGAGGTAGCGGAGCTGCAGCGCGCCGGGGGAGCGGGCGATGACGTCGGCCGCCTGGCCCAGCTTCTCGGCGGCCTGGTACTCGCCCTCGGCGGCGATGACCTTGGACCGCCGCTCGCGCTCCGCCTCCGCCTGCTTGGCCATGGCGCGGCGCATCTCGTCGGGGAGGTCCACCTGCTTCACCTCCACCGCGGTCACCTTCACGCCCCACGGCTCGGTGTGGCGGTCGATGATCTCCTGGAGCTGCCGGTTGATCTTGTCGCGCTGGCTGAGCAGGTCGTCGAGCTCCACCTGGCCGAGCACCGAGCGCAGCGTGGTCTGCGCGAACTGGCTGGTCGCGAACAGGAAGTCGGTGACCTGGAGGAAGGCCCGATCGGCCTGCAGCACGCGGAAGTAGATGACCGCGTTCACCTTCACCGACACGTTGTCGCGCGTGATGACGTCCTGCGGCGGCACCTGCTCGGCCGTGATGCGCATGTCGATGATGATCATCCGGTCGATGAACGGGACGATCCACTTCAGGCCCGCGGTGCGGATCCCGGCGAAGCGCCCGAGCCGCAGCACCACGCCCTGCTCGTACTCGTTCACGATCCGGATGCCGGACAGCACGTACAGGACCACCAGCGCGACCGGGACGGCGACTCCGAGGAGCGGCATGCTTTCCTCCCTGCGGCCACGTCACCACGGGTGAGCGGCGCGCGTCCGCTCCGTTCTAGCCGTTCCCGGGCCCCGCGGCCACCACCGTGACCGTGAGCCCCTCCACGGCCACCACCCGCACCGCGGCGCCGCGCGGGATGGGCGCGGCGCTGCGCGCCTGCCAGTACTCACCGTGAACGAACGCCTCGCCCGCGGCCGGGCCGATCTCGGAGAGCGCCTCGCCGGGCGCGCCCACCAGCGCGGGCGCGCCCAGCTGCAGCGGGGCCCGGCGCACGCGGGCCACGTTCCAGGCCATGAACGCGAGCAGCAGCGCCAGGGCGGCCGGCGTGGGCCAGATCACCCACGGTGAGAGCCGGAGCGCGCCCGGGTCGAACCAGTCCCCCGGCGCGGAGGTGTTCACGAAGAACAGCGTCCCGAGCACCAGGCAGGCGGCGCCGGCCAGCCCGGCCAGCCCGTGCGCGGTGACGTACGCCTCGGCGACGAGCAGCCCCACGCCGGCGAGCAGCAGGATCACCGCCCCCACGTTCACCGGGATGACGCGCATGGCGAGGAACGCGAGGAACAGGCAGAAGCCGCCCACCGCGCCGGGGAAGATCATGCCCGGGTGGTAGAACTCCACCGCGATCCCGAGCATCCCCACCAGCATCAGGATCGCCATGACGTTCGGGTCGGCGAGGAACCCGAGCAGCCGCTGCCGGACCGTCGGCTCGTACGGCTCGATCGCCGCGCCCGCCACCTTCAGCGGGCGCGCCGCGGCCCCCTGCCCCACCTTCCGGCCGTCGGCCTTCGCGAGCAGCTCGGGCAGGTCGGCGGCCGTCAGGTCCGCCACCTTCAGCCGCAGCGCCTCCTCGGCGGTGACCGACACGCTCTCGCGCACCGCCTTCTCGGCCCAGTCGGCGTTCCGACCGCGGGCGGCCGCGACGCTGCGCGCGAAGGCGGCGGTGTCGTTCTCCACCTTCTTCGCCATGTCCTTCCCGGCCTCCTCGGCGACGTCCTTGCCGGCGCCGGTGACCGGGTGCGCCGCGCCGATGTTGGAGGTCGGGTGCATCGCCGCCACGTCGGCGGCGAGCGTGAGGAACACGCCGGCCGAGCCGGCCCGCGCGCCGGCCGGGCCGACCCACACGATCACCGGCACCTCTGTGGCGAGCATGGCCTGGACGATCTCGCGCGTCGCGTCGAGCTGGCCGCCGGGCGTGTCGAGCGTCACCACCAGCGCGGCGAACCCGCCGGTGCGGGCGCGCGCCAGGGCCGCCTCGAGGTACTCGACCGTGCCGCCGGTGATGGGACCCTTCACCGCCGCGGAGAGGACCCGGGCCGGCGCGGCGGCCGGCGGCGCGGGCGGGGGCGCGGCGGCCCCGGCCGCGCGCGCGGCCAGGCCGGCGGCGACCAGCGCGGCGCACGCGAGCGGCAGCGCGGCGCGGGCGCGGCGGGGAACGGCGGACCTCGCGGCGCGGGCGATCTCGCCGTGGCGCATGCTCACCTCCCGGGTGGCGGCCTGCCCAGCTCCTTCATGACGAGCTGCAGGTCCTCCCATGCCTTCTTCTTCTCCTCGGGGCTGCGCAGGAGATAGGCGGGGTGGAACGTGGGCATGAGCCGGATGCCCTCGTACTCGCGCCAGCCGCCCCGGAGCCGGGTGATGGGCGTCGTGTCCCGCAGGAGCGTCTGCGCCGCGAACTTGCCCAGCGCGACCACGACCCGCGGCCGGATGGCGGCGAGCTGGGCGCGCAGGAACGGCTCGCACGCCTCGATCTCGTCCGGCTCCGGGTTGCGGTTCCCGGGCGGGCGGCACTTCACCACGTTCGCGATGTAGACCTGCTCGCGCTGGTACCCCATCGCCTGGATCATCTTCGTCAGGAGCTGGCCGGCCTTCCCGACGAACGGCTCTCCCTCGCGATCCTCGTCCGCGCCCGGCCCCTCGCCCACGAACACGAGCTCGGCGTGGGGGTTCCCCACCCCGAACACGAGCGTGGTGCGGCCGCCGGCGAGCTTGCAGCGGCGGCAGTCGCCGAGCGCGTCGCGGACCTGGACGAGCGCCTCGCTCCCGCAGCCCTTCTCCCCGGCAGCGGACGGGCGGGAGGTTGCTTCCTGGGTTCCTGCGGGCGGGGTGTCCTGACCAGGAGGAGGGGTGGTCACCGGGGCGGTACCCACCGGCGCGCCGCCCCCGACCGCACGGCCGGCCGGCCGGGCATGCGCGGCCGCCGCCGGCGGTTCCACCGGCAGCGACGGCCTCGGAACCTCCCGGACGCCGGCCGCCTCCAACCAGCGCAGGTGCCGCGCCAGCTCGGCCGCGACCTCCGACACCGCCTCCCCTGAACGCGCTTCGCCCACCTTACCCTCGAAAAATCAGGAAGCTCGCGTTGCGACCGCCGCCGCGCGAAACCTAGAATCGACCCCGATGAAGCTGCTCCGCCTGCTCCTCCCCGCCACGCTCGCAGCCGCCGCCGTCGCCATCCTCGCCTGGCCCTCCGACGCCCAGGCGTGGGGGCCGCTGGCGCACCTCAACTTCTCGGCGCAGGCCCTCGCGAACCTGGGCGTGGCGCAGCCCTCGCTGCGCATGGTGCTGCAGGACTTCGGCAACGAGTTCCTCTACGGCTCCCTCGCGGCGGACATCGTGGTGGGCAAGAACATGGCCCGCTACCTGTACCACTGTCACAACTGGCGCGTGGGCTTCAACGTGTTCAAGCAGGCGAGGCCCGGGGCCGAGCAGGCCTTCGCGCTCGGCTTCCTCGCGCACCTCTCCGCGGACACGGTCGCGCACAACTACTTCGTGCCGTTCAAGACGGTCGCCTCGTTCCACAAGACCAACACCCGCCACGCCTACTGGGAGCTGCGCTACGACCGCCGCATGGACCGCGACCTGTCGCGGCTGGCGCGCCAGGTGTCCACCCGCGCCATCCGCGGCCACGACGACTTCCTGGCGCGCACGCTCACCGGCGCGTCGGTGATCCCGTTCGGCGTCTCGCGACAGCTGTTCCGCTCGCTGCTGGTGAGCGCGCGCATGGGCGGGTTCCACCACGTCTCGCGGCTGGCGCTGGCGCGCGAGCGCAACCTGGTGCTCGAGCCCGACCTCGTCACCGAGACGAACGAGCTCGCGGTGCAGGCCATCCTCGGGCTGCTCGCCGAGGGCGAGCGCAGCCAGGCGGCCCGGGCCGACGCCACCGGCGCGCGCAACATCCGGCTCGCGACCGACCTCCGCAAGCAGCTGAAGGAGCGGACCGTGCACCACCGGATCCCGTTCCGCGACGCGGCCGACATCGCCGAGGAGACGCGCCTCAGCTTCCGGCGCGGCATCCACGGCAAGCTGATCCTGCCGCCGTCGATCGCGAAGCTCGCCGCGTGATGCGGCTCCCTCGACTCCGCGCGGCCACAGGCCGCGCTACGCTCGGGATGAGCGAACCGGCCCGCTCGGCCTGAGCTCGTCGAAGGCCGAGCGCTCAGCCTCGCGGGCGGCGCGCGTCGAGCACCGGCAGGATCCAGTCGAGGATCGCCTCGGCGACCTTGTCCTTCGTCCCCTCGATCTCGGCCAGCTCGGCGGCGGAGACGAGCGCCACGCGGTTGGTGTCGCCGCCGAAGCCGGCGCCCGGGGCGCCGACCTTGTTCGCGACCACCAGGTCGCAGCGCTTGCCCTTCAGCTTCTCGCGGGCGCGCGCGATGACCTCCTCGGTCTCCGCGGCGAACCCCACCAGCACCGGCGCGCCGGGCTTGCCGGCGTGGCGCGCGCCCAGCCCGGCCAGGATGTCCGGCGTGCGGGCGAGCACGAGCGTCTCGTCGCCGGGCTTCTTCTTGAGCTTGTGCGCGGCGGGCGCGGCGGGCCGGTAGTCCGAGACGGCGGCCGCGCCCACGAACAGGTCCATCTCCGCCTGGGCCGCATCGACCGCGCGCGCCATCTCCTCGGCGGTCTCGACGCGCACCACCTCGACGCCGGCCGGGTCCTCGAGCGCGGTGGGCCCGGAGACGAGCGTGACCTGCGCGCCCCGCCGGGCCGCCACCCGCGCGACCGCGTAGCCCATCTTGCCGGACGAGGGGTTGGACACGAAGCGGACCGGGTCGATGGGCTCGCGGGTCGGCCCGGCGGTGACGAGCACCTTGCGCCCGGCCAGGTCCTGGCGCCCCAGCAGCCGCGCGGCGGCGAGCGCGATCTCCTGCGGCTCGGCGAGCCGCCCCTCGCCCACGTCGCCGTCGGCGAGCAGCCCCGCGGCCGGGCCGACCACGTGCATCCCGCGCGCCCGCAGCGCGGCCAGGTTCTCCTGCACCGCGACGTTGCGCCACATGCGCGTGTTCATGGCCGGGGCGAGGAGCACCGGGCAGGTGGCGGCGAGCACCGCGGTGGTGACCGCGTCGTCGGCCATGCCGGCGCGGATCCGCGCGATCAGGTCCGCCGTGGCGGGCGCCACCACCACCAGGTCGGCGACGCGCGCCATCTCCAGGTGGCCGTAGGTGAGGTCCTTCGCCGGCTCGAAGAGGTCGGTGAGCACCGGCGCGCCGGACAGCGCCTGGAACGTGAGCGGGGCCACGAACCGGGTCGCGGCCGGGGTCATGGCGACGCGCACCTCGCCGTGGCCCTTCACGATGAGTCTCGTGAGGTCGCAGGCCTTGTACGCGGCGATGCCGCCGCCCACGCACACCACCACCGTCCGGTTGCGGAAGTCCATGCGCGCATCTTACCCGCGTTCCGGCGCCGACGAGGGCGCGCGCGCGGCGGCCCGCGCGGCTATCATCCGCCCGAGTGGATCCCACCCGTCCCGGCCCGTCGCAGGGCGACGCGGCCCCGCCCCCGCCGCCGCCGCCTCCCTCCCCGGCGCTCTCGCCGCCGCCCGGCGAGGCGGCGCCCGCGGCCGCGCCGTTCCGCAAGAGCGGGCTCGCGTTCTTCGCGGTGCTCCTGCTGCTGTACGGCCCCGGCATCCTCGCCCAGCAGCTCCACCCGGCGGCGGGCCTGGCCTGGAGCGAGGTGTTCGTGTTCCTGCTGCCGGCGTTCGCGGCCGCGCTCGGCTCGAACCTGCGCCCGGTCCCGTACCTCGGCCTGGGCCGCCCGGCCGGCGTCCCCCTGGCGCTCGCGGCGCTGGCCGGCGCGGCGGGGTTCCTGGTGGCGAACGCGCTCATGTTCGCGTGGGTGGAGGTGCTCCCGCCGCGGATCACCGAGCTGTTCGACGTCGGCCGGCTCTTCGACACGCCGGGGGCGGAGCGGTACGCCATCGCGGCGGCGGCGGCGCTCCTCGCCCCGGTGTGCGAGGAGATCGCGTTCCGCGGCTACCTGCAGCGCACGGTGGCCATCCGCCGCGGCCCGGCGGCCGGCCTGGCGGCGGGCACGATCTTCTTCGCGCTCCTGCACCTCGATCCGGTCCGCCTCCCCGCGCTCCTGCTGCAGGGCCTCCTGTTCGGCTGGCTGGCGCTGCGCAGCGGCAACACCTGGAACGCGGTCGCCGCGCACGCGATGAACAACGCGCTCGCGGCGGGGGCCGCGCTCGCCGGCGCCGGCTCGGGCGCGGACGAGGCCGCCGCCTCGCCGGCCGCCGGGCAGATGGTGGCGACGCTGGTGACCGGCGGCGTGGCGCTGGCGCTGCTGCTGCGCGCGTTCCGGAACGCGACGCCCCCGCCGCCGCCCGCCGCGGCCGCGCTGGAGCGGCGCGATCCGGTGCAGCCGTCGCTCCGGTTCCGCCTGGCGAGGTTGCCGCAGGGCATCTGGGCGACCGCGTCGCTCGGCATGACCCTGCTCGCGGCGCTCGCGCTCGTGGTCGCGCTGGGGGGCGGGCGCCACCCTCCCCCGGCGGCGCCGCCCGGTCCGGCCCCCACCGTGCCTGCTCCTTGAGGCCTTCCCCCCACCGCGATGCGGTCCCGGCCGCCTCGGCCCGTTACCTTGTCCCTTCGACCTCCCCGGAGCCCCGCGTGAACCGGACCCTCCTCGTCACCGCCAGCCTCGCCGCGCTGCTCGCCGCCGCTCCCGCCCTGGGAGAGCGCGAGCGCGGCCCCTCCACCCCGGCCGAGCGCCGCAAGGCGGTCGAGGTCACCCGCCGCCTCGAGCGCGAGCCGCTCGCGCGCCGCGCCGCGGCCGATCGCCGCTGGCTGCTGCAGTGGATCGTGGAGATCCCGGACATCCAGGTGCGCGGCTGCTCGGGCCCGCTCGACCCGCTCGCCGAGGACGACGGCAACCGCTTCGGGAAGATCCTCTACGTGCAGTCGGTGTTCGGGATGGCCGTCTTCCAGATCGAGCACCCGCGCAGCGCCGACGACTGGCTGGCGGTGCAGACCGCGGGCGTGGAGAGCGTGCTGCGCACCTACCGGTCGCTGCTGCGCGCGCGCCCGCAGGCCCGCTGGGACGAGCTCGACGCGCTGCTCGCGGCGCAGCGGCGCGGCCGCCTCCCGGCGCTGCTCGAGGAAGCCATGGAAGGCTGCGACGAGCCCGCCGGCCCGGCGCCGGGCGACGCGATCTGACGCAGCGGATCACGCGTCGTGGATGTACGCCGCGGCCGCACCGCGGCGCTCGGTCGCGCGGCTCCGTCCGGGCGTTGACGCGCCGGGGCGGCGGCCGCACGCTCGCGGCATGAAGGTCGTCTGCTCCTACTGCCACCGGCTGCTGCGGGAGTCGCCCGGCGAGGCCGTCGGCGTGAGCCACGGCATGTGCCCCGACTGCGACGCGTACTTCGCGAAGCTGTGGGGCGGGCTGAAGCTGGGCGAGTACCTCGACCTGCTGCCGGTGCCGGTCATGGTGGTGGACGGCGGCGGGCGCGTCGTGGCGGCGAGCGAGCGGCTCGCGGACGTGCTGAACCGGCCCCGGGCCGACCTGCGCGGCCTGCGCTGCGGCGAGGCGATGGCCTGCTCCCGCTCGCGCCTCCCCGGCGGCTGCGGCAAGGCGGAGCACTGCCGCGAGTGCACCATCCGCCGCACGGTGGACGAGGTGCACGAGACCGGCCACTCCGTCGCCGGGGCGCGCGCCTGGGTCAAGACGGACGCCGGGCGCGTGCCGGTGACGATCTCGGCGCGGCCGGCCCAGGGCTTCGTCGAGGTGACGCTGGACGAGGAGCCCGGCGCGCTCGCGGAGGCGCTCCACCGCCAGCCGCCGCGCTGAGCTCGCGGCTCGACGGGATCGGCGCGCGCGCCGCCGCGGGAGCTACCCGGCGCGGCGCAGCACCATGCACTTCAGGTAGCGGCCCTCGCGGAACTGCAGCGAGACCGGGTGATCCGGCGGCTGCCGGGTCTCGGCCACCAGCGCGAGGTCCACCCGCGCCTTGTAGGCCGCCTCCTTCACCGCGTCGGCGAACTGCTCCGCCGAGACGCGCGCCGAGCAGCTCGCGGTCACGAGGAGCCCGCCCGGCGCGAGCACCGCGAGCGCGGCGCGGTTCAGCGACGCGTAGCCGGCCAGCGCGCCCTCCACCGCCTTCTGCGACTTCGCGAACGCGGGCGGGTCGCACACCACCAGGTCGAAGCGGCGCCCCTCGCGCTTGTAGCGGGCGAGCAGCTCGAAGCAGTCCTCGGCGGCGAACGCGTGGTCGGCGGCGTCGAGGCCGTTCGCGCGGAAGTTCTCGCGCGCGAGCGCGATGGCGTCGCGGTCCACGTCCACCGTGACCACGTGCCCGGCGCCGCCCAGCGCCGCCGCCACCGAGAAGCCCCCGGTGTAGCCGAACAGGTTGAGCGCCTCGGCCCGGCCGCGGGCCAGGTCGCGCACCATCCGCCGGTTCTCGCGCTGGTCCAGGAAGTGGCCGGTCTTCTGCCCGCGCCGCACGTCCACCAGCACCTTCATCCCGTGCTCGTCGATGGCGATGCGCTCCGGCGGCTCCGCCCCCCACAGCACGCGCCCGCTCCCGCCGCCCTCGCCCTCGTCCTGGTCGTCGCGCGGGATCTCGTCGCGGCCGAACACGCCGGCGACGCCCTCCTGCTCGGCGTGGAGCGCCTCGACGATCTCGGCGCGGTGCGGGGTGAGGCCGGCCGAGTAGAGCTTCAGCACCACGTGGCGGTCGTAGCGGTCGGCGACCACGCCCGGCAGCGCGTCGCCCTCGCCGTGCACCACGCGGTAGCCGGTGGTGTCGCGCACCAGTTCCCGGCGCAGCGCCACCGCCCGCGCCACCCGCCGGCGCCAGAAGGCCGCGTCGATGGCCTCGGCCGGCTCGCGGGTGAGGATGCGCACCGAGATGGCGGAGTGCGGATCGTAGTAGCCGCGGGCGACGAAGCGGCCGTCCTCGGTGACGTCCACGATCGTGCCCGCCGGCAGCCGCGCCGGCGCGCGCTCCACCGCCTTGCGGAACACCCAGGGGTGCCCGGCGCGCAGGTGGCGCGCCAGGTCCTTGCGCAGCGGCAGCTCGGCCTCGGCCTTCATCGCGCCTCCGTGCGGCGGCGCCGGGCCGGCGGGGCCGGGCGCGCGCGCGCCCCCCGCTCGCCCCGCGCGCGGGAGAAGTTGCCCACCACCAGCCCCGGCCGCGCCCGCTTCAGCGCGCGCACCAGCGCCGGGATGCCCAGCGCCCCGCCGGGCGCGCCGCGGTCGCGGGCGATGGCCATGTAGACGTCCGGGTCGATGGCGAGCGGCCGGGTCTGCACCTGGTCCACCCCGGTCTCCGCCACCAGGCGGCACAGCCGCTCCGCCTCGCCGGCGCGATCGGTGACGCCGGGGAACGTGAGCAGGTTGAGCGCCACGTAGGCGCCGCCCGCCTTCGCCGCGCGCACCGCGCGCACCACGTCCTCGAGCGCGTAGCCGGTGGGCCGGTAGTAGGCGGCGTAGAGGTCCGGCGAGGCGCTGTTGAGCGAGACGCGCACCGACTCCAGCCCGGCCGCGATCAGCCGCGCCAGTGCCTCGGGCAGCGAGCCGTTCGTGTTCGCGTGCAGCGTGCCGCGCCGGGTCCGCGCGCGGATGAGCCGGATGGCCTTCTCGATCTCCTTCCAGCGCAGCAGCGGCTCGCCCTCGCAGCCCTGGCCGAAGGAGATCATCACGCGGCCGGTGGCGCGCTCCAGGTGGCGCACCGCCACGTCGGCCATCTCCTCGGCGGTGGGCGGCCGCGCGATCCGCTCGTGCGAGGACGGCGGCATGCCCTCGTCCTGCTCGGACAGGCAGCCCACGCAGGCGGCGTTGCACGCGGCCGACGACGGGATGGCGCCCTCGTCGCGGGCGTAGAACGTGTTCTGCGCGGTGAAGCAGCGCCACTCCAGCGCGCACCGCGCCAGCTGGCGGTAGATGGGGTTGCCGGTCGCGACCAGCCGCTCGACCCTGGCCGGCAGGTCCGGGGTGGAGTGGCGCGACGGGTCCCAGTGCGCGCGGCGGTCGGTGTGGAGCGCCCACACCACCGGCCCGTCCTCGCCCAGGCCCGCCGCGGTGTAGGCCCACTGCGGGAGCGTGGGCGCCTCGTCCACCGTGGCGAGCGGCGGGCGCGCCGCGGCCGGGAGCAGCGTCCGCGTGTAGCCCGGCGGGAGCGTGGCCCCGACCGCGTGCGGCACGAGGCGCCGGCGCCCGACCTTCACCTCGTGCAGCACCACCTGCGCGCCGGTCTCCGGGTCCACGCCGACGGGGCGCCGCCCCGGGAGCAGGCACAGCGTCGCGCCGTCCGGCAGCGGGAGCGCGCGCTCCGCGGGGCGCAGGATCGCGTCGCCGCTGCGCGCGGCCGCGAGCAGCGTCGGGTGGTCGTAGACCGTGCCCCGGTCGTCGGCGAAGAGGAGTCTCGGCATGGGCGTCGTGCGATCCACCCGCCGGGGCGCGGCGGCGGGCCGAGGGTCTTACCACGCCGGCGCGCGCCGCGCCGGGGCCGCGGGGACCCCCTGCCGGCTCCCGCGCCCGGGGCTTACGGCCCCGGGCGGCGGGATGCTAGGAATCCCGAGTCCTTTCCGCGTGCTCGCCCTCTCCCCCTCCGGTCCTGCGGCCGGACGGACGGCGCGCGGGAATCTCCCCGGCCGATGGGCCGTTTCCCAGGTCGAGTGGCCTGAATCGGAAGCGGGTGCGCGTCGTCCGGGATTAGATCGAGATCAAGCCCGAAATGTTCGACCTCCGACAGAACGACCTGACCCGCGACGAGTTCCAGGAGCTCGCGCTCAAGCACATCGACCCCCTCTACTCGGCGGCGCTGCGGCTCACGAAGAACGACCGCGACGCCGAGGACCTGGTCCAGGACACGTTCCTGCGCGCCTACCGCTTCTTCGACAAGTTCGAGCGCGGCACCAACATCAAGGCGTGGCTGTTCAAGATCCTGACCAACACCTTCATCAACCGGTATCGACGGTCGGTGAAGGAGCGCAACATCGTCGAGGGGTCGGAGCGCGACGCCGTGCACGAGCGGTTCGTGTCGCGCGAGGCGGCCGAGTACGCGGCCAACCCGGAGCAGTACTTCTTCGACCGGCTCCTCTCCGACGACGTCCTGAAGGCGGTGGACTCGCTGCCCATCGACTTCCGGATGGTCGTGATCCTCGCGGACCTGCAGGAGTTCTCGTACAAGGAGATCGCCGAGATCCTCGACGTCCCGGTGGGCACGGTGATGAGCCGGCTGTACCGTGGACGCCGGCTGTTGCAGAAGGCGCTGGCGAGCTACGCCGTGGTCTCCGGGGTGATCCAGCTGCCGGAGTCCGACGACGGCGAGAGCATCGACCTCGAGACGTACCGGCGCCGCCGCGGCAAGTCGGCCTAGGATCCCGGCCAGAGGGCCTCGAATGCGGACCGACTCCACGCTCACCGCCGCCATGGACTGCCGCGAGCTCGAGCGATCGATCGACGCGTACCTCGACGGCGAGTTCGACGAGCGCGAGCGCGCCGAGGCCGAGGCCCACCTCGCCACCTGCACGCCGTGCCGCGCCATGGCCGACCGCCAGGGCGCGCTCCGGCTCGCGCTGCGCGCCAAGCTCCGCGAGGCGATGGCCTCGCCCGCCGCCGCCGGCTGCGCGCCGCCCCACCTCCGCGCGCGCGTGCGGACCTCGCTCGCGCACGAGCGCCGGCCGCTCTGGCGCCGGGTGCTCCAGCCGGTGCCGGTCGCCGCCGTGGCCGCCTGCGCGATGGGCGTGCTGGTGGTGCTGGCGGGCCACCGCGGCGACACCGCCCTGGTGGACGACGCGATCCGGGTGCACCACCGCGCGCTGCCGCTCGAGGTGGACGCGGCGGCCATGCCGGGCTGGTTCGCGGGCAAGCTCGACTTCCACCCGGCCCTGCCGCACTTCGCCGGCGCCGTGGCCCGCCTCGAGGGCGCCCGGCTCTCCAACCTGCGCGAGTGGCCGGCGGCCTACGTGCGCTACCAGCTCCCCCGCGGACAGGCCGGCCTGTTCATCGTGGACGACCCGGACCGCCGCTTCGACACGCCCGGGCGCGAGGTGAAGGTGGGCCCCCAGGTCGTCCGGGTGGTCAACGCGCGCGGGTACAACGTCGCGGTGTGGCGCCAGGACGAGATCGTCTACTCGCTCGTCTCGGACCTCGACGAGGACGCGCTGTTCAAGCTCGTCCAGGCCGCCCAGGCCGAGGCCGCCGCCGGCCGATAGCGGCCGATCGCGGCGCCGGCGGTGTGGTCGCGGGGACGACCCGCGACCCGGCGTCCGTTTTGACCTCGCCTCGCCCCGCGGGTAACATTCACCAGCATTTTCCGCGCGGTGCGCGACGTGCGCGGCGCGCGCGCCGTCCCCTCCCGCCCGTGCCCGGGTCCACCTGATGCCGACGAAGATCCTGCTCATCGAGAACGACGCCGCGTTCGCCGCCGAGCTCTCGAAGACGCTCGAGGCGAGCGGCTTCGACGTGCGCGTCACCGGCGACGGGAAGCTCGGGATCGAGCTGGCGCGCGAGTGGGCCCCGGCGGGCGTGGTGCTCTCCGTCGAGCTGCCCGGGATGAGCGGCTACCTCGTCTGCCAGAAGCTCAAGAAGGACGACGCGCTGAAGGCGACGCCGCTCGTGCTCACCAGCGCCGAGGCGACCGAGGAGACGTTCGAGAACCACCGCAAGCTGAAGGTCCGCGCCGACGAGTACCTGCTGAAGCCGTTCCCGGCCGCCGCGCTGGTCGAGAAGCTCGGCGCGCTGGTGGGGCTGCCCGACGCGGGCGAGGAGGCGCTCGAGGCCGACGAGGAGATCGTCTCGCTCGAGGAGGAGATGGGGCTCGAGGCGGTCTCGGACCTCTCCGACGCGGACCTCCCCGCCCTCGACCTCGACGCGCTCCCGGACGAGCCGGGCGGCGACGGCGGCGAGGTGCCCGCCGCGGACGACCTGGCGCTGCTCGACGAGGCGTTCGACGGCATCGCGGCGCCGCGCCCCGAGCGGCCGGGCGACGCGCTCGACCTGGCGCTCGGCCTGGGCGACGTTCCGGCCGCGGTGGACGACCCCCTCGACCCGTCGCTGCTCGACGGGACCGACGACCTCTCCGGCCCCGCGGGGCTGGGCGCCGCGGACGATCCGGACGCGGGCCTGTCGCTGCTCGACGCGGACGCCGCGCTCGGCGCGCTCGCCGACGAGCCGCCCGCGGCGGCGCGCCCGCCGGTGCGCGGCGCGAGCGCCGACGCGCTGCGGGCGGCGGGGATCCCGCTGCTGGACGACCTGCCGGCGTCCGCGCCGGCCCCGGCGCCGGCGGGCGCCGATCCGGCCGAGCTCGCGGCGCTGCGCGAGCAGCTGCGCCAGGCGGAGGACGCCGCGGCGGGCGCCGCCGCCGAGCAGGCCGCCCTCCGCGCGCGCGGCGACGCGGCCGCGGCGGAGGCGGAGCGCGCCCGCGCCGAGCTGGCCGGGGCGCGCGACGAGGCGCGCGACGCCCAGGATCGCGCCGAGGCGCTGGACCGCGAGCTGGCCGAGCTGCGCGAGCGGCTGGCGGGCGCCGAGCGCGCAGCCGGCGACGCCGAGCGCCGGGCCGAGGACGCCGAGGCGCGCGCGCTCGAGGCGGAGGACGCGGCGCGCAGGCGGACCGCGGAGGCGGCCGCCGCCGCCGAGGCCGCGGCGCACGCCGAGGCGATGGAGCGCGAGCTGGAGGAGCTGCGCACCGAGCTGGTGGTGGCGCGCGGCGAGGCGGAGGGCGCGCGCGGCGAGGTGGAGAACCGCACCGCCGAGCTGCGCCGGCGCGTGGCGGAGCTGGAGGCCGCGAACGCCAAGAACGAGGAGCGCGTCCTCAAGGCCTACCAGAAGATCAAGGGCGACGAGAAGGTGAAGGACAAGGTCCGCAAGGCGCTCGCGATCGCGTCGCAACTCCTCGACGAGGGGCTGCCCGCCGAACCGGCCGCCGAGAAGGACCGCCGCGCCGCCGCGCCGCTCGTGCGCGACTAGCGCCGCCGCGCCGCGTTACCCGAGCGCCTCCTCGTCGCCGGCCGGCGGCACGAGGGTGACGCCCAGGTAGCGGAGCAGCCGCTGCTGGTGGCGGCCCAGGCCCACCACCTCGACCGCGTCGCGGCCGCAGAGCTGGCCCGCCATGGCGGCCACGCCGAGGTCCTGGACGTCGCGCACGCCCGAGAAGTCGAGCACCAGCGGGGAGGAGGCGGGGATCTCGCCGAGCCACCCGGAGAGGCGGCTCGCGGCCTGGCGATCGAACGTGCCCTCGATCCGGATGACGAGCTCGCCGCGTGCCCCGCGCGTCACGTCCATCATGTCACTGACCCCGGCCCGGAGAAGAGGAGTCCAAGGTGCGCGCGCGCACGGCGCGGGTCAACCCGGCGCCCCAACGTGGAGGACGCGGTGCGACGCAGAGGACCGATTCCCGCGTCGACGTGGAGCGCGCGTGCGCCCTCCGGGTGCGCCCGCGCCTGCGCGCGGTCAATGCGTCGAGGGCACGGAGGAGCCCTCCGGCCCGGCGCCGGACGTCGCCTCCCGCGCGCGCGCCGCGCGCATCGCGCCCACCGCCGCGCCGAGCGCGAGCAGGTTCGTCGGCGAGAGCGCCGCGCGCGCCGCCATCCGCACCATGGGCCGCAGCAGCGGCCACAGGCCGCCGCCCAGCACCAGCCCTGCGGCGGCCGCCACCCCCAGCACCACCATGGGCGACTCCGCCATGCGGCGCTCCAGCTCCAGCTCGTCGGCGAGCCGCGCCACCGACTCGCGCGCCTCGTCGCCGAGCTCGCGCAGCGCGTCCGCCACGTCGCCCAGCTCGCCCGCCTCCATCCCGCCCGTCCCCCGCTCGCGCTCCATCGCCCCTCCGCTCAGGTCCGCGAGAGCAGCCGGCCGGCCAGGAACCCGATCCCGACGGCGATGGCGACGGCCGCGATGGGCCGCTCGCGCGCGAAGCCGCGGATCCACTCGCCGGCGTCCTCGGCGTAGCCGCGGAGCCCCTCGAGCTGCTCCTGCATCCCCTCGGCCATCTCCTCGGCCCGGTGACGCATCTCGTCCATCGTGCCTTCTCCGCCGCCCCTGCCGCCGTTTTCCATGGTCACCCTCGCCGGATCGCCCTCGCGGCAAGGTAGGCCGCGGGCCCACGCGCGGCCAAACCCCGGGGAGGCGGCGGCGGCTCAGGCCCGGCGCGCGCGGCGCCGGCGCAGCCCGGCGAGGAGCTCGTCGAGCTCGGCGATGCGCAGGGCGCGCGCCGCCGCGAGGTAGGCGAGCCCGCCCGCGGCGATGGGGCCGAACGCGAGGGCGAGCTGCGCCGGGACGCCGGCGCGGCCGCCGAGCAGGCCGGCGAGCCCGCGCTCGGCCGCGAACGCGACCGCCGCGAGCACGGCGGAGGCGAGCAGCACCTTGCCGAGCTGGCGGGCGAGCCCTTCCCCGCCCAGCCGCCCGTGGCGCCGCCGCCAGGAGAAGAGCAGCACCGAGAAGTTCGCGAGCGCCGCGAGCGAGGTCCCGAGCGCCACGCCGCGGTAGCCGAGCACGGGGTAGAGCGCGAGGTTGAGGACCACGTTCGACGCCATGCCGAGCACGCTCCCCACCACCGGCACGCGGGCCCGGTCGAGCGCGTAGAACGCCGGGGCGAGCACCTTCACCGCGGAGTAGGCGTAGAGCCCGGCCGCGTAGCACACCAGCGCCGCGGCGGTGGCGTCGGTGTCGGCGGCGCCGAACCGCCCGTGCTCGTAGATGACCGAGATGATGGGCCGGGCCAGCACCGCCAGCCCCACCGCCGAGGGCACGTTCAGGAACGCGACCAGCCGCAGCGCCGAGCCGAGCGTGTCCTGCACCGCGCCCATGTCGCGCGCCGCGGCGCGCTGCGCCACGCCGGCGCCGGCCACGGTGGCGATGGCCACGCCGAACACGCCCAGCGGGAGCTGCATGAGGCGGAACGCCATCTGGAGCCAGGTGTTCGCGCCCTCCTCGTGCGAGGCGAAGACGGTGTTGACGAGGATGTTCACCTGCGTGGCGGAGAGCCCCACCACCGCGGCGCCCATCAGCCGGAAGATGCGGCGCACGCCGGGATCGGCCAGCGCGCCGCCGGCGAGCGCCGGGCGGGCGCGGTAGCCCACCGCGCGGACCGACGGGAGCTGCGCCGCGAGCTGGAGCGCGCCGCCGAGCAGCGTGCCGATGGACCAGCCCACCACCGCCCGCTCCGGCGGGAGCCCGGCCAGCCACAGCCCGAGCCCCACCGCGATGGCCCCCACGTTGAACAGCGCCGGGGCCACCGCCGGCGCGGTGAACCGCCCCTGCGCGTTCAGCATGCCCATCGCCACCGCGGAGAGCGAGACGAGGAGCAGGAACGGCATCATGATGCGGGTGAGGTACGCCGCCAGCGCCGCCTGGTCGGCGGTGTAGCCCGGCGCCATCAGCGCGACGAGCGGGCCGGCGAACGCGATCCCGAGCAGCGTGATGGCCCCGACCACCAGGAGCACCAGCGCCACCACCGTGTTGGCGAGCCGGTAGGCGGCCTCGCGCCCGCGGTTGCGGTGGGCGTCGGCGAACGCGGGCACGAACGCGGAGGAGAGCGCGCCCTCGGCGAACAGGTCGCGGAGCAGGTTCGGGATCCGGAACGCGACCACGAACGCGTCGGAGAACCGGTTCGCGCCGATCAGGATCGCGAAGAGCTGGTCGCGGACGAGGCCCAGCACCCGCGAGGACATGGTGGCGGCGGACAGCCACACCGCGCGCCCGACGCGGACCGGCGCCGCGCCCGCCGCCTCGGGGGTCCCGGCCACTAGTGCTTCCCGCCCACCGGCCCGCGCGCCGCCTGCTCCTTCTTCATCATCCACGCCTTGGCCTGCGCCTGGATCGTCTGCGGCACGTTCCGGTCGCGGGCCAGCTCCTTGATGTCCTTCTCCTGGAGCGTGCTGAGCATCTTGAGCGCGGTGGGCAGCGGGACCTTCGGGTTCTTCACCAGCGAGATCTTGATGGCGTAGGTCTTCAGGTACTCGCGGGTGCCGTAGATGTGGCGCAGCACGTCCGCGTTCACCGTGCGCGAGTTGGCCAGCGAGAGGATCTCGCCGTCGGTGATGCGGGGGCTGGTGACGGCCGCCATGCACACCAGCTTGTTCGCGTCGCGCAGGAGCAGGGTGCGGGCCTCCTTGTTGCCGAGCGTGGCGAGCTTGATCTTCTCCGACACGCTCATGCGCATGACGCGCTGCGTGATGTTCAGCTTGCGGGTGGACAGCTCCTCGGGGTCCGCCGCGGGCGGCGCGCCCTCCCCGGCCGCGTCGCGCGCCAGCTCGTCCGCGTACTCGGCCATGAGCTGGGCGGCGGTCTCGCCCGGCTCGGGCGGCTTCACCGTGGGATCGACGCCGTGGACGCGCTTGTGCGCCTCGACCATCTGCGGCACGTCGAGCAGCGTGAGCCCGTTGCGCACGCAGAAGTCGCAGGCGCCGTCCAGGGTGGACGCCAGCACGTTCGGGTTCGCGCACAGCGCGCGGACGATGGGCTCGTGCCGGAGCAGGCGCAGCTCGTTCTGCCGGACGATCTCGGCGAGGCGCTGCGGCACGAGGGCGGCGAGGCGGGCCACCGTCGCGTCCAGCGTGGCCGGGTTGAGCAGCACCAGCTCGAGCGCGCCCTCCCGCTGCGCCAGCCGGTCGGCCATCCAGTCCAGCACCGGCCCGGGCACCTCGTCCGAGCGCAGCGCCACGCTCCACATCTTCTCCGGCAGCCCCTCGGCGGTCTTCGCCGCGGTCTCGCGCACCGCGGCCTCGGGATCGTGCGCCAGCATGAACAGGAGCGTGGACAGGTCCGCGGCGGCGACCGCCGGGACGAGCCCCTTCGCGCCCATGGTGCGGAGCGGCAGCGGGGCCTTCGGGTCGGCGTGCTTCTGCAGCGGCTTCGGCAGGGTCTCCAGCGGGAGCGGACAGTCCGGCATCAGCGTTCGACCTCTCGAGGCTCGTCCGGCCCGGGCGCCGCCGCGGGCGCGCCGGCGTCCTCCGCGGCGGGCCCGGGGGCCGCGGGCGCGGCTTCGGGCGCGGCGGACTCGACGGGCGCGCTGACGGGCTCGGCGGGCGCGCCGGCGGGCGCGTCGGATGGGGTGGGCTCCACGGCCGGCTCCGCCGCGGCGGGCGCCGCCTCCACCTCCAGCCGGACGGGCGCGGGCGGCGGCGGGGCCTCGGGCAGCGCCGGCGGGAAGCCGAGCGCGAGCGGCGACATCTCGTAGGGCGGCGTGTTCCGCCGCTGCCACCGGTGCCGGATCCGGCCGAGGAAGCGGTTCAGCGGGTTGTTGCGCGACAGGAAGCCGACCACCGGCGGGCGGCGGATGCCGATGGTGTCGCGCGCCATGCAGAGGCTCGCGTCGCGCGGCCACAGCTCGAGCCCGCGCAGGATGGCGCGCACCGCCCGCTCGCGCTGGTTCAGCGCGAGGTGCACGCGGGCCTGGTTGAGCAGCAGCTCGGGCTCCGGCCCGGTGGCGCGCAGCGCCTGGTCGCAGAGCGTGACGCCCAGGTTCGAGTTCTTCTCGACGAGCACCAGCGTCACGCCGTACCAGGACATGGCCCGCGCGTCGCGCGGGTCCCGCCGGTGCGCGCGCTCGAAAGCGGCGTGCGCCGCGCCCAGGTCGCGCGCGGTGAACGCGGCGAGGCCCTCGTCGAGCAGGCTCCGCGCCGGGGCGGCGGCGCGGGGCGCCGGGGATGGGGTGGCCTGGCCGGTCACCGGTTGCGCTCGTGGAGGATGCGCAGCCCCTCCAGCGTGAGGTGCTCGTCCACCTCGGTGATGCTGCGGGAGACGCCGGCGATGAGCGGCGCGAGCCCGCCGGTCGCCACCACCTTGGGCGGCGTGGCCAGCTCGGCCGCGATCTGCGCGCAGATCCCGTCCACCATCCCGACGTACCCGTACACCAGGCCGGCCTGGATGGAGGCGACGGTGTTCTTGCCGACGACGGACGGCGGCTTCGCGAACTCCACCCGCGGCAGCTTGGAGGCGCTGCGCGCGAGCGCGTCCATGGAGATGCCGATCCCCGGGCAGATGGCGCCGCCCAGGTACTCGCCCTTCGCGGAGATGACGTCGAACGTGGTGGCGGTGCCGAAGTCCACCACCACCAGCGCGCAGCGCCAGCGCTCGAACGCGGCCACCGCGTTCACCACCCGGTCCGCGCCCACCTCCCGCGGGTTCTCGTAGAGGATGGGCATCCCGGTCTTCATCCCCGGGCCCACGAACATGGGCTTGCGGTCGAAGTACCGGACGCACATCTGCTCGAGCGTGAAGGCGAGCGGCGGGACCACGCTCGCGATCACCACCGACGAGACCCGCGCCGGCTCGAGGCCGGCCGAGGCGAACAGCTGGCGCAGCAGGATGCCGTACTCGTCGTAGGTGCGGGTGTGGCTCGTCTCCACGCGCCAGTGCTTGCGGAGCACGGCGCCCTCGTAGACGCCCAGGGTGGTGTTGGTGTTGCCGACGTCGATGGCGAGGAGCACGGGCGGGAGCCTAGCTTCCGGGCCTGTCTGGGGTCAATTCCGCGGCCGGCGCGGGCGTGCGCCGCCGCACGGGTCAGCGCGGCCGCACCAGCCGGACGTCCCCCGCGAGCACCCGCTCCAGCCCGCTCGCCGTCCGGACCAGCAGGGCCCCGGCCTCGTCGATGTCCTCGGCCGTGCCGGCCAGCTCGCCCCCGTCCACCGCCACCCGCACCTCGCGTCCCAGCGTCACCGAGCGCTCGCGCCAGGCCTCGCGGATGGGCGCGAAGCCCCGCTCCTCGTGCACGTCCAGCCAGCCCTCGAGCGCGGTCAGGCACGCGGCGGCGAACAGCGCGCGCGGGGCGGGCTCGCCGCGCTCCAGGAGCACGCTGGTGGCCTCGCCGCGCAGGTCGTCGGGGAAGTCGTCGGCCCCGGCGTTCACGTTCACGCCCACGCCCACCACCATCCAGTGGACGCGATCCTGCTCGGCCGCCAGCTCGGTGAGGATCCCGGCGATCTTGCGCCCGCCGGCGAGCACGTCGTTCGGCCACTTGATCCCGGCGTCCACCCCGGCCTGCCGGAGCGCGTCGCAGACGGCGAGCGACGCCACCAGCGTGATCTCCGGCGCGCGCGCCGGCGGCAGGTCGGGCCGGAGCACCACGGAGAAGTAGAGGTTCTTGCGCGGCGGCGAGATCCAGGCGCGGCCGCGCCGCCCGCGCCCGGCGGTCTGCCGCTCGGCGATCACCACCTCGCCGTGCACGGCGCCCTCCTCGGCCAGCTCCCGGGCGCGGTCGTTCGTGGAGGCGAGCTCCTCGTGCGCGTGGAGCACCTGCCCGAGGTCGTGCGTGTTGAGCAGCGGCCGCAGCTCCAGCGCGGTGAGCCGGTCCGGCACCTCGGCCAGCCGGTAGCCTCGCGCCGGCACCGCGTCGATGCGGTAGCCGCGGGCCCGGAGCGCGTTCACGTGCTTCCACACCGCGGCGCGGGTCAGGCCGAGCTTGTCGGAGATGGCCTCGCCCGACACGACCTCGTCCCCGGCCTCGGCCAGGAAGGCGAGCACCAGCTCGGCGGAGTCGGACGGCTCGGTCGCCATGGTCCGCCGATCTTCCGGGGCCGGCGACGGCCTGTCAAATGGCCCCGCCGGCTCAGGCGAGGTCGAACGCGAGGTCCACGGCCCGGGCGCTGTGCGTCACCGCGCCCATCGACACGAAGTCCACCCCGGTCGCGGCCACGCGCGGGAGCCGCTCCAGCGTCATGTTGCCGCTGGCCTCGAGCAGCACGCGCCCGGCCGCGCGGCGGACCGCCTCGGCCATGGCCGCGTCGTCCATGTTGTCGAGCAGCACCAGGTCGGCGCCGGCGGCGATGGCCTCGTCCAGCCCGGGCAGGTCCTCGACCTCCACCTCGACGCGCAGCATCGCGCCGGCCGAGGCCCGGGCGCGCCGCACCGCCTCGGCGACGCCGCCGCAGGCCGCGACGTGGTTGTCCTTGATGAGGACGCCGTCGCCCAGGCTGAAGCGGTGGTTCTTGCCGCCGCCGGCGCGCACCGCGGCCTTCTCGAGCATGCGCCAGCCCGGCGTCGTCTTGCGCGTGTCGAGCAGGCGGGTGCGGCCGCCGCCGGCGGCCAGCGCGTCGGCGCAGCGGCGGGTGGCGGTCGCCACGCCGGAGAGCCGCTGGAGGAAGTTCAGCGCGGTGCGCTCGGCCGCGAGCAGCGCGCGCACCGTGCCGCGCGCGGTGCCGACGAGCTCGCCCCGCGCGGCGCGCGCGCCGTCGGCGCGGTCGAACGTGCAGGATGCCCCGAGCCGCTCGAACACCCGCACCGCCACCGCGGTGCCGGCGAGGACCAGGTCCTCCTTCGCGAGGAACCGGCCCTCCCCGGTCGCCGAGGCGTCGATGGTCGCCTCGCTCGTCGCGTCGCCGAGGAGGAGGTCCTCCTCGAGCGCCAGGTCGAGGAGGCGCTCGGCGTGGGCGGAGAGCCGGGGCATCCGCGCGCCGCCGCCTACTTCCGCTTCCCGGCCTTCTTCTTGGCCGTCTTCTTCGCGACCTTCTTCGGGGCCGGCTTCCGCGCGACCTTCTTCGCGGCGGCCTTCTTCGCGGGCGCCTTCTTCGCGACCTTCTTCTTGGCGACGGGCTTCTTCGCGGCGGCCTTCTTGGCGGGGGCCTTCTTCGTGATCTTCTTCTTCATCGCAGCGCGGGTCGCGGCGGCCTTCTTCACGGAGCGGCGAACCGTCTTGCGGACGGCATCGGCCACCTTCTCGATGCCCGACGCGACCGCGGTCGCGGCCTGCTGCGCGGCCTCGCTCACCGCGGCGACCGCCTTCTCGGCGCTCTCGACGACCGGATTCTCCTGCGCCGGCTGCGCCTGGGCAGCGGGCGCGTCCTGCGTCGGCTTCTGCTCGTTCTGGATCTCCATGGTGTCCCTCCTGGCGGAATTCGCCTCCGATCCCGAAAGCATCGCACGATGCGCCTCGAGCTTGCCTCTTTTTTCGCGAAGCTCCTCCGCCCGGGCACGGTCCTTCTCGACCACCGCCGGCGGCGCGTTCTGCACGAAGGACGGGTTCTGGAGCTTCCGCTCGAGGACGGCGAGGTCCTGATCGACCTTCCCGATCTCCTTGTCCACGCGGGCGGTCTCGGCCGCCAGGTCGATCACCCCGGCCAGCGGGACGCGGACCTCGAACCCGGGGCCCACCCCCACCGCCGACTGCGGCGCCGGGGCGGTCGCCGCCGCGACGACGAGGTGCGAGCCGTCGATGCCGGCCACCCGGTGCACCCGGGCCAGCTCGCCGGCCTGCAGCAGGTCGCGGACGGCGGGATCCGCCACCGCGATCTCCACCGGCGCCTGCGCGCCCAGCTTCACCTTCCACGGGATGCCCATCTCGCCGCGGATGTTGCGCACCGCGTCGATGATCCCGAGAACCGGGCGGAAAGCGGCCTCCGCGGCCTCGTCGGCCTCCCCCTTGCGGGGGTATTCGGCGGCCAGCACCGAGTCGGCCCAGGCGCTCGCGCCGACCTGCGCGCGGAGCACGTGCCACAACTCCTCGGTGATGAACGGCATGAACGGGTGGAGCAGCCGGTAGGACGTCTGGAGGCAGTGCACCAGCACCGCCTGGACGCTGCGCCGCGCCTCGGGGTCCTCGGAGGCGAGCGCCTCCTTGGACAGCTCGATGTACCAGTCGCAGAGCTCGTGCCAGACGAACGCGTAGACGGCGTTCGCGGCGTCGTTGAACCGGAAGGCGTCGAGCGCCTCCACGGTCTCGTTCACCGTCCGCTGCAGCCGGGCCAGGATCCAGCGGTCGGCCGGCGTGCGCGCGGCGCGGGCCGGGTCCTCGCCCCGCTCCTCGTAGCCGGCCAGGTTCATGAGCGCGAAGCGGCTCGCGTTCCAGAGCTTGTTCGCGAAGGCGCGGTAGCCCTCGATGCGCTCCTTGGCGAGCTTGATGTCGCGGCCCTGCGCGGTGAGCGCCGCCAGCGTGAAGCGGAGCGCGTCGGCGCCGTACTGCTCGGTGATGACGAGGGGGTCGATGACGTTCCCCTTCGTCTTCGACATCTTCTGGCCCTTCTCGTCGCGCACCATGGGGTGCAGGTACACGGTCCGGAAAGGCACCTCGCCCATGAAGTGGAGGCCCATCATCATCATCCGGGCCACCCAGAAGAAGATGATGTCGTGCCCGGTCTCCATGACGGAGGTCGGGTAGAAGGTCCGCAGCGTGTCGGTCTGCTCCGGCCAGCCCATGGTGGAGAACGGCCACAGGCCGGAGGAGAACCAGGTGTCGAGCACGTCCTCGTCCTGGCGCAGCTCGCGCTTGCCGCAGGTCGAGCAGGCCTCCGGCGTCTCGCGCGCCACCGTCACGTGGCCGTCCGGGCAGTACCAGGCCGGGATCTGGTGACCCCACCAGAGCTGCCGGCTGATGCACCAGTCGTGGATGTTGCGCATCCACGCCATGTACGTGTTGGTCCACTGCTCCGGGATGAACCGGGTCTTCCCCTGCTCCACCGCCTCGATGGCCGGCCGGGCCAGCGGCTCGATGCGCACGTACCACTGGTCCGAGATCAGCGGCTCGAGGATGGTGGCGCTGCGCTGGCAGCGGCCGAGCGGCAGGACGTGCGCCTTCGCGCCGCGGTCCAGCCCCTGCTCGGCGAGGAGGCGCTTCACCTCCTTGCGCGCCTCGAAGCGATCCAGCCCGGCCAGCGGGCCGGCCTCGGCGGTCATGCGGCCGTCGGGGCCGATGACCGTGATCATCTCGAGGCCGTGGCGCTTGCCCACCTCGAAGTCGTTGAAGTCGTGCGCCGGGGTGACCTTCACCGCGCCGGTGCCGAACTTCGGATCGACCAGGATCGCGTCGGCGACGATGGGGAAGGTGCGCCCGGTGATGGGGTGGCGGACCTTCTTGCCGTGGAGCGCCATGTAGCGCGGGTCGAGCGGGTGGACCGCCACCGCCGTGTCGCCGAGCATGGTCTCGGGCCGGGTGGTCGCGACCACGATCTCGCCCGAGCCGTCGGCGAGCGGGTACGCGAAGCTCCACAGCTCGCCCTGGTGCGCCTCCTCGTGCTCGACCTCGAGGTCGGAGAGCGCGGTGCGGCAGTCCGGGCACCAGTTGATGAGCTTCTTCTCCCGGTAGATGAGCCCCTCCTCGTGCAGGCGCACGAACACCTCGCGCACCGCCCGGGAGAGCCCCTCGTCCATGGTGAAGCGCTCGCGCTGCCAGTCGAGCGAGGCGCCCAGCGCCTTGTGCTGCTCGCCGATGCGCGACCCGTACTGCTCCTTCCACGCCCAGACGCGCTCCAGGAACGCCTCGCGCCCGAGGTCGTGCCGGCTCTTCTTCTCGGCCTTCTTCAGCTCCTTCTCGACGATCATCTGCGTGGCGATGCCCGCGTGATCGGTGCCGGGGAGCCAGAGCGTGTTGAACCCGCTCATCCGCTTCCAGCGGATGAGCACGTCCTGCAGCGTGGCGGTGAGCGCGTGGCCGAGGTGCAGCGAGCCGGTCACGTTGGGCGGCGGCAGCACGATGGAGAACGGCGGGCGGGTGCGGTCGTGCTCGTCGCCGTGGAAGTAGCCGCGCTCCTGCCAGAAGGGATACCAGCGGGCCTCGACCTCGCGGTGCTCGTAGCCCTTGGCGAGCTCGGTGCGGTTCTCGTTCTCGATGGGATTCGGGTTCGACACGTCGTCTCCGGGCCTGCGCGGGCCGCGGCCGCCCGGCGATCGGGCGCGCGGCCTCGGCGCGGCATGCGTTGGGAACGGGCGGCGCCGCCGCGGCGGCTCAGCCCTGGCGCTGCTTGACGAGGCGGTCGAGGTTCTCGCGGATGATCGTCTCCGCGAGCTCGGGGACCACCTCCCAGACCACCCGCTCGATGACCTCGCGCGACGCCTTGCCGATGGCCTCGCGCAGCGCCGCCTCCCCGCCGTCCGCCGCGGCGGCCGCCGGCGCCGGCGCGTGGCCGGTGGAGGCGGCGGGGGGTACGAACGCGTGCATGGGCGCGAGCTCCGGCGCCTCGTCCGGCGCGCCGGGCAGCTCCACGGGCGCGGCGCGCGGGGCGTCCAGCTCGAGCGCGGGCGCCGGCCTCGCGGCGGCGGGCTCGCCGCCGAGGTCGAGGTCGCTCCAGTCGGTCTCGGGGGCGGGCGCCGGCGGCGGCGCGTTCACGGCGCGCTGCGGGCCGCCGGGCCCGACCTGCGGGCCCTGCACGCCGAAGCCGAACGGATCGCGGCGGGCGGCGGGGGCGGCCGGCTGCGGGATGGGCGTGGGCGCCGGGCGGGCGCCGGGAGGCGGCACGCCGGGGCCGGGGCGGAAGCCCGCCGGTGCGCCGGCCATGCCCGGGCGGGCGCCGGGGGGCGGACGGGCGCCGGGGTGCGGCATCGCGGCGCCGGGCGGACGCGCACCGGGCGGCATACCCGCCATGCCGGGCATGCCCGGGCGGGCGCCGGGAGGCATCCCGGGGGCGGGCGGACGCGCGCCGGGCGGCGGCGCCGCGCCGGGGCGGAAGCCGGCGGGCGCGCCGGGCATGCCGGGGCGGGCGCCGGGTGGCATGCCGGGCCGCATCTCGGGCATCGCCGGGCGGGCGCCGGGCGAAAAGCCAGCGCCGGGCGGGCGCGCGCCGGGGGGCGGCATCCCGGGGCCGGGCGCGAGCGGGCGGCCCGCGCCGGCCGGGACGGCGGAGAGCGGGCGGGCGCCGGGCGCCGCGGGGGCGGGCGGGCGCGCACCGGGGGGCGGCGCCAGCGGGGCGCGCTGCGAGGGCACCGGGGCCTGCGCGGCCGGCTGCGGCGCGGCGCCGGCCCCGCGGTACGGCGAGGGCGCGGCCACGGGCGGCTCGCCGAGGAGCTCGCGGACCTTGTTGATGAGCGTCTGGCTCTCGAAGGGCTTGGAGACGTGGCCGTCGGCGTGCGCGCCGCGGGCGCGGGCCTCGTCGAACGCCTCGAACGTCCCGGCGAGCAGCAGCACCGGGATGCCGCGCAGCGCCGGATCGGACTTCACCGCCTCGCACAGCTCGTAGCCGTTGCGCCGCGGCATCACCACGTCGGCCAGGATGACCGCGGGGCGGAGCTCGCGCGCCTTCGCGAGCGCGTCCTCCCCGTTGTCCACCGCGACGACCTGTACGTCCTCGTTCGCGAAGGTGATGCCCACGACCTTCTGGATCGTGATCGAGTCGTCCGCGAGGAGAAGGGTCTTGGGCATGGGGCGGGTTTCCGGGCCGGTCCGGGCCTGTGGAGAGGATCCACTCCAGTACCGCCGGGATCCCTCGAATGTCAAGATTTGCGGGGCATTGCGCAGGGTTGGCGACACTCGGGCCCGCGCCGCGCCAGGCTGCGGCTAGCCCCCGAACAGCGCATCCCACGGCGGACGCAGCACGTCCTCGCCGCCCTCGCCGACCCCGAGCACGCGGTCGGCCACCACGCCGATGCCGGCGCCGCCCGCGTCGAGCAGGAGCACGGTGCGCCCCTCCCCTCCGGCGCCGCCGTACAGCACGGCCAGGTCCACCACCGGGTGGAGCGCGCGGCCGTGGTAGAGCAGCCCGCGGTGCGACGGCGGGGTGAGCGGCACGGGCGCGAGCGCCGGCTCCTCGAGCACCTGCAGGAGCAGCGCGAGCGGGACCGCGTACTCCCGCCCCGCCCGCGCGAAGCGCAGCTCGCGCTCCGCGCCGAGGCCGAGGTCGGGCGGCGGCTCGGCGGCGTCCAGCGCCGGCTCCAGCGGGGCGAAGCCGAGCGTCCCGACCGCCAGCTCCAGCGTCACCGCCCCGCCCATCACGATCGCGCCGGCGAACGGCGGGGGCTGCGGCAGCGGCGTGCGCGCGGGGAGCTGGAAGAACTCGGCCTCGGCGAGGTCCACGATCCCGTGCAGCGCCTCGACGCGCAGCGCCACGCGCGGGGGGCCCTCGGTGAGGAGCGCGAACGGGCACGGGCCGCCGGACAGGCCCAGCACGGTGGAGACGAACGCCGCCGGCACCGCCTCGCCCCGGGCGATCACCTCGCCGGCCGCCTCGGGGACGGCGACGATCTCCCGGAGCTGCGACAGGCGCAGCGCCAGGCGCACACCGCCGGCCGAGAAGAGGAGCGCCTTGCGGTCCGAGGGGAGCGACACGGCTCATGATATACGACGATCCGCGATGGCCTACTCGGTCCTCCTCGTGGACGACGAGCGCTTCGCGCGCACCGTGTACTCGGACTACCTGCGCGCCGCGGGGTACGAGGTCGAGCTCGCGGAGGACGCCGAGGCGGCGCTCGCCCTGCTGCGCCAGCGGCGCTTCGACGTGCTCCTCACCGACGTGATCCTCCCGGGCTCGTCCGGCCTCGACCTGCTCTCGGCCGCGAAGCAGCTCGACCCGAACCTCGAGGTCACGGTCATCACCGCGCTCGACAAGGTGGACCCGGCGGTGCGCGCCATGAAGTCGGGCGCCTCGGACTACCTCGTGAAGCCGGTCACGCCGGAGCAGCTCCAGCTGGCGGTGCAGCGCTGCCTCGCCACCCGCGAGCTGCTCGCCGAGAACAAGGTGCTGCGCGCGCACCTGACGCTGTTCGAGACCGGCCAGCGCATCGCCGCCACGCTCGATCGCGACAAGCTCGTGCCGATGGCGCTCGCCTCGGTCGCGGCGGCGGCGCGCAGCGCCGTCGCGGTGCTGCTGGAGAAGGCGGCGGACGGGAGCTGGGTGCCCTCGGGCACGCACGGGACCGATCACCCGGTGGCGATCGAGCTGCTCGCCGCCTGCCCGGACGAGCTCGGCGCGCTCGAGGCCGAGCCGGTGGCGCGGGCCGAGCAGGCGCCGGGCGAGCTGGGGCCGTTCGGGCCGCGGGTGCTCCTGCTGCCGGTCACCGAGGAGGGCGCGCTGCTCGGGGTCGTGGCGGTGCAGGCGCCGGGCCCGCTCGACCCGACCGCCGCCGAGGCGGTCGCCTACCTCTGCCGCAACCTGGGGCTGGCGCTCCGCAACCTGGGCCGGCTGAGGCAGGTCGAGCACCTCGCCTACCTCGACGACCTCACGCACCTCTACAACACCCGCTACCTGGACATGGCGCTCGAGCGCGAGATGCAGAGCGGCCGCCCGTTCTCGGTCCTGTTCATGGACCTCGACCACTTCAAGACGGTCAACGACCAGCACGGCCACCTCTCCGGCTCGCGCCTGCTCGTCGAGGTGGCCCGCGTGCTCCGCTCCTGCGTCCGGGACGAGGACGTCCTGGTCCGTTACGGGGGGGACGAGTACGTGGTGCTGCTGGTCGGGATCGACTCCGGCGGCGGGCTGAAGGTGGCCGAGCGGGTCCGCCGGGCCATCGAGGACCACCGCTTCCTGTCGCGGGAGGGCGCCCGGGTGCGGGTCACCGCCTCGATCGGCCTCGCCAGCTACCCCGAGCACGCCCAGGAGAAGAGCGAGATCCTGGACCTCGCCGACCGCGCCATGTACCGGGGAAAGCGCTCCAGCCGGAACGTGGTCTACATGGCGTCGAAGGACCTGCCCCCGATCCCGGCCGGCGAGCGGCCGTAGGCGGGCAAAAAAAACGCGGGGCCAAGGAAGGATCCTTGGCCCCGCTGACGACGACTGCCGGGTTCCGCCCGTCCGAGCACGTAGTAGCGGCTGCCCTCGTCATCGACGAGACGGGCCGATATCGCCTTGGCCGTCCGTCGTATGCAAATACCCTACCCGGGCGAGGGCCCGGTGTCAATGACGCACCCCGCTGGGGGATGGGGATTCCCCCTGCACCCGCCTCGGTGCAGGGGGAAAACCCGAGGGACGGCGGACGCTAGTAGTCCATGTCGTCCATGCCGCCGCCCATCCCGGCGCCGGCGCCGCCGCCCGCGGCGGCCTTCTTCTTCGGCTTGTCGGCCACCATCGCCTCGGTGGTGAGGAGGAGGCTGGCCACCGACGCGGCGTTCTGGAGCGCGGTGCGGGAGACCTTGGTCGGATCGATGACGCCGGCCTTGGTCAGGTCCTCGAAGGTGTCGGTCGCGGCGTTGAAGCCGAACGCGCCCTTCCCCTCGAGGATCTTGTTCACCACCACCGGCCCGTCCCAGCCCGCGTTCTCGGCGATGCGCCGGGCCGGCCACTCGAGGGCCTTCACCACGATCTGGACGCCGAACCGCTGGTCGCCCTGGCCGACGTCGAGCTTCTGGAGATCGGCGAGCGACCGGAGGTAGGCCACCCCGCCGCCGGGGACGATGCCCTCCTCGACCGCGGCGCGGGTGGCGTGCAGCGCGTCCTCCACCCGGGCCTTCTTCTCCTTCATCTCGGTCTCGGTGGCGGCGCCCACGTTGATGACCGCCACGCCGCCCACCAGCTTGGCGAGCCGCTCCTGGAGCTTCTCGCGGTCGTACTCGGAGGTGGACTCCTCGATCTGGCCGCGGATCACCTTGATGCGGGCCTCGATGTCCGCCTTCTTGCCCTCGCCGTCCACGATGGTGGTGTTGTCCTTGTCCACCGTGATGCGCTTGGCGCGGCCGAGGTCCTTCAGGCCGAGCTGCTCGAGCTTGATGCCGAGCTCCTCGGCGACCACCGTGCCGCCCGTGAGGGTGGCGATGTCCTTCAGCATCTCCTTGCGACGGTCGCCGAACCCCGGGGCCTTCACGGCGCACACGTGCAGCGTGCCGCGCAGCTTGTTGACCACCAGCGTGGCGAGCGCCTCGCCCTCGACCTCCTCCGCGATGATGAGGAGCGGCTTGCCGGAGCGCGCCACCTGCTCGAGCACCGGGACGAGGTCGGCCATCGCCGTGATCTTCTTCTCGGTGACGAGGACGTACGGATCCTCCAGCGCCGCCTCCATCCGGTCGGGGTTCGTGACGAAGTACGGCGACGAGTAGCCGCGGTCGAACTGCATGCCCTCGACCACGTCGAGCGTGGTCTCGAGGCCCTTCGCCTCCTCGACCGTGATCACGCCCTCCTTGCCGACCTTCTCCATCGCCTCGGCGATGATGTTGCCGATGGTGGTGTCGCCGTTCGCGGAGATGGTGCCGACCTGGGCGATGTCGTCCTTGCCCTTCGTCGGGGTGGAGAGGCTCTTGAGATGGGCCACCACCACCTCGACCGCGCGGTCGATGCCGCGCTTCAGGTCCATGGGGTTGTGGCCGGCCGCGACCAGCTTCAGGCCCTCCTCGTAGATCGAGCGCGCGAGCACGGTGGCCGTGGTGGTGCCGTCGCCGGCCTTGTCGGAGGTCTGCGACGCGACCTCCTTCACCATCTGCGCGCCCATGTTCTCGAACTTGGACTCGAGCTCGATCTCCTTCGCGACGGTGACGCCGTCCTTGGTGATGGTCGGCGCGCCGTAGCTCTTCTCGATGACCACGTTCCGGCCCTTCGGGCCGAGGGTCACCGCGACGGCTTCGGCCAGCGTCTGCACCCCGCGGAGGATGGCCTCGCGGGCGGGCTGGTGGAATGCGATCTCCTTGGCGGGCATGCCGGGTCTCCTTTTCAGAGAAGCTGCAATGAATCTGAGATGTTGTGGGGCGACTCGGGTTGGCAGTCGCCCCGGGCGGCCGCTAACATAACCGCTCCCCGACCTCGGTCAAGCGGCGCCCGGCCGCGACCCCGGTAGCCCGCCGGCACCCCCGGATCCGCGCCGTGCGTGAAGCCCGGCGCGCGCCGCCGCGCGGCCCCGCCCCCTCGCCGGGGGCGCGCCGTTTGACACCGGCCGCCCGCCCCGCTACTCGCGACGCATGCCCGGTCCCGACGCGCTGGACGACCTCCTCGATGCCGCCGCCGCCGCGCTCGAGGAGGGCGAGCCCGAGGAGGCGCTCGCCCGCGCCGACGAGGCGGTGGGCCAAGCGCCCCGGTCGGTCCCCGCGCTCCACCTGCGCGCCGCCGCGCTCGCCGCGCTCGATCGGCTCGACGACGCGGCCGAGGCGTACGACCGCGCGCTGGAGCGCGGCCGGGACGACCCCGAGCTGCTCGCGGGGGCGGCCGACTTCCACCTGAACGTGCTCGCCGACGAGGACACCGGGCGCGAGCGGGCCGAGCGCGCGCTGGAGCTGGCGCGCAGGGGCAGCCGGGCCGCCCGGAAGCTCGACGACCCGGACCTCGCCGCCGACCTCGCCTACCTCGAGGGCGCGGCGCTCGACCAGCTCGGCCGCGCCGACGAGGCGCTCGCGCGGCTGGAGGAGGCCGCGCGGACGGCGCCGGACCGGGTGGACATCCTGCTCGAGCAGGCGTTCGCCCTGTACGAGCTGTCGCGCCTCGACGAGGCGCGCGCGGTGCTGCTCCGGGCCGAGGCGCTCGACCGGAAGGACCCGTGGGTGCACCACCAGCTCGGGCTGGTGGCCGAGCGGCAGGGCGACGCGGCCGAGGCGGCGCGCCGGCTCGCGCGGGCGCGAAAGCTCGCGCCGGAGGAGTTCCCCGAGCCGGTGTCGCTCACGCACGAGGCGTTCGACGCCGCGGTGGAGGCGGCGCTGGAGCGGCTGCCCGAGCCGGTGCGGCGGTACCTGTCGAACGTGGCGATCACGGTGGAGGACCTGCCGCAGGACGACGACCTGCGCGGCTCCGAGCCGCCGCTCTCGCCGGCGATCCTCGGGCTGTTCCGCGGCGCGGCGTGGGGGCAGAAGGCGTCGATGGATCCGTGGAGCCACTTCCCGTCGTCGATCGTGCTGTACCAGAAGAACCTGGAGCGGTTCGCGCGGAGCCGCGAGGAGCTGATCGAGGAGATCGGCGTGACGCTGGTGCACGAGGTCGGGCACTTCCTCGGGCTGGACGAGGACGAGCTGTGGGAGCGGGGGTTGGATTAGGGGGGGCGGTCGGTCGAGGGAGCGCCTTGCGAGGGCAAGCTCTGTCGCCCTCACGCCCGCGGGCGCTGGGCGGCCTGCTTCGCCTTCCACGCCTCGATCGCGGCGCGGACGCGGGGCATGGCGGCGCGGGCGGCGTCGATGCCGGACTGGACGCAGCGCTTCTTCTGCGTGAAGTCGAGCATCCCCACGCCGCGCACGTCGGGCTGCACCAGCACGTCGGCGCCCTGCTTCCGGTGCGCCACGTTCTCCGCGAACATGATGTTGGTGGCCTGGAGGATCACGTCGAGCGCGTTGCGGATGCTGGTGTTCCCGACGTCCTCGGAGATGTCCACGGCGATCACCACGTCGGCGCCCTTCTCGCGGGCCACGTCGATGGGGATGTTGTCCACCACGCCGCCGTCCACGAGCAGCTTCCCCATGTGCCCGACCGGCTCGAAGATGCCGGGGATGGCCGAGGACGCGCGGACCGCGGGCGCGACGGGGCCGCGGTCGATCACCACCCGCGTGCCCCAGTTCAGGTCCGTCGCCACCGCCGCGAACGGCACCTTCAGCTGCTCGATGTTGGGCTGCTTCACCTTCGCCCGCACGAACGCGTCGAGCTTCTCGCCCTTGGCGTAGCCCATCCCCATCACCGCGTTCACCAGCCGGAAGTCGAACAGGTCGTCCTGCTGGAGCTGGAACGCGGTCCACTCGAGGTCGAACGAGTCCTTCTCGCTCGCGTACAGCGCGCCGATGAGGCTGCCGACGCTGGTCCCGACCACGAGGTCCACGGGGATCCGCTCCTGCTCGAGCACGCGGATCACGCCGATGTGGGCGAACCCGCGCGCGGCGCCGCCGCCGAGGACGAGCGCGATCCTGGGCTCGCGCACGGGGGCGGGCGGGGGAGCGACGGGCGCCGGGGCGGGCGCGGACGGGAGCTCCGCGGCGGGGGCGACGGGGCCGGCGGTGCGGCACGCGGCGAGCGCGGCCAGCGCGGCGGCGGCCAGGGGGGCGAGGGTGGCGAGCGGGGTGCGGCGCATCGGGCGATTCTGGCGCGGGACGCGGGCGCGCACCAGCGCCCTGGCGGCGCGGGGCGCTCCGACAGTCCCCTACAGATCCACCCGCCCGATCCGGCGCGCGGCGAGCGCCGCGGGCACCACGATCCAGAGCGCGAGCGACGACGCGAGCGCCGCGGCCGCGCCGGCGGGGCCGCCGGTGAGGCGCAGGAACGCGAGCGAGGCGGCCCCGAACGCCGCGGTGCCCTCGACGGCGAGCAGCGAGCCGGTGCGCACCGCGCCGACGGGGTTCGCGATCACCGCCACCACCAGCAGCCGCGAGGCGGTCCCGGAGGGCAGCAGGGACGCGACGCCCAGCGCCGCCACGTCGAGCAGCACCACGGCCGCGAACCAGACCACCACCGCCACCGCGAGCGCCCGCACCCGCCGGCGCCCCACCGCGCCGGCCGCGATCAGCGCCGCGATGGCCAGGAACGCCGCGGTGAGCAGGGCGGCGCCGAGGACCAGCAGCGCGTACCCTCCCCCGCCCTCCTCGCCGGCCTGAGAGAACACCACCACCCCGGCGACGCCGAAGCCGACCAGCTCGGCGGCGGAGAGCGCCGCGAACAGCCCGAGGAGCTCGCCGAGCAGGATGGTGCGGCGCGAGACGGGCTGGGCGTACAGCAGCTCGGCGGTCCCGCGCTCGGGTGCGAGCGCGAGGACGCCCATGAGCAGCGCGGCGAGCGGGACCACCAGGGCCACGAGCTCCACCAGCGACGCGCTGGTGCGCGCGAAGTCCTGGAAGCCGTGCCCGCCGGAGAGGACGTAGCCCGAGCCGGCGACGCCGAGCGCGAGCAGCGCGAACACCCCCGCGAAGATCTGCACCCAGCGCGAGCGCGCCGCGAGCAGCAGCTCCTGGCGCGCCACGAGGAGCAGCGGCGACGCGCCGGCGCTCATCGCGCCTCCGGCGCCGACCCGGGTCCGAGGAGCTCGGCGGCGGGCACCGGGACGGCGCCCGAGGCGACCGGGTCGGCGTCGCGGGAGGCGGCGTCGGCGTGGGCGATCAGCTCCGAGCCCATGGGCGTGCGCAGCCCGGGCACCCGCGAGTACGTCGCGGCCTCGGCGCGGACCCAGGCCGACGTCCGGTGATCCGCGACGTACGCCACCGCGCCGCGCGGCACGGGGGGATGCTCGCGCAGGTAGTCGCGCAGGCAGCCCAGGTCGTCGAAGAAGCGCGGCTCCTCGTTCGGCGCGACGAGCTGCGCGGCGAACTGCGGATCCGACACCGCCATCCGGCAGAAGGCACAGGCGTCGTTGCGCGGGTCGAGCTGCGCCGGTGCGGGCGGACCGCGCCGGCAGGCGGCGGCGCAGGCGAGGGCGCAGCCGATCGCGACGAGGCGCGCGGGGAAGCGTGCGGTCATGCGGAACCCTCCACCAGCTCGCGGTACAGCGGCTCCAGGCGCCCGTCCTCGGCGGTGAGGCTGCGGATCCCGGCCCCCGCCGCGCGGGCCAGCTCGAGCGCCTGCGCGCGCAGCGCGGGCGGCCCGGGGATCACCAGCTCCTCGCCGGTCCAGCGCGTCCCGGGCGCGAGCGCGGCGAGCCGCTCGGCCAGCCCCGCGGGGCAGGCGTCGAGCCGCAGGCGCATGCGCCCCCGCGCGGCGAGGCGGTCCGCCAGCTCGCGCTGCCCGAGCGCCGCGACCAGCCGCCCGTCCACCAGGATCGCGATCCGGTCCGCGAGCCGCTCGGCGTCGCCGAGCTGGTGCGAGCTGAAGAGCACCGTCCGCCCCTCGCCGCGCCAGCGCTCGACCAGCGCGTAGAACGCCGCCAGCCCGTCGGCGTCGAGCGCCGAGGTGGGCTCGTCGAGCAGGTAGGCCCGCGCGTCCGGCAGCGCCGCCACCGCCAGGCCGAGCCGCTGGGTCATGCCGCCCGAGTACGTGCCCACCGCCCGCTCCGCCGCGCCGTCGAGCGAGGCCGCGCGGAGCGCCCGCTCCGCGGCGCCCGCCGGCGCGCCGCGCAGCCGCCGGTAGAACTCGAGGACCTCGCGGCCGGTGAGCGACTCCGGGAAGCTCACGCGCTGCGGGAGGAAGGAGAGGACGCGCCGCGCGGCCGGGTCGCGCGTGCTGGCGGGGGGCTCGCCGGCGAGCACCCTGCCCGAGGTGGGCAGCACCAGCCCCGCCGCCACCTTGAGCGAGGTGGTCTTGCCGGAGCCGTTCGGCCCGAGGAGCGCCACCACCTCGCCGGCGGCGATCTCCAGCGAGAGCGCCTCGACGGCGCGGTGGGTCCCGTAGCGCTTGGTGAGCGCCTCGAAGCGGATCACGGGCGCCCCCGTCGCGCGGCCCGCCCGCCCAGCGCGAGCACCGCCAGCCCCAGCGCCACGGCGCCGGCCGAGCCCGCCACGCCCGCCGCCGACGCGCCGCCGCCCTCCGGGCGCGCCACCGGCACCGCGGGCAGCGCGGGCGGCCTCGCCAGCGGGGCGCGATCGACGGCCTGGATGCGGGCCAGCACCGGGAAGCTCCGCTCCGCCGCGGCGAGCGCCGAGGCCGCCACGCTCTGCGCGAGCAGATCGGCGGCGGAGAGGTTCCCGCGCAGGTGGTCGAACAGGCTGCCGAGGACGTGCGGCGCGTCGTTCCGCCCGTCGCCATCGAGGTCGAGCCCGCGGTCGTCGGACCAGTAGTTCCCGTCGAAGGAGGTGTCGGTGCGCCGGCCGACCAGGTCGAGGGTGGTGAGGTTCGCGACGAACGCGTTGCCCTCGAAGCGGACGTCGCCGCAGGAGTCGTAGAGCACGATGGCCGCGTCGGACTCGGCGATCACGTTGCGCCGGAACACGTCGCGGTACGAGCCCTCCAGGAAGACGCCGCGGGCGTTGTCGGCGATCAGGTTGTCCTCGGCGACGACGTCGTCGCAGGCCTTGTACAGCAGCCCCACCGAGGCGAAGCCGCGGTTGTGCAGGAAGCGGTTGCGGCGGAACGCGATCCGGCGCGAGTACATGAGCACCGCGCCGGCGGCCGAGCGCTCGAACACGTTGTCCTCGAAGACGTTGTCGTCCGAGAACATGTAGTGGAGGCCGTAGCGCAGGTCGCGCGCGACGTTGCCGCGGATCACGCCGTGCGGCGAGGACTGGATGTAGAAGCCGTCGCGCGCGTCCACGACCTCGTTGCGGTCGAGCGTGAAGCCGTCGGTGTTCCAGACGTGGATCCCCGAGCCCTTCTCGCCCGGCTCCTTCGCCCGGATCCCCACCACCACGTTCCCCTCGACGCGCGCGCCGTGCGCCTCGCGCAGGTAGATGCCGAACAGCGCGCGCTCGATGCGGCAGCCGCGGACGACCGCGTCGCGCGCGGCCAGGTGCACGCCGGCCGAGTCGCGCCCCAGGTCGCCGCCCTCGCGCCCGTCGATGTCGAAGCCCTCCACCACCACCCCGGGCGCCCGGACGCGCACGACGCTGCCCCGCCCCGAGCCGACGAGCCGGGGGCGCCCGCGCCCGAGCAGGTGGACGGGGCGGTCGAGGTAGAGGTCGCCCACGTACGTGCCCGGGCCCACCTCGACGCGCGCGCCCGGCGGCGCCGCGTCCACCCTGGCCTGGAGCGGCGACGCCTCGCCGGGCGGCGGGCGCCCCTCCAGGCTGCCCGCCGGGATCGGCGCCATGTCGCCGGCCCGGGCGAGGAGGAGCGCGACGAGCGGCGCGACGGCGGGCATCGCCTCAGGGCCCGCCGCGCGGGAGCGGCGCGGCCGCCGAACGCCGGAGCGTGGCGCGCACCCCGAGGGCGAGGGCCACGGCGAGCGCGAGGCCCACCGCGAACAGCGCGTAGGAGCCGAGGCCCGGGTACGAGTACACCTCGAAGTTCGCGAGCTGCGCGCTCCCGATCATCGGCGGCATGAAGGGCGGCACCTTCACCGGCGCGCCGGGCGCGAGGTCGTGGCCGTAGCTGTACAGCTTGTAGCCGAACGACCAGAGCGAGAAGAGGCCGAACCAGGTGAAGACCACCAGCGAGTCCAGCAGGTCGAGCACCCGGCCCATCACCGCGGCCCGCAGGAAGACCAGCGCGAGCCCGCCCATCACGAACGGCATCCACTTGAACTCGCGGAAGTCCTCCTCCGCGAGGTCGTGCATGCCGATGTAGTGGTTGAGGAGGTTGATCTCCTTCAGGTCCTGCCCGTGGTTCCCGCCCTCGAGCTTGTAGCTGTAGATGTCCAGCCGGAGCCCGTCCCCGTACTGCGGCGCGAACATGGTGAGGTTCCAGAGCGGCGCGACGTACGTCGGGACGACGAGCAGCGCGGCGACGAGCGCGAGCACCCGCGGCGTCGCCCCGACCGGCGCGGTGAGCAGCGCGTGGCTCCGCTCCAGCAGTCGCTTCATGGCGGTCCTCCCGGCGGCGGCCGGCGCGGCGTCACTTCGGCTTCACCACGAGGTAGCCCTGCATCTCCTGGTGGAGCGCGGAGCAGAAGTTCGTGCAGTAGTAGGGGAACACGCCCGGCTTGTCGGCCTTGAACGTGACGGTCTTGGTCTCGCCGGGATCGAGGACGATGTTGATGTTGTAGTCGAGCAGGCCGAAGCCGTGGAGCTCGTCGGTGGTCTGCTCGATGTTGGTGAGCGCCACCTTCACCGTGTCGCCCTCGTTCACCTCGATGAGCGCCGGCGTCATGCTGGAGCGCACCACCACCACCTTCGCCAGCACCTCGGTCCCCTTGCGCGTCACCCCGGCGTCCTTCACGTCCCAGATCGCCAGCGGGTGCTTGTTCTCCTCCTTGGGGTAGACCTCGATCGGCTTCAGCTTGTCCGCCTTGATGATCTGCGCGTAGTGCGGCTCGGGCTCGGTGAACGCGTCGTAGACCAGCTTCATCTTGTCGCCCGAGATGTCCACGAGCTGCGAGGACTCGGGCTGCGACGGGCCGACCGAGAGGTGCCGGCCGTGCGACAGCTTGTTGAGGCCCACCAGCCACTTCCCGTCCGGCGACACCGTGTCGCCCTCGGCCGCGGCGAGGTGGCCGGTCGAGTAGGACATCGGGACCTTGTCCAGCACCTCCCACGTCCCGAGCTTCCACTTCGCCAGCGCGCTGTCCACGAACAGCGAGGTGTACGCCATCCCGTCCGGCCCGAACTGCGTGTGGAGCGGCCCGAGGCCGACCGGCACCTCCGCGTCCTTGATCGACTCGTACTTCAGGACCGGGATGCCGTCCTCCTCGCCGGCGAAGTCCTTGTTCTTGATGGCGGTGAGGACCTTCTCGAAGTTGAAGGCGGTGGTGACGCCCTGGAGCTTGCCCGAGCCGACCACGTACTTGCCGTCGGGCGAGACGTCCACGCCGTGCGGCGACTTCCCGCAGGGCATCAGGTACACGAGGCCGGGGACGTTCTTCGGGTCGAGCACCTTCACGCCGCCGATGAGCTCGCCCTTCCCCTCCGCCGCGGCCTTCTCCGCGAGGCGCCAGTCGATGGCCGCGATGTAGTCGCGGTCGCGCTGCGAGGCGGTGACCTCGAGCTTGCCGGTGGCGCGCTCCGAGTTGTAGCAGGTGAGGAAGAACCAGCCCTCGGACAGCTTCTTGCCCGCGTCGCCGAGGTCCCAGTCGAAGGGCGGCAGCAGCACCTGCCAGCCCAGGGACATCTCGCCGGTCTTCGGATCGACCTTGATGCCGGCCGCGACGCCCTTGTACTCGCTGGCGTAGCGGTCGATGGACACCGCCCGCCCCTTCGGGATGGGGATGGAGAACCGCGAGGACATGAGGATGTACTCGCTGTTCGGGGTGATGAAGGTGGACCCGTGGTTGCCGGAGATGTTCGGCACCGGCCCGAGGATCTGCCGGGTCTTGAAGTCGCGCAGGTCGATGCGCGCCACCCGCCCGTTCATCTCGTTCACGAACAGCCAGCGCCCGTCGTAGTCGCCGCCGGTCTCGGAGAGCGCCGGGTGGTGCACGTCACCCCAGGTGAGCTTGCCGAGCATGGCCTTCGTCTCGTCGTCGTAGCCGTAGCCCGTGCCCGAGTACGGGGAGAACACCGGGATGGTGGTGATGTGGCGCATCGACGGGATGCCGTAGACGAAGACCTGCCCGGAGTGCCCGCCGGACGAGAACATGTAGTACTCGTCGAGATCTCCCGGCGGCACGTAGGTCTTCTCGGCCGCCACCGCGATGTCCGACGCCGCGGCCGGGCGCTTCGAGCCCTTCGGCTTGCTGGGCGGGCAGCCCACGGCCAGCGCCAGCGCCCCCACCGCCGCGAGCGCCACGGCGATCCTCGTCCAGAGCTTCGTGTCGGCCATGTCTGCCTCCGTCTTGGAGATGATCAGCGGGCGGGCGTCTTCCGGACGGGCGCCTTCGGCCCCGGGGTCCTCTGCTCGGACGCCGGCTCCGCCGGCGCCTTCGTCCCGGCGGCCGCCTTCTGCTTCAGGTGCTCGGCGTACGCCTCGCGCACCTTCTGGATCGCCATGTCGAGCTGCGCCGGCGTCAGGATGATCTGGCGCGAGAGGACCACCGCCATCGTGCCGGTCGGCGCCCGCAGGAAGTCGTCCAGCGTGCGCCCGAAGCGCGCCTGGACGTCCTCCACCGCGATGGAGAGGTCGGGGCCGATCTGCGCCGGGCTCTTCACGCCCAGCGAGGACACGTTGTGGCAGATGAAGCAGCCGGTCTTCACGAACCACGCGCCCGGCCCGTGCAGCATCCGCTGCTCCTCCTCCACCTCGGCCGGCGTCTGCGGGTCGGTGCGGGGCGCGCCGCGCAGGTACGCCGCCGGCAGCTCGACCTTGCGCCACGACATCACCAGCATCGCGAGCGACTGCACCTGCGCGGTGGTGAAGTTGAAGTTCGGCATCACCGTCTCGGGGACGATGGCCTTCGGCTCGCGGAAGTGCGCCACGTGCCAGGCGAACATGGTCTGCTGCCCGAGCAGGCGCGTGTAGTCGAACTGCTCCGGCGCCTTGTCGCCCTCGAACGTGAGATCGGGGCCGATGCTGCCGCCGCGCCCGTTGATCACGTGGCAGGCGCGGCAGCCCTTCTGCGCCACCAGGGCCTTCGCGTCGTTGATCGCCTTCGACCCGGCCGTCTCGCGGTCGTAGCGGTGGCACACGTTGCAGTTCATCTGCAGCAGCGCGCCCTTGTCGGTCGCGAGCGAGTACTCCGCGCCGAGCGTCGCGCCGAGCACCGGCTCCTCCCAGAACTGGACCGGCCCGTGGGCGGCCTCGACGTCCACCGCGTAGCCCTGCCCGCCGTGGCAGGCGGTGCACCCGTAGCGCTCCAGCGGGTGCGCCGCGAGGATCGCCGGCGGGTGCGTGCGGAACGGGTGCTCGGCGTCCTCGAAGCCCTTCCACGTGACCGCCTGGTGGCACATCGGGCAGCGATCCGCGTGGCGCAGCGCCGGCACCCAGAGCTGCAGCATGCCCGAGGGCACGGTGCGGGCCTTCTCCGCCCCGAGCTTCGCCTCCACCTGGTTCCGGAACTCCCACTGGTAGTAGCGCCAGTCGTGGGACCAGTCCTTCCAGGCGAACAGGCCGAGCGAGACGACCAGCGCGGCGCCGACCAGCGCGAGGATCAGCCGGTCGCGGCGACGGTACGGCGATGGGGTGCGCTGTTCCATGGTCAGATCCGCGTCGGGAGCTGCGGCCAGGCCTGCCACGGCCAGTACAGGTTCCAGTACGGTCCGCGCGCGAACAGGCCGATGTAGGTGAGGACGAGCACCACCAGCACGATCAGGAGGAAGACCAGGTTCTGCGTCCGGCGGCTCCGCGGGAACCAGCGCCCCGCCGCCGAGGCCGGGCTCCGGTCGAGCCACGGCCACGCGACCATCAGCGCGACCAGCAGGCCGGGCAGGATCACGCCGCCGAGGAACGCGCCGTTCACGGTGAACGAGCCGATCCGGAACGTCGTGTCGGTCACCAGCTCCTGCAGCCACAGGAAGTACCAGGGCGCCTTGGCCGGGTTCGGCGTGACGAGCGGGTTGGCGGGCTCCTCCAGCGGCGACGGGATCAGCACCGCCAGGATGCTCACCACCGCCATGGTGCCGAGGACCACGATGGCCGCGCGGCGGGTCAGGTCCGGCACAGAGCTCACCGTGGTCTCCGGCCGCTCCACCGAGGTGGCGCGGATGGTCGGGTGCGTGCCGCGGGCGATGCCGAGCAGCGAGTAGGTCTTGGTGGCCGCGGCCGGGACCTCCGCCGGGGCCGGGAGCGCGACCGCGCGGTCGGCGCAGGCGAGCCCGCCGTCCTTGCGGATGCGCCACATGTGGTAGGCGAGCAGCGCGAACAGCGCGCCGGGCAGCACGATGACGTGGAGCACGTAGAAGCGGATCAGCGTGGGCTGGTCGATGGTGCGGCCGCCCAGCATCAGCTCGCGCAGCTCCTCGCCCACGAGCGGGACCGCCGAGGCGATGTTGGTCCCCACCGTCACCGCCCAGTAGGCGAGCTGGTCCCACGGCAGCAGGTAGCCGGTGAAGGAGAGGAACAGCGTGACGAGCAGCATCACCACGCCGAGGATCCAGTTCCACTCGCGCCGCTGCCCGCGCCCGACGCCGTTCTTGTAGCCGCCGGTCAGGAACACGCGGACCAGGTGCAGGAACACCGCGGCGACCATGAGGTGCGCGGACAGCCGGTGGACCGAGCGGATCCAGGAGCCGAACGTCACCACGTACTCGATGTCCTTCACCGAGCCGTAGGCCCGCTCCACCGACGGCACGTGCAGGAACAGCAGCGGCAGGCCCGAGACCACCAGCAGGAGGAGCAGCGCCGCCGAGACCGTGCCGAGCCAGAGCGAGTACCGCCACTCCAGCGAGGCCCGCAGCGCCTTCGCCGGGAACCAGTGGAGCAGGAAGTTCGCGACGATCGCGTCGCCCGCCTCGCGGTCGGACGCGGGCCGCAGGCTCCACAGCGGGCGGGGGTGGACGCCGGGCGCGGCGGCCGGCGCGGGCGAGCTCACCGACGGTTCGGGCAGGGTGGCCACGGTCGCCTCCTCACGCGATGGTCAGGCGGAAGTCGTGCGTGACGGGTCTCGCCAGATCGACCACCAGCTGCCCGTCGTCCGCGGCGAGCGTCAGGTCGTACCAGGCGAGCGGCCGCGGCGCGGGCCCGGCCACGTTCTGCCCGTCGCCCTCGTAGCGCGAGCCGTGGCACGGGCAGAGGAAGCGGTGGGTGAGCTTGAGCGGCCGGCCCCCGACCTCCTTCGTCTCGACGCGGGGCAGCGCCTCGGCGCGCACCGTGCACCCGAGGTGCGTGCAGACCGCGGAGATGGCGTGGAACGTGTTGCCCTCGCGGAACACGAACAGGCGCTGCTCGGGCAGGAACTTCATCCCGTCGGGGAACTCGGCCGGCGGCCCGAGCTTCACCGTGGTGGGCGCGTCGTACGACACGTTCGGCACGAGGGACCGCAGCGCGGCCACCCCCTGGCCGCCCAGCGCGACCACCCCCGCGCCGATCCCGACGCCCACGAGGAAGTCCCTTCGGTCCTTCCGCTCGGCCATGGCGAACCTCGGCGTCCCCGCTACGCGGCGGGGGCGTAGCGCTGCGTGATCTGGAACCGTTCCATCGTCATCGCGTCGGTGGGGCAGCGGATGGCGCAGAGCCCGCACCGGATGCAGGGCGCGTCGTCCTTGATCATCGCGGAGAGCGGCAGGCCGCCCGCCGCCGCCGCCTCGACGAGCGCCCGCCGGTCCTCGTCCGGCAGGTCCACGTCCTCGAGCGGCACCAGCGCGAGGCAGTACTCCGGGCACACGTCCACGCAGCGCCCGCAGAGCACGCACTTCTCCGGGTCGTAGATGGTCTGGACGTGGCAGACGAGGCAGCGCGCGCCCTGCGCGATGGCCTCCTCCGCGCCGAACGCGGTCTCCACCTCCGCGATGCCGCTCCGCCGCCCCAGGTCGAGCGTGGGCGGCGCCGCGCGGTCGAGCAGCTCGAAGCCGGCGATCATCCGGTAGTCGCGGGTGGGGATCTTCTGGACGGCGATGATCGCCTCGAGCCGCGCCGCCTCGCCGGAGAGGTGCTCGTGGATGGAGCGCGCCGCGCGCTTCCCGTTCGCGATCGCCTCGATGAGGTTCCGCGGCCCGAACGCCACGTCGCCGCCGGCGTAGACGCCGGGCGCGGTGGTCGCGAGCGTCGCCCGGTCCACCTTGATCGTCCCGGCCGGCGTGAGCTCCACCCCGTCCTCGGGGCGCAGGAAGGAGAGGTCGGCGCGCTGGCCGATCGCGAGGACGCAGCCGTCCGCCGGGATCGCGATCACGTCGGCGTCGTCGTAGGCCGGCGCGAAGCGCCCGGACGCGTCGAACACCTGCGTCACGCCGCGCAGCTCCACCGCCTCGAGCCGCCCCGTCCCGACGAACCGCCGCGGCCCGCGGCGCGGCTGGAACCGGATCCCCTCCCGCCGCGCCTCCTCGAACTCCTCGTGCCCCTGCGCGGTCCGCAGGACCGGCATCTCGTCGAAGCTCTCCAGCGAGACGATGGTCACCTCGGCCGCGCCGCCGCGCACCGCGGCGCGCGCCGAGTCGAGCGCCTCCACCAGGCGCGCGTCGGACTCCGCGCCCAGCGCGCGGACCTCGCCCGCGCGGTCCTCCTGCCCGGCGCGCAGCGCGAGCCGGGCCGCGTCGAACGCCACGAACCCGCCGCCGATCACCACCACGCGCCGGCCCAGGTCCATCCGGTAGCCGCGGTTCGCGTTCAGGAGGTAGTCCACCGCCTTGACGACGCCGTCGAGCTCGGCGCCGGGCATGGCGAGGTCGCGCCCCTTCTGCACGCCGACCGACAGGAAGAACGCCTCGAAGCCCTCGGCCCGCAGCGCGGCGAGCCCGCGCTCGGGCGTGAGCGGGGCGCCGGTGCGGAGCGTGACGCCGAGCGCCAGGATCTTCTCGATCTCCCCGCGGATCACGCTGCGGGGCAGCCGGTACTCGGGGATGCCGAAGCGCATCATCCCGCCCGGCTCCTCGGCCGCCTCGAAGACCGTCACGTCGTACCCGAGCAGCGCGAGGTCGTGCGCGGCCGAGAGCCCGGCCGGCCCGGCCCCGATCACCGCGACCTTGCGCCGGCCGCCCTGCGGCGCCCCGCGGAGCGGCACCGTGGGGAGGTGCCCCGGGTACCGGTTCCCCTCCGGCACCAGCGCCTCGCGCAGCCGGTCCTGCGCGTCCGGGTGGACGGACTCGACCCCGAAGCGCTCGGTGAGCGTCCGCTTCAGCGCGCGGATGGTGATGGGCGCGTCGATGGTGCCGCGGCGGCAGGCGTCCTCGCACGGCGCCGCGCACACCCGGCCGCACACCGAGGCGAACGGGTTCGGCGCCCGGGCGACGAGGTAGCCCTCCTCGTACCGCTCCTGCGCCACGAGCTGGCAGTAGCGGCCGCCGTCGGTGTCCACGGGGCAGCCGACCTGGCACTTGACCTGGGCCCGCCAGTCCTCGAACGCCGGGAGCCGCACCGCGATGCGCATCGGGACCTCGCTCGCCATGGAACGCACCCGCCGCCGCCCGCACCGGCACGCCGCGCCGGATCCCCGTGCCCGGAAACCATGCAGCGTCGCGCGGACGGTGGGTGCGGCCGTGCGGGTCAATGGCAAAGTGCCGCGCTCCCCGGCGGGGTCCGCGCGGCCTGGAAGGACTCGAAATTTGACCCGTTCGGGCCGATATCGCACTCTCCCCGGGAATGGCCACGGTCATCGAGTCGATGGAGCTCCTGCAGGTCCTGGCCGAGGCCGAGGACATCGCACGGAGCGTCAACCAGAAGCTCACCAGCGCGCACCAGCTCCTCGCCTTCTTCACCGTGCCGAACCGCGCCGAGGTCCTGCTCCGGGATCGCGGCATCGACGAGGACCGCATCCTGCTGGCCATGACCGGCGCGCCCCGCGAGCCGGAGGGCGTCGAGCGCGACCTCCGCGAGCGCGCCCGGGACGTGGCCGAGGGCGTGGGCGCCGAGGAGGTGGACTGCCTGCACCTGCTCATCGCCATGAGCCGCGTGCGCGGCGCCGCCGCCCACCAGCTGCTCGCCGCCTGCGGCCTGCAGCTCGCCTCGCTGCGCAACATCGCGCTCTCCTACTTCACCGCCCGCATGCCGCGCCGGCTGCGCCAGCTGCAGCCGGTGAAGGTGGGCCCGGCCGCCGGCGCGACCGCGACCCCGGCCCCGCGCCGCGGCGCCGAGCCGGCCGCGGCGGACGACCTCGACGCCCGCCTGGAGGAGGCGCTCGGCGAGGCCCCGGCCCTCACCCCGGCGCCCGCCGCGACGCCCGCCCCCGCCGTTCCCGCCCCCGCCGCCGAGCCCCGCGCCGCCGCGGCGGCCCCCGCGCGCCGCAGCAGCCCCCACGCGCTCGACCCCAAGGTCTTCCCCTGGCTCTCGCAGCTCGGCCGCAACCTCACCGAGCTCGCCGCGGCCGGGAAGCTCGACCCGCTGGTCGGCCGCGAGCGCGAGGTCGAGGAGGCGATCGACGTCCTCGGGAAGCGCCGCACCAACAACCCGCTGCTGGTGGGCGAGCCGGGCGTGGGCAAGACCGCCATCGTCGAGGGGATCGCGCAGCGGCTGCTCGCCTCGGCGGGCCAGGCGCGCGAGCGGATCCTGGTCGAGCTCGACATGGCGAGCGTGGTGGCCGGCACCCAGCTCCGCGGCGCGTTCTCCGAGAAGCTCCTCGGCATCAAGGAGGAGGTCCGGAAGGCCGGCGGCCGGGTGGTGGTGTTCATCGACGAGGTGCACACGTTGATGGGCGCGGGCGCCGCCGGCGAGGGGCCGCAGGACGCGGCCAACGAGCTGAAGGCGGCGCTGGCGCGCGGCGAGTTCCCCTGCATCGGCGCCACCACGCACGACGAGTACCGCCAGCACATCGAGAAGGACCCGGCGCTGGAGCGCCGCTTCACGCCGGTGCTGGTGCGCGAGCCCTCGGTGGCCGACACCGTCACCATCCTGCGCGGGCTGGCGCCGCGCTACGAGAAGCACCACCAGGTGGCCTACGCGCCGGAGGCGCTGGAGGCCGCCGCCACGCTCTCCGCCCGCCACGTCACCGACCGCTTCCTGCCGGACAAGGCGGTGGCGGTGCTCGACCTGGCCGGCTCGCGCGCGCACCGCGCCGGCGTGCGGCAGGTGGGCGAGCGCGAGGTGGCGCAGGTGGTCGCGAAGATGGCGGGCATCCCGGAGTCGCGGCTCCTCGCCTCGGACCGCGAGCGGATCCTGGGCATCGAGGCGGCGCTGGCCGCGCGGGTGGTGGGGCACGCCGACGCGGTGGCCCGCGTCGCCGGGGTGCTGAAGCGGAACTTCGCCGGCTTCGCCTCGCGCCGGCCCATGGGCTCGTTCCTGCTGCTCGGGCCGACCGGCGTGGGCAAGACCGAGCTGGCCCGGGCGCTCGCCGACGCGCTGTACGGCTCCGCCGACGCGCTGGTGCAGCTCGACATGACCGAGTGCGCCGAGCAGACCGGCGTGGCGCGGCTGGTGGGCGCCGCGCCCGGCTACGTCGGCTACGGCGAGGGCGGGCAGCTCACCGACGCGGTCCGGCGCCGGCCGGCCTCGGTGGTGGTGCTCGACGAGATCGAGAAGGCGCACCGCGACGTGCAGATGCTGCTGCTGCAGATCCTGGAGGAGGGCCGCCTCACCGACGGGCGCGGCCGGCTGGTGGACTTCTCCAACACGGTGGTGGTGCTCACCTCCAACCTGGGCGCAGCGGAGGCCACCCGGACCTCCACCGGCACCATGGGCTTCGGCGCCGCCGACCGGGCCGCGCCGCGCGAGGACCGCGCGCTCTCGGCCGCCCGGGGCGCGGTGCCGCCGGAGCTGTGGAACCGGCTCGACGAGCGGCTCGTGCTCGCGCCGCTGGCGCGCGCCGAGGTGGCCCGCATCGCGCGCCTGCTGCTCGCGGACTCCTCGCGCCGCCTCGAGGGCGAGCGCCGCATCCGCTTCGAGGCGGACGACGCCGCGGTGGAGCACCTGCTCGACCACGGCGGCTGGGACCCGGCGCTCGGCGCGCGCCCGATGCGCGGCGCCATCCAGCGGCTGGTCGAGGCGCCGCTCGCCGAGCGGATCCTCGCGGGCGAGCTCGTCGCGGGCGACGCGGTGGCGGTGAGCGTCGCGGACGGCGCGCTCGCGTTCGCCCGCGCCTGACCGCGCGCGGGCTTGCCGCCGCCCGCGCGCGGCGGGACACTCGCCGCATGCCCTCCGCCTACGTCGTCGGCGCCGGCCGGCTCGCCTCCGCGCTCGTCCCCGGCCTCCGCGCCGCCGGCTGGCGCGTGGCCGGGAGCGCCCGCACCGGCCGCGGCCGGGCGCGGCTGCGCCGGCTGGGCGCCGAGCCGCTCCCGCTCGACGGCGCCGCCGGCTTCGACCTGGTGCTGCTCGCGGTCCCGGACTCGGTCATCGAGGAGGTGGTCCGCGGCCTCGTCCCCCACCTCGCCCGCGGGCAGGTGGTGGCGCACGGCGCCGGGGCGCTCACCCTGGACGTGCTCGCGCCGGCGCGCCGGCGCGGCGCCCTCCCCGGCTCGCTCCACCCGCTCCAGGCGCTGGCGGGCGGGCCGTTCCAGCCCGGCGCGGCGGCGGCGGTGGACGGCGGCCCCGCGGCCCGGCGGCTGCTCGCGCGCGCCGCGCGGGACCTGGGGCTGCGGCCCATCCGCGTCCCGGCCGCGGGCCGGCCGCTCTACCACGCGTCGGCCGTGATGGCCTCGAACCTGGTGATGGCGCTCGCCGACCTCGCCGCCGAGACCTGGGCGCGCGCCGGGGCGCCGCCCGCCGAGGCGCTGCCGGCGCTGGTGCCGCTGCTGCGCGGCGCGGTGGAGAACCTGGCCGAGCGCGGGCTGCCCGGCGCGCTCACCGGGCCCGCGTCCCGCGGCGACGCCGAGGTGGTCCGGCGCCAGGTGCGGGCGCTGCGCGGCGAGGCGCGAGACGCGTACCGGGTGCTCACCCGGCGGCTGGTCGGGATCGCGGCGCGCGGCGGGCTGGACCGGGCGCGCGCGGACGCGGTGCTGCGGGCCGCGGGCGGCGCCCGGCCCGCGCGGCGGCGTCAGCCGCGGTAGAGCCGCTGCGCCTCGACGTAGCGCAGCACGCGGTCCGGCACGAGCCCGCGCACGTCCTCGCCGCGCGCGAGCCGGGCGCGGATCTCGGTGGAAGAGATGGCGGGCAGGTCCGGCGCGCCCGGCACCGGGGGATGGCCCTGGCGGCCCACCACGATGATGCGGGCCAGCTCCTGCACCCGGTCCCAGCGGTACCACTTGGCGGTCTCGGCGAGGATGTCGGCGCCGACCACCAGCGCGAACCGGTAGGTCGGGTGCTTCGCGGCGAGGTGCTCGAGCGTGCGGGCGGTCTTCCCCACCAGCGGGTCCCCGGCCAGCTCGGCCTCGGCGCCGCACACGTGGACGCCGCGCAGCGCCCGCGCCGCCAGCCGGCACATCTCCAGCCGATCCTCGAACGGCGCCAGCTCCTTGCCGAACGGGTGGCGGAACGCGGGCAGCAGCCACACCTCCGACACGCCCTGCGTGGCGAGCGCCCACCACGCGGCCATGAGGTGGGCCACGTGCGGCGGGTTGAAGGAGCCGCCCAGGAGCGCGATCTCGCGGCCGCCGCTCATCGCACCGAGATCCTCCCGCCGCCACCCGCCGCCGCGGCGCGCTCGCGGCGCAGCTCCGCGCCGTCGAGGCCGAGCACGGCGAGCGCGAACCCGTCCGGCCCGAGCTCCAGCACCGCGCAGGTGGGCGGCTCGGCCGCGGCGGATCCCGGGGTCGCCGCGGCGGCGCGCACGCGCCCGGGCGCGACGAAGCAGCGCGGCCCGATCGCCACCAGCGCGCCGCGCGGCGCGCGCCCGTGCAGGAGCAGCGTCGCGTTCGCGATGTCGTCGCGGGTCAGCTCGGCCTTGTCGTGCACCGCGCAGCAGAGCAGGCCGTCGAGCAGGTCGATCACCTTGGCCGGCGCGCCGGCTGCGCGCTCCGGGTCGGCGCGGCTCGCCACCCGCACCACCCGCCCGGCCAGCGGGTCCGGCCCGGCCGCCGCGCGCCGCGCCAGCGCCGCGTCCAGGTCGGCGAGGCGCCGGCCCAGGAAGAAGACCCGGTCCACGCCGGCGCGCGCCAGCACGTCGAGCGCGCGCAGGAGCGCGTCCACGTCGCCGTCGCTGTCGCTGGCCAGGCCGATGCGCACGTGGGCTCCGGGGGAGGGACAGGGGAAGGCTAGCGCAGGTCGCGATAGCGCAGGAAGGGCGACCGGCGGCGGGCGAAGGCCCGCTCCTCCGGCGCGAACGCCCGCGCCAGCTCGGCGGCCGAGGCGCCCGCCTCGATGCCCTCGCGCTCCCGCGCCGAGCCGCACAGCAGGTCGAACGCGGGGACGTCCGCCACGAACTCGTACGGCTCCGTGCGCCAGGCGAACCGGACCGGATCCTGGGCGCGGGCGCGGATGACGCAGGCGAGGCCGGTGCGGAACGGGCGGAAGCGCTCGGGATCGGTCACGTGCAGCTCCACGCCGTGGCAGCGGACCCCGGCGTGCTTGTCCCAGGTGGGCACGAAGCTCACCGGGCGGAAGGCCACGCCCGGGAGCCGGTCGCGCGCGAGGTCGGCGGCGAGGCGGGCGCCGTCCAGCCACGGCGCGCCGAACAGCTCGAACGGGCGCGTGGTGCCGCGCCCCTCCGACAGGTTGGTCCCCTCGAGCAGGCACATGCCGGGGTAGACGAGCGCCGTCTCCGGCGTGGGCATGTTCGGCGAGGGGAACACCCAGGGCAGGCCGGTGTCGCGGAAGCGCTGCCCGCGTCGCCACCCCTCGCACGGCACGAGCTCGAGCTCGAGGTCGAGCCGCCGCTCGGCGCGGAACAGCAGCGCCAGCTCGCCGACCGTCATGCCGTGGCGCACCGCCAGGTCGTGCAGCCCGCAGAAGCTCTCGAAGCCCGGGCGCAGCGCGGGCCCCTCCACGCGCACGCCGTCGATGGGGTTGGGGCGGTCCAGCACCACGAACGCGACCCGCGCCGCCGCGGCCGCCTCCATGCACAGCATCATGGTGGCCTGGTACGTGTAGAAGCGGGTGCCGACGTCCTGGATGTCGAAGACGAGCGCGTCCAGGCCGGCCAGGTGCTCGGGGCGCGGCGTCAGCGACGCCGGCGTGGAGCCGTACAGCGAGTGGACCGGCACGCCGGTGCGGGGATCGCGCTCGCCCTCCACCGCGGCCATGTACTGCGCGTCGCCGCGGACGCCGTGCTCCGGCCCGAACAGCGCCGCCAGCCGCACGCCGCGCGCGCCGTGGAGCAGGTCGGCGGCGTGCACGAGCCGGGAGGTGACCGCGGTGGGGTTGCAGACGAGGCCCACCGCGCGGCCGCGGAGCGGCGCGAAGCGGCGCGCCGCCAGGACGTCGAGGCCGGAGCGGACCGGGCCGCGGCGCGCGGCGCGCGGGCGCGTTCGTGGGGTGGGCGGACGGCGTGGGCTCATGCGTGGGGGCTCGCGGGCGCCCGGGCCGGGCGGCTCGCGACGTTGTACCGCGCGGCGGCGCGCGCGGGGAGCGTCTTCCGCGAGCGGACCCCAGCCATCAGGGCGGCGGCGCGCAGAGGCCGCCTTCGCACGCCCACCCGGCGCCGAACGGGGCGCACTGCCCTGTGTCCTGGCACGGCGCGGTGCAGTAGCCGGGCTGCTCGGCCGAGGTCCGGTGGCAGGAGCCGTCGTGGAGCGCGTCGTCGCAGACGTCGTCGCTCACGCACGGCGTGCCCGCGACCGACAGGTACGTGGCGCAGTCGTGGTCCGCGAGGCACTGGCCGCCGCTGCAGTCGAGGCCCGCCGGGCAGGGCGCGCCGGCGTCGCAGGTGTACGCGCACGCGCTCCCCGACGGATCGGCGTCGTGGCAGAGCCCGTCGTCCTCGCACTCGAGCGCGCTGCTCTCGCAGCCGCCGGTGGCCGTGCAGCCGCGCTCCGCCTCGTCGTCGTCCACCAGCAGCTCGAGCTCGTAGGACGTGCTCGCGCCCTCCACCACGTCCACGTCCGCCGCGCCCTTCAGGAACCCGACCATCTCCGCGGTGAGCCGGTACCGCCCGGCGGGCAGCGGCTGGAAGAGCGCGGTGGTGGTGCCGAGCGGGAGCCGTGCGCCGGGCTCGGTGCCGGTCACGTCGAGGCGCGGATCGAGCGGCAGCGCGCCGCCCACCGCGCGCACGCCGGCCAGGATCGCGCCCGCGAGCGGCATCTTGGCGGCGGCGCCCAGGGCACCCTCCCCGCGCCGGTCGGCGACGGTGCGCACCCCGGCCCCCTCCACCTCGACCGGCACGCGCTCGGCCCGCACGCCGCCGTCGTACAGCACGAGGTCGTGCTCGCCGCGCGGGAGCGCGAGCCTGTAGGCGAAGTCGCCCGCCCCGGCGGCGCGGACCACCAGCTCCGGCCGGCCGAGCGGGTACACGTAGGCGCCGGCGGACGCCCCCAGGATGCGCCCCTGCACCTCGCCGGTGGACAGGTCCGGGCTGTCCAGGCCGCCACACCCGAGGGTGAGCGCGAGGAGCACGGCGAGCGTCGTTCGCGACATGCGGCGGAACCTCCGTCCGTCGGACCCCGGGGCCCGGGCTGCCGGCCACGCGCCCATCAGAAGCGGTACCCCGCGCCCACCAGCAGCTCGGCCAGGCCGGTGGAGCGGTTCTCGCGGTCCACGCGGAGCAGGAGCCAGTCGAGGTGCAGCTCCGCGCCCGCGGTGAAGCCGCGCCCGAGCGGCACGGCGGCGCCGAGCAGCAGCCCGGGGGTGAACGTCAGGACGCGCTGCGCGGGCGGCGCGAGCGCGAGGTCGAAGCGCCGGTCGAGCCAGAGCAGCGACAGGCGCGGGCCGGCGAGGAGCGCGGCGCCGCGGAGCGCCGCCGGCTCGAAGCGCCAGGGGACGCCCACGCCGGCCGCGAGCGCGGTGTAGCCAAACGTGGCCTCGGCCCCGTCCTGCCGGATGCGCGAGCGCCCGAAGGACGTGACGAGGTCGAGCCGGAGCGAGAGCGAGGGCGCCGGCCAGCCGCGCGCCGTGAAGGCCGCGCCGAAGCCGGGGACGGGCCCGAGCACCTCGCGCCGGCTGCGCGCGTCCAGGAACGCGAGCAGCGCCACCCTCGGCGCCGCCTCCCAGCGCCCCTGCGCGCGCTCCAGGAGCGTCAGCACGTCCACCCGCTCGCCCGGGTCGAGCGAGACGGTCCGGTCGAGCAGCGCCGGCCCGCCGCCCTTCGCGAGCTGCACGCGGCTGCGGCCGGGCTCGAGGACCACCCCGCCCGGCAGCTCCGCCAGCGGCCGCCCGTCCACGCTCACCGTGAACCCGTCGAGCCGCGTGGCGTAGCTGTACAGCTCCGGCTTCCCCTTCCGCTCGACGCGCCCCACCAGCACGATGGGATCGGCGCCCACCTCGGTGGACTCGGCGCTGGGCCGCTGCCGGCCGGCGGTGTACGCGTAGGTCCGGCGGCGCGCGTAGTCGTGCGCCTCCGAGGCGGTCACCGCGCCGTCGCCGTTGCGGTCGGCGCCGGCGCGGAGCGCCTCGACCAGGAAGTACGTGTAGATGTCGTGCCCGAGCCGCTCGTCCTCGCGCGCGGTCTCGCCCCAGTCGCTGGCGGCGAGCACGGTGCTCGCGCGCGAGACCTCCTCGATGGGCCGCACCAGGAAGCCCGCCTTGGTGGCCTCGAGCTCGCGGCGGACCTCGTCGGGCAGGAGCGACTTGCCGCCGCCCGAGTGGCAGGTCGCGAGCACCAGCACCTTGCGCCGCGAGCGCAGCCGGTCGAACTCGGCGTTCAGCTCGTCCATGGCGAGCGCGGTGCCGGGCACGTCGTCGAGCCGGGTGTCGCGCACCACCAGGTACCGGCGGAGCTGGCCGGCCGCGTCGCGCGCCAGCGTGCCGTGCGAGGAGACGTAGACGACGACGGTGTCGCGCTCGTCGCGGTCGGACGAGGCGAGCGCCCGGAGCGCGTCGCGCACCTCGGCGCGCGTGGCGCCGGTGAGCACCCGCACCTCGTCGAACCCGCCCGGATCCCGCAGCGCCTCGCCGAGCGCGCGCGCGTCGGCGTCCGGGTACCGCAGCGGCCGCCAGCTCGCGTCGTCGAAGCGCTGCACGCCGAGGAGCAGCGCGAGCCGTCGCGGCGCGTGCGCCGCCGCCACCTTCGCGCGGGGCAGGTCGAGCGGGACGAGGCCGCCCTTCTCCGCCGCGGGCCCCGCGTTCGTGGCGGGCGGCGGGGCGTCATCGGCGGGTCCGTCGGCGCGTCCGGGGGCCGGGGCGAGGCAGGCGAGCGCGGCGAGCAGCGCGCAGGCGCGCCGCGCGCGCGGGGGCGCGGCCGCGGGCCGTGGCGGGCTGGGGGACGGCGCGAACATCGGGCTCCTTCGTCTCGCCGGCGGCGGTTCCCTCGGCCGCCGCCGGCCGTTGCTCCGGTCGAGGGAGCCGCCCCGTGGCCCCCGTCCCGGCGCGACCCCTCGCGCCGGCGCAGCCCCTCCTATTGCACCGCGACGTCCACCGCGTCCACCGAAAGCCCCTCCAGGCCGGGGACTCCCTGCTCCATCCGCGCACCGCGCGCCACCTGCCCCGCAGCGCGCGCCGCCGCCGCCTCGTCGAGCGAAGCGGGGCTCGCGACGGCCACGAAGCGCTGCGGGCCCGAGAGGTCCGAGAGCGGGTACGCCGCGGGCCGGCCGTCCACCGAGACGACGGTGCGTCCCGCGGGCAGCGACGCGCGGAAGAACACCTCCGGCGGCCGGCCCGGCGCCACGCGCGCCAGCGCCACCTGCCCGGCGCGCCCCAGCTCCACCTCGAACTGCAGGCTCGCGGCGGCGGGCACCGCCTGACCGGAGACGCCCTTCTCGACCGACGGCGCACCGGCGCCGCCGGAGATCACGAGGAAGCGCAGCCGCACCGGCACCGCGGCGGGCGCCGCGCCCATGCCCTTCTCGCCCGTCCACTCCGGCCGGCCCGGCCGCTCCGGCGCCCGGCTCGCGAGCCACAGCCCGGCCAGCCCGGCCGCGACGACGCCCGCCGCCACCGCGAGCGCGGGACGCGGGAGGCGGCGGGGCGCGCGCCGGGGGTCCGCGGCGGCGCGCTGGGCGAGGCGCTGCTCGATGCGGCGGTACTCGAGATCGTTGCCGGGCGCGCCGGGCGGGCCGAGCGCCGCCAGGGCCCGGTCGGCGCGGGCGTCGAGCGCGTCCGGCTCCGGCCGGGCGGCGAGGAACGCCTCGCAGGCGTCGCAGCCGTCCGTGAGGTGGCGCGCCCAGGCGGCCGCCTCGTCCGGGGGAAGCTCGCCCCGGATCAGCTGCGCGTAGACGGGTTCGGTGAGGTGGGCCACGTGCCTAGGACTCCTCACCGCGCAGCCTGGCCACCTCGGCGAGCAGCCGGCGCTTCACCTTCGCCCGGAACCGCTCGAGCCGCATGGTGATCGCGCTCTTCCCGACGCCCAGGCGGGCCGCGATCTCGCGCGCGGTGAGCTGGCCCTCCAGGTAGAAGAGCCGCACGGTCTCCTTCTCCGGCCCCTCCGGCAGCTCGTCCACCACCCGGCGGACCAGCTCCAGCTCGGCGCCGGCCTCCGGATCCGGGGCCTCTGCCTCGGCGACCCCCAGCGCCTCCGCCTCCCGCCCCAGCTCGTCGGCGAGCTGGTCCCGCGCCCGGCCGCGGGCGATGCGGGTGATGGCCCGGTTGCGGGCGATCGTGAGCAGCCAGCCGCCGAAGCGCGCCGGCTGCTCCAGCCGGGCCAGGCTCGCGAAGGCGCGGACGAACGCGTCCTGCACCACGTCCTCGGCGTCGTCGGCGTCGAGCGCCGGGAAGCCGCGCGCCAGCCGGTGCACCGCCGGCCGGTGCCGGTCGTAGAGCGCGCGCTGGGCGGCGCGGTCGCCGCGCAGGGCGGCGGCCACGTCGGCGGCGTCCGCCGCCCCCGCGTCCTCCCCGCCCTCGGCCTTGCGGTGCGCCGTCACGGGCGCGGAGGGTACTACGGACCGGTCGGAGCGTCCCGTCCCGCCGCGCGCGCCTCCCGCAGCAGCACCGCGCCGCCCACCACGCCGACCGGCACGAGGTGCGCGAGGTGGTAGAGCAGCGCGAACGCCAGCGCCGCCTCCCGCGAGGCGCCCGCGCCGGCGAGCGCGAGCACCACCGCGGCCTCGAACGGCCCGGCGTTCCCGGGCGACACCGCCACCACGTTGGCCGCGGTGGACGCCACCACCGCCAGCCCCGCCGCGAACAGCGAGGGCGGCAGCCCCACCGCGACCAGCGCGAGCAGCGCGATGAGCACCTCGGCCGCCCAGCCGGCGAGCCCCCACGCGAAGGACGCGGCGAGCGCGCGCGGATCGTGCGCCGCCGCGAGCCCTGCGCGCAGGCGCACCCGCAGGCCCGCCCCGCCGCCGCGCTCCGGCGCGCGGCCGCGCGGCGGCCGCAGGAGGCGCGCCAGGAGCACGCCGGCGACCGCCACCGCCGCGAACACGAGGAGCACCTGGCGCGCCCAGCCGGGCAGCGGCCCGAGCAGCGCCAGCGCGGCGAGCAGCGGGACCAGGGCGGCAGCGCCCACCACGTAGTCGAGCGCCGCGGCGGTGAGGAGCGATGCCACCGGCGCGCCCGACCGGCGCGAGAGCAGCATGGCGCGGGCCACGTCGCCGGCCCGGGCCGGGATCACGAGCGAGAGCGCGAAGCCGGCCACCACCGCCGAGAACGCGTCGCGGAAGCGCACCCGCAGCGCGGGGCCGCGCACCACCGAGGCCCAGCGCGCGCTGTGCACCGCGAGCGAGAGCAGGTTCGCGCCGCCCGCGGCGAGCAGGAGCAGCGGGTCGGCGCCGGCGACGACGCCGGCGACCTCGCGCAGGTCCACGTGGCGCGCCGCCAGCACCGCCAGCCCGGCGACCACCGCGAGGCCGGCCAGGTGGATCGCGGTCCGGCTCCCAGGCCCGCGGCCCCCAGGTGGCCGCGCCGGCGCGAGCGACCGCAGCCAGGCGAGCCGGTCGCCCATCCGCTACGCCCCTCCCCGCGCGGCGGCGCCCGCCCCGCCCGCGGCCGCCCGCGGCGCGGCGAACGCGTCCAGCGTGACGAACGCGTACCCGGCCTCGCGCCAGCGGCGCACGATCTCCGGCACCGCCGCGGCGGTCTGATCGCGCCGCGGGTCGAGCCCGGGCGTGGCGCAGCCGTCGTGCAGGAGCAGGATCTCGCCCGGCCGCATGCGGCGGCTGGCGCGCGCCGCGATGACCTCGGCGCCGGGCCGCTCGGTGTCGAACACGCCGCGCGTCCAGCCCACCAGCGTGAGGCCGCGCCGGCGCAGCGCCGGCCCGAGGAACGGCCCGCGGAAGCCGTGCGGGGCGCGGAACAGCGGCGCGGGCTCGACGCCGGCGGCGCGGATGGCCTCGGCGCAGCGATCCAGCTCGGCCCCGACGCGCCGCGGCCCGGCGAGGAGCAGCTTCGCGTGCGTGTCGCCGTGCAGCGCCACGAGGTGCCCGCGGCGCGCGACCTCCCGCACCCGCTCCGGCGCGCGGCGCGCGGCCTCGCCCAGCACGAAGAACGTGGCCCGCACGCCGGCGCGATCGAGCGCGTCCAGCACCGCCGGCGTGTCGTCGGAGGGACCGTCGTCGAAGGTGAGCGCCACCGAGGGCGGCCCCGCGGGCCCGCGCCGCAGGCTCCGGCCGGTGAGGTCGAACGGCACCCACAGCGCCTGGAGGACGGCGAGCGCGGCGGCGACGGTGGCGAGCCCGAGCGCCGCGCCGGGGCCGGGCCGCCCCTCGAGCGCGAGCCGCGCCGCCAGGCCGAGCAGCGCCACGCCCCCGAGCACCGCCAGCGCCACCGCGAGCCGCTTGCGGGCCGGCACGCGCGCCTCAGCCCCGCACGCCGATGGAGCGGTACAGCCCGAGCACCTCGCGCGTCACCGAGGGCCAGGCGTAGCGCTGGGTGGTGAGCCGGCCGCGCTCGCCGTACGCCTGCGCGCGGGCCGGCTCGCGCGCGATGCGCACCAGCGCCCGCGCCCACGCGGCGGGGTCGTCGCCGGAGAGCAGCTCGCCCTCGCGGCCGTGCTGCATGACCTCCCGGAAGCCGTCGATGTCCGCGGCCAGCACCGGCTTGCCCGAGGCCATGGCCTCGAGCAGCGTCACCCCGAAGCTCGCCAGCCGCGTGGGCGCGCAGTAGACGTCGGCCGTGGCGTACCAGTCCGGGCGCTCGTCGAGCACCCGGCCGGCAAACACCACGTCCTCACGCAGCTCGCGCGGCACCATGGCACGATAGCGCGGCAGCAGCGGGCCGTCGCCGAGAACCAGCAGGCGCGCCCCCACCTGGCGCCAGGCGCGGTGGAACGCCGCGAGCAGCCGGTCGAGGCCGTTGCGCGGCTCGAGCCGGCCCACGAACAGCACGTTCAGCTTGCCGTCGTCGTAGCGGCGCAGGCGGCGCCCGCGCGCGAAGCGCTCGGCGTCCACGCCGTTCGGGATGATGCGGAAGTCCGCGTGCAGCCGGTCGCGGAACGCGCCCAGGCACGCCTGCGACACCGCCACCGCCGCGTCGAGCCGGTCGAGGTAGCGCTGCAGCGGCCCGCGCATCATCCGGAACAGCAGGCCGGGCCGGAAGTTCGTGTGGAACGTGCCGACGAGCGGCCCGGTGGCGTGGTGGATGGCGAGCAGGGGCAGCACCGGGGTGAGCGGCGCGTGCACGTGGACCACGTCGAAGCGCTCGCGGGCGAGGACCTCGCGCAGGGCGCCGCGGACGCCGAGGCCGCCGGTCACCCGGCCGAAGCCGCCGTTCGTGTACGCGGGCAGGCTGCGACCGAGGCGGATCACGTCGGGCTGCGGCGCGCCCGGCTCGGCGCCCAGGTCGGGCATGGCCGAGGTGACGATCCGGACCGTGTGCCCGAGCCGCCTCGCCTCGCGGGCGAAGTGGTGGACGTGCTCCTGGATGCCCCCGACGCTCGGGTAGTAGTACTCGGTGACGACGCCGATCTTCACGGGGCACCTCCCTCCGGCGGAGGGGCGCCGTCAGCGGGGCATCGCCTGGCGGCGGCGCTGGAACGGGATCACCCGCGCCTCGCGCTTCGCCAGCGGGGTGAGCCGCCGGCCGAGGGGCGCGCGCCGCCACAGCAGCGGGAAGAGCGCGAGCGTGGCCGCGACCCAGGCGCGCACGGTGACGAGCACGAGCGCCACCGTGGCGACGAGCGTGCGCGCGAGCAGCGCGAGCCGGCCCTCGGGGCTGCCGCGGGGGCCGGGAGCGGGGGCGAGGCGCAGGTGGCGGCGAGCGGGCTGGGCAGCGGGATCCGGCACGGGTTCCGTCCTCCGCGACGAATCTAGACACCGCTCCCACGGACGGCCAGGCGACCTCGGGCGGTGGCGAGGGGCGGCGGCGACCTGCTACACACGGCGGGATGCCCGGCCCACCCCGACGCGCCCACGGCCTCACCCTGGCGGCCCTCGCGGGCGCCGTCCACCTCGCGTGCGACGCGGTCGCCGCGCAGGTCCACGCGGTCGCCCCGCCCTACCTCCTCCTCGACCACGCGGCCGAGCTCTTCAGGGATCTCCTGGCGTTGGATCGCACCGCCATCCTCGTCACCGTCTCGGTGGCCGCGTCGGCGGTGAACGGCGCCATCGCGGCGCTCATGGCGGTCGCGCTGGAGGACGCGCCGAGGCGCCGGCGCGCGCTCGCCTGGGTGCTCACCGCCTTCTGGGTACTCTCCGGCGGCCTGCTCATCCTCGTCTACCTGTCCCCGCCCTGGGGCGTGGCGCTCGGCAGCCTGGCCGCGGGCGTTCCCCGCGCGTGGGCCGTGGCCTGGGTGCTCGACCGGGCGCTGGGCCGGCCCGCGCCGGCGGAGCCCGAGGACGGGGCGGGACGGCCGGACGGCGTTCCCCCGGCGTAGCGGCCCCGGCGGCCCGTCCCGCCGCCCGCGCGGATCAGCGGCTGGACGGCAGCAGCGGCCGCAGCACGCGCTCTCGCGGCGTGCCGGCCGCGGCCCGGGCCTTCGCCTCGGCGGCGCGCGCCTTGTCCTCGCGGTGCGTGCGCGCGTAGAAGCGCGCCAGCCGGTCCCAGCCGGCGGCGCGGTCCGGCGTGGCCTCCGCCGCCGCCACCAGCTCCGCCTCGGCCGCGGGCAGCAGCCCCGCGGCCTCGTACCGCTCGGCGAGGCGGGCGCGCACCAGCGCATCCCCGGGCCGCTCGCGGCTGGCGCGGTGCAGCTCCAGCAGCGCCTCGTCGCCGCGCCCGAGCCGCTCCAGCGCGAGCGCGCGCCGGACCCGGACCTCGGCGTCGGCGCCGAGGTCGAGCGCCGCCGCGTACTCGGCCACCGCCGCCGCGTCGTCACCGCGCAGCTCGGCGAGGCGCCCGGCCAGCACCCGGCGCCGCGGGACCGCGGCCGCCTCGGGCGCGCCGGCGATGAGCGTGGCGGCGCGGTCCAGCTCGCGGCCGTCCGCGACCAGCAGGTCGGCGAGCGCGAGGCGCGCCTCGCCGGAGCCGGGGGCGAGCGCGAACGCGGCCTCCAGGATCTCGCGCGCGCCCTCCAGGTCGCCGTCGCCGCGGAGCGCCTCGGCGCGCGCCACCAGCACCTCCGTGCGCGGGCGCCGGCCGCCGGGCTCGGCCGCGGGGGCCGGGGGGGTGGCCGCGCCGGGCGGGGTGGGCTGCGCGGGGGACGCCGCGGGGGCGGCCGCCGGGGTGACCGCCGCAGCCGGCGCGGGCTGCGCCTTCGGGGCGGCGGCGGTGGGCGGCCGCGAGAAGGTGTGGGCGCGGGGGGTGCAGCCTGCGACGGCGACGGCGGCGAGGACGGCCAGGGGCGGGAGGGTGCGCATCACGCGCATGATAACCCCGGGGACCGCTCGCCCCTTCCCCCGGTGCGCGCCGGCCCTGGCGCGCCGCCGCCAGGCGCGGTAACTGACGGCCCGCATGCGCGCGGAAGACACGCTGAACGAGCTGGGCTGGCCCCGGATCCTCGAGGCGCTGGCGGGCCGCTGCCGGCTGCCCGCCGGACGCCGCCAGGCCGCCACCCTCCCCTTCCTGCCCGACGCGCCCGCGGTGCGCGAGGCGCTCGCGCGGGTGGGCGAGGCCCGCGCGCTGTCGGAGGCGGGCACCTCGCTGCCGCTCGGCGGCGTCGCGGACGTGGAGCCGCACCTCGACCGCGCCGCCAAGGGCGGCGTGCTCGAGCCGCTCGCGCTGCGCGAGTGCGCCGGGCTCGCCCGCGCCGCCGCCCGCACCCGGGCGACGCTCGAGCCGCGCGCGGCCGAGCTCCCGCGCCTGTGGGCGCTCGCCGAGGCGCTCAGCCCCTCGGCCGGCGTGGCCGACCGCATCGAGCGCGCCATCGAGCCGGACGGCTCCATCTCCGACCGCGCCAGCCCGGCCCTCGCCGCCGCGCGGGACCGCTCCCGCGGGCTGCACCGCGCCCTGAAGGCCCAGGTCGAGGCGCTGCTCGACGACGGCGAGATGCAGCGCCACCTGCGCGACCGGTACTTCACCATCCGCAACGACCGCTACGTGCTCCCGGTGCTGGCGAGCGCGCGCGGGCAGGTCCCGGGCATCGTCCACAACGCCTCGCAGTCCGGCCAGACGCTGTTCGTGGAGCCGGACTCGATGGTCGAGCTCGGCAACGAGCTGTCCATCGCGAACGCCATGGCCGCCGAGGAGGAGCAGCGCATCCTCCGCGAGCTGTCGCAGGCGCTCACCGCCGGCGCCGGCGCGCTGGCGCGCGACCTCCAGGTGCTGGCCCGCCTCGACCTGCTCGAGGCGGAGGCCCGGCTCGCCTCGGACCTCGACGCGCACGCGCCCGAGGTGGGCCCGGAGCCGGCCGGCTTCGAGCTGCTCTCGCTCCGCCACCCGCTGCTCGTGCTGCAGGCCAAGAAGGTGGTGGCGAGCCACGTGCGCCTCTCGCCGCCGCAGCGCGCGCTCATCGTCTCCGGCCCGAACGGCGGCGGGAAGACGGTCGCCATCACCGCGGTGGGCCTCTCCGCGCTCATGCTGCGCGCCGGCCTGCCGGTGGCGGCGGCCGAGGGCTCGCGCCTCCCGTTCTACCTGGAGGTGAAGGCCGCGGTGGACGAGCGCGGCGACCTCACCAAGGACCTCTCCACCTTCACCGCGCACCTCGCCGCGGTGAAGGACATGCTGGCCGGCGCGGTGCCGGGCTCGCTGATCCTGGTGGACGAGATCGCCGCCGACACCGATCCGCGCGAGGGCGCCGCGCTCGCCGCCGCGATCCTGGAGGCGCTGGTGGAGCGCGGGGCCACCGTGCTCGTCACCACCCACCTCGACGAGCTGAAGGCGCTCGCGCTCACCGACGCGCGCTACGGCAACGCCCGCGTCGGCTTCGACGCGGAGCGGCTGGTGCCGACCTACCAGGTGCACCTCGGCGCGCCGGGCAGCTCGTCGGCGATCGAGGTCGCGGCGCGGGTCGGGTTGCCGGCCGCGGTGGTGGAGCGGGCGCGCGCGGCGCGGCACGGCCAGGGCGGCGCGCTCGGCGAGGCGCTCCGCGCGCTCGACGAGGAGCGCGGCCGGCTCGCGGCCGAGCGGCGCGGCGCGGAGGAGGCGCGCGCCGCGGCCCGGGCGGCCGAGCAGCGCGCGCGGGCGGCGGAGGAGGCGGCGCGGCGGGCGGAGCGCGAGGCCGGCGCGCGCATGGGCGCGGCGCTGGCGGAGGAGCTCGAGGCGGCGCGCGCCGAGGTGGCCGAGCTCATGGCCGAGCTGCAGGCGCGGCCGAGCGTGAAGAAGGCGGCCGAGTCGAAGGCGCGGCTCGACGCGTGGCACGCCACGGTCTCGCAGGCCGCGGAGGCGACGCGCGCCCGCGCCGAGGCGGGGCCGGAGGCGCTGCCCGGCGGCGAGGTGAAGCCGGGCGCGCGCGTCCGGATCCTGTCGCTCGGGCAGGAGGGCGAGGTGGTGGAGGTGGACGGCAAGGACGCGCTGGTGCGCGCCGGGCCACTCAAGATCCGCCGGCCGGTGAAGGACCTGATCGCGCTCGCCGGCAAGGCGCGCGACGCGGGGCTGGCCCGCACGCGCGGGGAGAAGCTCGCCGCGGCGAGCGCGGCGCGGCCGGGCGCGCCGGTGAGCGCCGAGCGCCGGCTCGACGCGCGCGGACTGCGGGTGGAAGAGCTGCTGCGCGAGGTGGACCGCTTCCTCGACCGCATGTACGCGGACGGTGAAGCCGAGTGCGTGGTGCTGCACGGCCACGGCACCGGCGCGCTCAAGCAGGCGCTGCGGGATCACCTTGCCGCATCCCCTTACGTGGGAGCCTTCCGTTCCGGCGATCGGCACGAGGGTGGCGATGCGGTGACGGTGATCGCCCTCCGCCGTTAGCGGCAGCCGGATTCCTTAGAAATCGAGCACTTGACGGACTGCGGCACGAACGCGCAGTGCCTGCGCGGGTGCAAGATTTGCCGACGGCGACAACATTTCTGCGCTCGGCTGTCTGCCTGATGTGGTAGGAAATTCCCACCCGTCCGGGCCGCAACTCGACACTCCCCGGACACACCCGCGCTCCGATTTCTGGAGGAACTGCATGAAGGCTCTGAAGAAGCTGTTCGTCGCAGCCCTCGCCCTGTCGCTGCCTCTGGCGACGCTCGCTCAGGCGACCGAGGCCGCAAAGCCTGCGGAGGCCGCTCCGGCGGCTGCGCCGGCCCCTGCCGCGAAGCCGGCCGAGGAAACCATCAAGGTCACGCCGTACGGCTTCGTGCTCCTCAACGCGTACTGGGACGGCAACACCCTCGTGAACAAGGACTACCCGGGCCAGGCGGCCAGGGCCGGCACGAACGAGGGCGGCGCGTTCCTGATGAGCGCGCGGCAGTCCCGCGTCGGCATGCGCCTCGCGACGTCCGGTGACAACTGGACGGGCGCCGCGCTCACCGGCGTCATCGAGTTCGACTTCAAGGCCGGCCACGTCGGCGTGGCGCCGCAGGCGAGCACCACCTGGTACAACGGCTTGATGCGGCTCCGCCTCGCGGCGATGACCGCCACCTGGAAGACCCCGTACGGCAACTGGGCGGTCCTCGCCGGCCAGGAGTACGGCCTGGTGAACCCGCTGTTCGCCGAGTCGCTGGCGTGGGTCGCCGATCCGCTGTTCTGGCAGGCCGGCAACCTGTGGCGCCGCTCGCCGCAGATCCGCCTGTCCTACAACGGCCAGTTCGACATGGTGGGCCTGAGCCTCGCCGCCGCCATGCTGTCGCCCGCCGACGCCGGCCAGCCGGTGGACAACGGCTACGGCAACCGCTCCCGCACCCCGAACTTCGAGGCCCGCGGCGCCGTCAGCGTCAAGGCGGCCCCGGACATCAGCGGCACGGTGGGCGTCGGCTACCACATGCAGACGCGCCGCTACAATTACGGGACGCCCGACCAGAAGGACGTGGACGGCTACATGCTCGGCGTGGACGCCGACCTGAACCTGACGCAGTTCCTCCAGGTGAAGGGCGAGTACTACACGGGCAAGGGCGCCGACGACACCTACAACACCATCGGCGCGCCGACGGTCCAGACGGATCCGCCGTACGCCAAGGTGAAGGGTGACGGGTACTGGGCGCAGGGCATCATCAAGCCCCTGCCGCAGCTGTGGCTGACGATCGGCTACGGCAAGGCGAAGATGGACGACGGCGACCTCGGCTTCGTCGCGGCGGCCAACCAGGCGGCCACCCGCTTCGAGAACACCCAGCTGGCCGGCGGCGTGCTCGTGAACGCCGGCAAGTTCTGGCGGTTCGGTGTCGAGGCGATGCAGGTCGAGACCAAGTACCTCGTCGGCGCGGATCAGAAGGCGACCCAGATCGCCCTCTCCTCGCAGCTGAAGTTCTAGCTTCTCCTCGAGGGGCGCCCGGGCGACGCCCGGGCGCCCTTCGTGTTTTCAGCGCACCCCTTCACCCAGGAGCGAATCATGACGAAGAAGCTCGCGATGGCCGTGGCGGCGCTCGCCCTCGCGCTGCCCGGCACCGGCAGCGCGCAGGTGAAGATCGGCTTCATCAACTCCATCACCGGCCCCGAGGCGCCCATCGGCGAGAACCTCACCAACGGCGTGGACATGGCCGTCGAGGATCTCAAGAAGCAGGGCGTGAACGTGACGCTGGTGAAGCAGGACGACACCGGCAAGCCGCAGGTCGCGATGAGCGCCATGGAGCAGCTCGCCACCGGCGACGAGGTCGCCGCCGTGGTCGGCCCCTACACCTCCGCGACCGCGAACGCCGTCGCGAAGCTGGCCCAGCAGTACAAGGTGCCGCAGGTGGTGCCGGCCGCCGCGAAGGAGGAGATCACCAAGCAGGGCTACGACTGGGTGTTCCGCCTGAACGCCCCGGCGCACCAGTACGCGCAGTCGCTCATCGACGCGGCGCTGACGTTCGGCAAGCCGAAGTCGATCGCGTTCATCTACGAGTCCACCGACTTCGGCGCGTCGGTCGCCGGCGCCGGCAAGGACTACGCGCAGAAGAAGGGCCTGAAGATCGTGGCGGACGAGGCGTACCAGAAGGGCGCGCCCGACTACCGCTCCACGCTCACCAAGATCAAGGCGCAGAACCCCGACCTCGTTTTCATGGTCTCCTACGTCGCCGACGCGATCCTGCTCATGCGGCAGTCGCGCGAGGTGGGCCTGAAGCCCCAGGCGTTCCTGGGCGGCGGCGCCGGCTTCGACACGGCGCAGTTCGAGGGCGAGAAGGACATCTCCAACCTGGTCTTCTCGGTGACCCAGTGGACGCCCGAGTCCTCCAAGGCCGCCACCGCGTTCGCCGATCGCTACAAGGCGAAGTACGGCAAGAAGCCGACCTACCACGCGGCCTGCGCCTACGCGGCCATGATGGTGGTGGGCGAGACGGCCGCGAAGAACGGCGGCGACCGGAAGAAGATCCGCGACGCGCTCGCGAACGGATCGTGGACCGGCATCATGGGCAAGGTGGACTTCGAGACGTACGAGGGCTTCACCAACCAGAACAAGCTCGTCATGCCGGTGATCCAGTACCAGGGCGGCAAGTCGGAGACCGTCTTCCCGAAGGAGGCGGCGCAGAAGAAGGCCGTCTACCCGTTCCCGGGCTGGAAGTAGATCGCCGCGCGGACGCGCGCGCAGCGTGAAGTCAGCTTCGAGCCGGGGGGCGGCGCGACCGCCCCCCGGCTCTTCTTTTTCCGGCCCGGCGCGCCGGGGATCGTTGAAGTCCAAACTCGGCTTCGGTACCCTGACGGGCCCCGTCGAGCCGGAGATTCAAGGCGCGCTGCCGGCGCGCGGGCGCCAGAAGCGTCCAGCGGAGGAGCCTCGATGATCGTGTTCTTGCAGTCGGTGCTGAGCGGCCTGCTCGTGGGCGGCGTCTACGCGCTCATCGGGATCGGGCTCACGTTGATCTTCGGCGTGATGCGCGTGACGAACTTCGCGCACGGCGAGCTGCTCATGCTGGGCATGTACCTCGCCTGGCTCGCCTTCACCGGGCTCCACGTGGATCCGTTCCTGTCGATCGTGCTGGTCGCGCCCGCGATGTTCCTGTGGGGCGCGTTCCTGCAGAAGTCCTTCGTGAACCGGGTGCTCGGCGCGCTGCCGCAGAACCAGATCCTGCTCACCATCGGGCTCGGCCTGATCATGTCGAACACGGTGATGCTGATCTTCACCTCCGACTACCGGATCCTGACCACCACCTACTCGTCCTCCAGCTACAAGCTGGCCGGCCTGTCGATCTCGCAGCCGCTGCTCTACGCGTTCCTCATCACGGTGGCGATCACCGGCGCGCTCTACTGGTTCCTGCTCAAGACCGACACCGGCCAGGCGATCCGCGCCACCGCGCAGGACCGCGACGCGGCCCAGCTCATGGGCATCAACGTGCGGCGCATGTCGGTGCTGGCGTTCGGGATCGGCTCGGCGCTGGCCGGCACCGCCGGCGCGCTCATCTCGCCGACCTACTACATCTTCCCGCAGGTGGGCAGCACCTTCACGCTGAAGGCGTTCGTGATCGTGGTGCTGGGCGGCATGGGCAGCGTCGTCGGCGCCACGCTGGGCGGCATCATCATCGGCGTGGCCGAGTCGCTGTCCGCCGTCTACATCGCGTCCGGGCTGAAGGAGCTGGTCACGTTCGTGCTGTTCCTCGCCCTGCTCCTCTTCAAGCCCGCCGGCCTGCTCGGCAAGACGAGGGCCTGATCCGATGCGCACCCGACTCCCGGTTCCCCTCCCCTCGCGCGCCCCCCGCGGCTACTCGGTGGTGGGCCTGCTCGTGTTCGTGGCGGCGGTCGCCGCGCTCGCCATCTTCCCGCAGTTCGTCAAGAAGCCCTACGTGCTGCACATGGGCGTGCTGCTGTTCCTGGCGGTGATCCAGGGGCAGGCCTGGAACGTGGTGGGCGGCTACGCCGGGCAGTACTCGGTGGGCCACGCCGCGTACTTCGGCGTGGGCGCCTACGTCACCATGATGCTGCTCGAGGTGAACAAGATCGCGCCGTGGTGGGGCGTGTGGGCGGCCATGGCGGCCTCCGTGCTGCTGTCGCTCGTCATCGGCAGCATCACCTTCCGGCTGCGCGGCCCGTACTTCGTGCTCGCCTCGATCTCGGTCGCCGAGATCATCCGGCTCGCCACCCTGTACTTCAAGGACCTCACCCGCGGGGCCGAGGGCTTCCTGCTCGGCGAGATCCCGACGATGAACCTCCTCGGCAACGAGATCCTGTTCATCGGCAAGCGGCCCTTCTACTTCGTGGGCCTGGGCCTAGCGGTCGTGGCGGTGGCGGTCAACTGGGTCGTCCAGCACTCGAAGCTCGGCTACTACTTCCAGGCCATCCGCGAGGACCAGGACGCCGCGCACTCGCTCGGCATCAACCTGTCCTTCTACAAGAACGTGGCGCTCTCCATCTCGGCCGCGCTCACCGCGCTGGCCGGCGGGTTCTACGCCATGTTCGTGAAGTTCATCGACCCGAACACGGTGTTCGGGCTGGACGTGTCGGTGCAGATCGTCCTGCTCTGCATCATCGGCGGCATCGGGACCATCATCGGCCCCGTGATCGGCGCGGTGGTGCTGGTGCCGCTCTCCGAGATCCTGCGCAACCCGAAGGGCCTGGTGCAGGTCGGCGTGCTCCCGCCCGACTCCGGCTTCGTCACGTTCGTGGAGCGGTACCTCTCGAACGCCCACCTGCTCGTCTACGGCATCCTGGTGGTGCTCGTGATCCTGTTCGCGCCCGAGGGCGTGCTCGGCGTCATCCGGCGCGCCGCGACGCGCTGGGGGCGCCGGCCGCAGGACGTCCCGCCCGCCGCGGCCAAGGCCTAGGAGAGAGCGCCATGGCGATCCTCGACATCAAGCACGTCTCCAAGTTCTTCGGCGGCCTCGCGGCCAACTCCGACGTCTCCTTCTCGATGGAGAAGGGGATGATCATGGGCCTCATCGGCCCGAACGGCGCCGGCAAGACCACGCTGTTCAACTGCATCACCGGCTTCTACCCGCCGTCCAAGGGCGAGGTGCTGTTCAAGGGCGTCCGGATGAACGGCCTGCAGCCGAACCAGGTGTGCCACCTGGGCATGGTGCGCACCTGGCAGAAGGTGCGGCCGCTCGCGAAGATGACGGTGCTCGACAACGTGATGGTGGGGGCGCTGGCGCGCACCACCAGCCTGAAGGTCGCGCGGCAGGTGGCGCTGGAGCAGCTGCACGTGGTCAAGCTCGAGCACAAGGAGGAGTTCCTGGCCGGCGGCCTCCCCATCGGCGAGCGCAAGAAGCTCGAGGTGGCCCGCGTGCTCGCCACCAAGCCCGAGCTGCTGCTGCTCGACGAGGTGATGGGCGGCCTCAACCCGGCCGAGTCCGAGGAGATCATCCAGCTCATCCTCGAGCTCCGGAAGGGCGGCCTCACGCAGATGGTCATCGAGCACGACATGAAGGCCATCATGCGCATCTCGGATCGCATCGTGGTCCTCAACTCCGGCGAGAAGCTGGCCGAGGGCGCGCCGCAGGAGATCGTCAACAACAAGGACGTGGTCTCCGCCTACCTGGGCGAGGAGGTGGAGTGATGCTGAAGCTCGAGAAGCTGTCCTTCGCCTATGGCGACCTGAAGGTCCTCTGGGACGTGGACCTGGAGGTGAAGCAGGGCGAGATCGTCACCGTGGTCGGCGCGAACGGCGCCGGGAAGTCCACCATCCTCAAGAACGTCTCGCGCCTGGTGAAGCCGGGCCACGGGCACATCACGTTCCTGGGCCAGGACCTGCGCAAGCTCGCCTCGCACGAGGTGGTGGAGCTGGGTGTCGTGCAGGTGCCGGAGGGCCGCCGCATCTTCCCGGAGATGACGGTGCTCGAGAACCTGCGCATGGGCTCGTTCGTGAAGGCGACGCGCAAGGACCGCGATCGCAACATCGAGCGCGCGTTCACGCTGTTCCCGCGCCTCAAGGAGCGGCAGAAGCAGCTCGGCGGCACCATGTCCGGCGGCGAGCAGCAGATGCTCGCCATCGCGCGCGGCCTGATGGCCAACCCGAAGCTGCTGCTGCTGGACGAGCCCTCGCTGGGCCTGTCTCCGCTGCTGGTGAAGAGCATCTTCGAGATCATCAAGGAGATCAACCGCCAGGGGACCACCATCCTGCTGGTGGAGCAGAACGTCTACCAGTCGCTCCGCATCTCCACGCGCGCGTACGTGCTGGAGACGGGACGGGTGGTACTCTCCGGAACGGGCGCGGAGCTGCTCGACAACGCCCACGTCAAGAAGGCCTTCCTGGGGATGTGATCATGGCGGACGCGAAGCTCACGGTCGGCGACTGGATGACGAAGAACCCGATCACCATTGAGGACGAGTCCTCGGTGATCGAGGCGATCCACCTGCTCAAGGAGAAGAACATCCGGCGGCTGCCGGTGATGCGGCAGGGGCGCCTGGTCGGGCTGGTGACGGAGAAGATGCTGTTCGGCTACATGCCGGCGAAGGCGACCACCCTCGACCAGTGGGAGCTGCACTACCTGCTCTCCAAGACCCCGGTCCGCGCCGCGATGAACCCGGCGCCGCACACGGTCCACCCGGACACGCCGCTGGCCGAGGCCGCGCGCCTGCTGCACGACCGCAAGCTGAACGGCGTCATCGTGGTGAGCGCGCAGGGCGATCTGGAGGGGCTGCTCACCACCACGAACGCGCTCGAGGCGCTCATCCACTTCTCGGGCGCCGCCTCCGCGAGCGCGAAGCCGTAGTCCGAGGCCGAGGCCCGCCCGCCCCCGTCCCGCGGGGCGGGGGCCCGGCCCCGGCCGCCTCTACCAGAAGAACTTCGCCGCCGCGAACAGCCCGATCGCGATGGCGAACGCCTTCATCCCCGCCGGCGGGAGGCGCTGCGCCAGGTGCGCGCCCGCCCAGCCGCCCACCAGCGACGCGACCGCCATCAGCGCGGCGAGCGGCGGGTCCACCTTCCCCCACGCCAGGAACAGCACGCACGCCACGCCGTTCGTGAGCAGCGCGAACAGCACCTTGAGCGCGTTCGCGTGCTGCAGGCTGGACGGCAGCAGGATGCCCATCGCCGCCAGCATCAGGATGCCGATCCCGGCGCCGAAGTAGCCGCCGTACACCGAGATGAGGAACTGGATGATCCAGAGCGCCACCGGGTGGTTGCCGGCGACCTGGTGCCCCACCGCGCGGCGGATGGGCCCCTGGAGCGCGAGCAGCGCGCAGGCGAACAGGATCAGCCACGGCACCACCGCCGCGAACGCCTTCTCGGGCAGCGCCAGCAGCAGCACCGAGCCGAGCGCGCCGCCCAGCAGCGCCGGCAGCCCGAGCACGAGCGCGCGGTGCCGCTCCTCTTCGATGTGGCGCCGGTAGGCCCACACCGAGGAGATCTGGCCCGGCCAGAGCGCCACGGTGCTGGTGGCGTTCGCGGTCACCGGGGAGAGGCCGGCGAGCATCAGCGCGGGGAAGGTGAGCAGCGTGCCTCCGCCCGCGACGGCGTTCACCAGGCCGGCGGCGGCGGAGGCGGCGGTCACGAGGACGCCCTGGGCGATGGTCACCGCATGTGATTAGCGGGCCGGGCGGGCGCCCGCACCCCGACCGGCGGGTTGCGCGCGGCGGCCGGCTGCGGCGAGATGGCGGTGGAGGTCTCCCGCATGCCCACCACCGTCACCGCCGATCACGGCGAGATCCTGCACCGGGCCGGTCGCGCCCACCTTTCCCCTGCCCTGCGCGACGGAGCGCCGGCCCTGGCCGGCCACGGCGACACGGCCGGGCGGTGCGGGTGGGAGCCGTTCTTCCGCGCCCTGGGCGCCCGCGGCCTGGCGGTCGCGTTCGAGGAGGACGGCGGCGCCCGCCTGGTGCCGCGCGGGGACGCGCCCACCCACGCGCCGGGGCCCGGCGAGGGCGGCGTGGAGGGCGCGCGCCGGTTCCTGCGCGCGCTCCGGGGCGAGTGGACGCCGCCGGCCTGAGGGCGGCCGGAGGCGGCTCGGGGTGAGCGCCTTCGACTCGGCTCCCCCTTCGACTCGGCTCCCCCTTCGACTCCGGCGAGCCTTCGGCTCGCCTACGCTCAGGGTGAGCGGGCGGGAAAACGCTCAGGGTGAGCGGGCGGGAAGCCGCTCAGGGTGAGCGGGCGGACCGCGCGACGCCGTGGCGGGCGCTCAGCGCCCGCGGCGCCGGCCCTTGCCGCCGCCGCCCGGCTTCCCACCCCGCGGCTTGCCGCCGCCCTGCCTGCCGCCCGCCGTCCGACGCCCGCCGGCCTCCTGCTTCCCGCCGCGCGGCTGCGCGCCCGGACGCCGTCCAACGGGCTCGCCCCGGCGCGCCGGCTTCCCGCCCGCGCGCCGCCGGAGCGCCTCGGCGAGATCGCCGCGCCCCCGGGCCGGACCGCGCGCGCCCTCCGCCTCGGGCCGCGCCACGGCCACCTCGGCCGGGCCGCGCTCGCCGGACCCGCCGCGCCGGCGCTTCCCGCGCGCGCCCTCCGCCGCGACCGCCATCGCCTCGGCGCCGGCCAGCACGAAGTCGATCCGCCGCCGCACCGGGCTCGCCGCCGCGACGAGGACCTTCACCTCGTCGCCCACCCGGATCGCCCGGCCGCCGGCCGCGTCCACCAGCGCGTGCTGCACGACGTCCAGCTCGAAGTCGCCGGGGAGGTCCTCCACCTTCACCAGGCCCTCGACCATCCAGCGCTTCAGCTCCACGAACGCGCCGAACTCGACCACCGCCGACACCACGCCGTCGAACGTCTCGCCGACCTTGTCCTGCATGAACAGCGCCGCGTAGAAGGACGCGATCTCGCGCTCCGCCTCCATGGCCGCGCGCTCGCGCTCGGACGCCAGCGCGGCCATCTCCTCCAGCGCCTCGGCCGGCGTGCCGCGCACCTGCCGCCCCTGGCGCCTCGCCCACTCCTCCTTGAGCAGCCGGTGGACCACGAGGTCCGGGTAGCGGCGGATGGGCGAGGTGAAGTGCAGGTAGTGCTCGGCGGCCAGGCCGTAGTGGCCGATGTTGTCCGGGCTGTAGACCGCCTGCATCATGGCCCGGAGCAGGAGCTGGTTGAGCGCGCGCTGCTGCGCGTGCCCCTGCAGCTTCTCCAGCAGCGCGTTCAGCGCGCGCGGGTCGGCGGGCAGCTCCGGGACCTCGAAGCCGTGCGCCGCCGCCAGGTCGAGGAACGCCTGGAGCTTCTCCTCGTCGGGCAGCCCGTGCACCCGGTAGATGGTGGAGAGGTCGCGCGCGCCGAACCAGCGCGCCACCGCCTCGTTCGCGGCGAGCATGAACTCCTCGACGATGCGGTGCGCGCGGTTGCGCGGGCGGCGCTCGATGGCCGCGACCTGGCCGTCGTCGCCGAGCACGATCTTCGCCTCGGGCAGGTCGAAGTCGATGCTGCCGCGCCGCCGCCGCATGGCGGTGAGCTTGTCCTGCAGCTCCGCCATGAGCTCGAACGACTCGCGGAAGCGCTCGCGCCCCGGGACCCGCTCGCCGGCGAGCACGCGCGCCACCTCGGTGTAGGTGCAGCGCGCGGCGCTCCGCATCACCGCCTCGTACACCTCTGCGGTCTGCGTCTCGCCGCGCCCGTCCACCACCATGTCCGCGACCATGCAGAGGCGGTCCACCTCGGGGTTGAGCGAGCAGATCCCGTTGGAGAGCCGCTCCGGAAGCATGGGCAGCACCTGCATCGGGAAGTAGACGCTGGTGCCGCGCCGGAACGCCTCCTGGTCGAGCACGGTGCCGGCGCGCACGTAGTGGGCCACGTCGGCGATGGCCACCACCAGCCGGTACATGGGCTTGCCCTTGCGCGAGGGCAGCCGCTCCACGTGCACCGCGTCGTCGAAGTCGCGCGCGTCCTCGCCGTCGATGGTGACGAGCGGCAGCGCGGTGAGGTCGCGCCGGCCGCGCCAGTCCTCGGAGCGGACGTGGTCCGGCGTCTCCACCGCCTCGGCCTGCACCGGCTCCGGGAACACGTCCGCGAACCCGCGCGCGTACGCGACCTTCAGCACCTCGACGCGCGGCTCGCCGGGGCGGCCGATCGCCTCCACCACCTCGCCGCGCAGCGCCGGGCTGTCCGGGTCGAGCGCGACCTTCACCACCTCGCCGTCGCGGGCGGCCGCGGTCTCGGCCACCGGCACGTAGCCCTCCAGCTCGGCGTCCGCCGGGACCACGAAGCTCTGCTTGCCGCGGGCGTGGTAGGTGCCGACCAGCAGCCGCCGCCGGCGCTCCACCACCTCCACGATCTTCCCCGCCGTGCGCCCGCCGCGCGCCGGGACGATCTCCAGGCGCACCAGGTCGCCGTCGAGCGCGCGCGCCGCCTCGTGCGGCGGCACGAACACGTCCTCGCCCTTGCGGTCGATGCGCGCCACGAACCCGAAGCCGTCGCGGTGCTTCTTGAGCGTGCCGAGCACGCCGCCGCTGCGCGCGGCCCGGCCCGCCGCGGCCGCCAGCCCCTGGCCGCGCGCGGACGGCGTGAGCCGCCCCGGCCCGGCGCCGTCGCCCGGGCGCCCCGGCCGCTTGCCGCCCCGCTCCGCCGCCGCCGGCTGCTTCGCCCCCGCCAGCGAGAAGCGGTTCCCGTCGCGGACCAGCACGCCCTCGCGCGCGAGGTCGCGCAGCACGCGCTTCACCTCGGTGCGCTGGCCGGGGTGGATGTTCCCCCGCTGCATCACCTCGCCGACCGAGAGCGCCTTGCCGCCGGCCTTGCGAAGCTCGTCCACCAGCGCCGCGCGGCGGCGCTCCTGCAGATCGCGCTGCATCCTAGTCTCCGAACAGGCGGCCGAGATCCGTGCCGCCGTGCTGCTGCGTGGGGAACAGCGGGAACAGCGCGCCCGCGAGGGCCTGGAGGTTGCGCGTCTGCAGCCACACCTCGCCCGGCCCGGCGAACTCCGCCACCAGCGCCTCGCCGGACACGATCGAGCGGAGCCATCCGCGGCGGCTGGCCTTGCGCACCTGGTACGGCATGGCCGCGTCGAACGCGACCACGTGGCCGGTGTCCACCACGTACCGCCCGCCCGCCGGGATGGGCCGGCGCACGATGGCGCCGTAGGACGAGAGCAGCGCGGTGCCGCGGCCGGAGAGGCGGATGAAGAACAGCCCCTCGCCGGCGAACAGGCCGCGGAAGCCGGCGAACTCGGTGTCGATGCGGGTCTCCGGGTCCGAGGCGAGCCAGGAGGAGGACTGCACCAGCAGCGTGCGCCCCTCCAGCTCCAGCCCGATCACGTCGCCCGGGACCGGCGGCGCGAGCAGCACCTCGGCCGGCCCGCCCATGGCGGTGAACGTCGAGACGAAGACCGACTCGCGGGTGACCATCCGGCGGAGCGCGCCCATCACCCCGCCCTGCATCCGCGACTGCAGGTCCACGTTGCCGCTCATCGAGACCATCGCGCCCGCCTCGGCCAGGATCGACTGGCCGGCGGCGAGCTCGACGCGGGCGCACGCGAACGCGTTGCCGCCCACGAGCTGGTAGCGGAGCGTGCTCGCGGCGGAGGTGGTGGCGAGCACGTCCCCGGCCGCGCCGGCGCGCAGCACCGCGCCGCACGCGCGGCAGGCCGCGTCGGGCCCGGTCTCGTCTCCACAGCTGGGACAGCGCATGGCGCGAGTCTACACGCGATGCGCCGCGGCCAGGGACGGAAGGCGGGGGAACGCGCCCACCGCCCCGCCCGCCCGCGCGGGCGCCTCGCCGGCCGGGTGTATAAACGGTCCGTGCTCACCCCAGAGACCGCCCGGGCGCGCATCCTGGCCGCCCTCTCCCCGCTCGCGCCGCTGCCCGGCGAGCGCGTGCCGCTCGCCGACGCGGTCGGCCGGGCGCTGGCGGAGGACCTCGTCCCCGGCCGCGACCTCCCCGCGTTCGACGCCTCCACCATGGACGGGTACGCGCTCCGCGCCGCCGACGCGCGCCGCGCCGGCGCGCGCCTGCCGGTCGCGTTCGAGGTGTACGCCGGCCGGCCCGCCGCCGCCCCGCTGCCCCCGGGGAGCTGCTGCCGGATCTTCACCGGCGCGCCGCTGCCGGAGGGCGCCGACGCGGTGGAGATGCAGGAGGAGGTGCGCCGCGCGGGAAAGGCGGCGGTGTTCCGCCGCGCCGCGGAGCAGGGGCGCTTCGTGCGCGCGCGCGGCTCGGACCTCGCGGCCGGCGCGGTGGCGATCGCCGCCGGGACGGTGGTGGACCCGGGCGCGGTGGGGCTCGCGGCCGGGATCGGCCGCGCCGAGCTGGTGGTGCGCCGCCGCCCGCGGGTCGCGATCCTCCCCACCGGCGACGAGCTCGTGCCGCCCGGCAGCCTCCCCGGCCCCGGCGAGCTGGTGGACTCGAACGGCCTCGCGCTCGCCGCGGCGGTGCGCGAGGCGGGGGGCGAGCCCATCCTGCTCCGCCCCGCCCGCGACGAGGCCGGGAGCCTCTCGGCCGCGCTCGCGGCCGCCCGCGGCGCCGATGCGCTCCTCACCTCCGGCGGCGTCTCGGTCGGCGAGCGCGACCTGGTGCGCGCCGCGCTCGAGCGCGCGGGGGCGCGGCTCGACTTCTGGCGGGTCGCGATGCGCCCGGGGAAGCCGTTCGCGTTCGGGCTGTGGGGCACGACCGCGGTGTTCGGGCTCCCCGGCAACCCGGCCAGCACGCTGGTGACGTTCGAGCTGTTCGTCCGCCCGGCGCTCCGCGCGCTGGCGGGGCTCCCCGGCAGCGGCCGCGTGGTGGCGGTGGGCCGGCTCGCGGCCGCGCAGGAGAAGCCGCCCGAGCTCACGGTCTACCTGCGCTGCCGCGTGCGGCCTTCGGGGGACGAGCTCGTGCTCGAGCCGCTCCGGACGCAGGTCAGCGGCAACCTGTCGTCCACCACCGGTCACGCCGCGCTGGCCGTCCTCCCGCCCGGCCGCGCGCGGCTCGCGCGCGGCGCGCGGGTCCGGGCGATCCTGCTCGCCGCCGACGTGCGGCACGATGGGTGAAGCGCACCCCCCGTCCGTGGTATGAGGGGCGGGCAATGGCCCGTGCGCGATGGGAACGCCCGGAGGAGCACGATCACGTCCTCCTCCTCGCCGACGACGACGACCTCCACCTCGAGGTCGTGAAGCGGCACCTGGAGTCCGTCCCCGGACGGCAGCGCGCGCAGGTGCTGGGGCGCTACCCGCTCTATCGCATCCTGGTGGCCCGCAACGGTGAGGAGGCGCTCCGGCGCGCCACCGCGCAGGTGACCGCCGTCGCGGTGGACCTCGTCATGCCCCGCCGCAACGGCCTGGAGGTCATCCAGGAGCTGCGCGCCCGGCGCCCCGACCTCGCCATCCTGGCGTTCACGGCGGGTGCCCCTGCCTCCGAGGCGGTGGCGGCGGTGATGGCCGGCGCGGACTTCTTCCACGAGTACCGGGACGAGCCGGAGCCGCTCGCGTTCGAGCGGGCCCTGGAGCTCGCGCTCGACCGGCGCCGGCTCACGCGCCTCATCGAGAAGGGCGAGGCCGAGGTGGACGAGGCCCGGGCGCGCCTGTCGCAGCTCTCCGGCGACCTCGCCCGCGCCATGCCCGGGTTCCGCCCGCCTCAGGCGCGCGAGGACGTGCTCCCGTTCAAGGAGGCTGCGCGGCGCTACCTCACCGCTTCGGCGCGCCTCTTCGAGGGGGACAGCCAGGGCCTGGCTCGTGCGCTCGGGATCTCGTACTTCGCGCTCAGGCGACTTCTCGCGCGGTATCAGGTGCCCCTTCCGTCCAGGTCGAGGAGACAGGGGACAACCTCCCGGTAGAAACGCCCCGCGAGAGGTGTTATTTCTCTCGGTGTGCGGAACCCGCAGTCCGGGTTGCGGATTCCGCAAATCACCCACCGTGACACCGCAGGGAGCCACCATGGCCGCACTCGCCGACAAGTTCGCCGTCAACCTCAAGAGCGAGCGTCTCCGCCGCAAGCTCTCCCAGGAAGCCCTCGCCGCGAAGGCCGGGCTGTCCGTCTCGTACATCTCCATGCTCGAGCGCGGGCAGCGGACGCCGCCCCTCGACACGCTCGAGTCGCTGGCCAAGGCGCTGTCCGTCTCGCCGACGTCGCTGCTGTCCTGATCCACCGGCCCGCGCGCGCGGCGCGGCCCACCGCGTCGCGCGCCCGCCGGGCCGCACCCCGCTCCTCCCCCCGCGCCCGTCCACGTGGCGTCCGCCGCGGAGATCGCTTATGTTCCGGCGGTCCGCCGGTCCCGCCCCTCGACCGGCCCCCACCTTCGAAAGGACGTCGGCGTGGCGCGAATGGTGATGTGCAAGAAGCTCGGCCGTGAGCTGCCGGGCCTCGCCTACAAGCCCTTCCCGAACGAGCTCGGGCAGCGGATCTACGACTCGATCTCGCAGGACGCCTGGAAGCTCTGGCTCGAGCACTTCAAGATGATCCTCAACGAGTACCGCCTCTCCCCGGCGGACCCGCGGACCACCGAGATCCTCTTCCAGCAGGCCGAGCAGTTCTTCTTCGGCGAGAACGCGCAGCTCCCGCCCGACTACCGGCCCCCGCCGTCCAAGGGCTAGCCGCCCCGCCGGCGCGGCGGGCGAGGTGGCGCGGGAGCGCACGGTGCGGCGTCCGGGCGAGATCCTCCTCCTCTCCACGTACGAGCTCGGCCACCAGCCGCACGGGCTGGCGCTGCCGCTCGCGTTCCTGGAGCGGGCCGGCTTCGCGCCCGCCTGCCTCGACCTCGCGGTCGAGGCGCTCGACCCGGCCCGCGTCGCCGCCGCGCGCCTCGTCGCGATCTCCGTCCCCATGCACACCGCCCTGCGCCTCGGGCTCGAGGCGGCGGCGCGCGTGCGGGCGCTGAACCCCTCGGCGGCGATCGCCTTCCACGGCCTGTACGCGCCGCTCCACGCCGGCCTGCTGCTCGAGGCCGGCGCGAGCGCCGTGCTCGGCGGCGAGTGCGAGGAGCAGCTCGTCGCGCTGGCGGCCGCGCTCGAGCGCGGCGAGGACCTCGCCCGCTTCGTCCAGCGCGGCGGCGGCGCCGCGCCGACGGCCCGGCTCGACTACCCCATCCCGAACCGTGGCGCGCTGCCGGCGCTGTCGCGCTACGCGCGCCTGGCGGCGGCCGACGGGACGCTCCGGGTGGCCGGCTACGCCGAGGCGACCCGCGGGTGCAAGCACCTCTGCCGCCACTGCCCCATCCCGCCCGTGTACCGCGGCCGCTTCGTGGCGGTGCCGGTCGAGACGGTGGTCGAGGACGTGGCGCGACAGGTGGCGCTCGGCGCCGCGCACGTCACCTTCGGCGACCCCGACTTCTTGAACGGCCCCACCCACGCGCTCCGCGTCGCGCGCGCGGTGCACGCCCGCTTCCCCGCGCTCACGTTCGACTTCACCGCCAAGGTCTCGCACCTGGTGGCGCACGCGGACGCGGTCGCCGAGCTGGCGCGGCTCGGCGCGGTGTTCGTCACCTCCGCGGTCGAGTCGCTGTCGGATCGCGTGCTGGCGGCGCTCGACAAGGGCCACGACCGCGCCGACGCGATCGCCGCGTTCCGCGCCTGCGCCGCGGCCGGCGTGCCGCTCCGCCCGACGCTGATGCCGTTCACGCCCTGGGGGACGCTGGACGACCTGGTGGACCTGCTGGACGTGCTCGATGCGGAGGGGATGCTCCCCAACCTCGATCCGGTGCAGCTCTCCATCCGCCTGCTCGTGCCGCCCGGCTCGCTGCTGGAGGGCGCGCCCGGGATCGCGTTCGAGGGGCTCGACGCGGCCGCGCTCACCTGGCGCTGGCGCCACGCCGATCCGCGGATGGACGCGCTGCAGCCGCGCATCGCCGGCGAGGTGGAGGCCGGCGCCGCGCGCGAGGCGCCGCCGCTCGAGACCATCGAGCGGGTGCGCGCGCTGGTGCGCGCCGCGGCCGGGTTGCCGCACCGCCACGTGCGCGTGCTCGCCCCCGACCAGCGGCGCGTGCCGCGCCTCACCGAGAGCTGGTTCTGTTGAGCAGAGCCAACTGCCCGTCAGGTGGACGGGCTCTCCGAAGACCCCCGACGCTGACGCGCCCGAGCCACGGTCAGCGGGCGCCGCGCGCCGCCCAGGCCCGCGCGCGGAGCGCGATCGTGCCGTCCGCCGACACCGGCAGCGTCGCCCGGAACGCCTCGCGCAGCGCCGCGCGGCGATCCTCCGGGAGCGACGCGGCGTAGGCCGGCGCCGGACCCTGGCCGGCCAGGAACGGCGCCCAGCACTCGGCGAAGTCGCGGAAGACCGTGGGCACCTCCACCGCCCGCACCTCGACGCTCCCGAGGCCTGCGCCCTCGAGCAGGGCGGCGAGCGGCCCGGGCGCGCAGAGGGGGAAGCGCACCGCCTCGTCGAGCGCTGCGGCCGCCGGGTCGAGCGCGCGCGCCGCGTCCCAGAACCGGCGGACGTACTCCATGCCGGCGGCGTAGTCCCAGACGTACAGCGCCACCGCCGCGCCCGGCCGCGCGGCCCGGGTCAGCTCCGCCACCATGCGCGCCGGCTCGGCGACGAAGTTGAGGACCAGGCCCGACACCACCGCGTCGAACGCGCCGTCGCGGACCGGGAGCGCCTGCGCGTCCGCGGCAGCGAAGGCGCGGCGGGCGCCGGTGCGGGCGCGCGCGTGCGCGACGAAGCCCATCGACCGGTCGAGGCCCACGACCACCTCCGGCGCCGCCAGCGCCGCGACCGCGTCGCCGAGCGCGCCGGTGCCGCAGCCCGCGTCGAGCCACCGGCCGTGCGGCGCCGCCCCCAGCCACGCGACCACCTCCCGCGCCACCAGCCGGCTCCAGCGGCCGATGTACGCGTCGTAGCCGGCCCCGACGTCCCAGACGTCGTGCGCTGCCGGATCCGCGGGCATGCCCTCCCCTTGCGCCGGAGGGGCGCGCCGCGCACGTCCCGGATCAGGCGACCGGCAGCGGGGCCCGGATGTCGAAGGAGAGCCGGCCGTGCGCCTCCCGGAGGGTGCGCTCCACCTCCTCCGGCGTCTCCCCCTTCGCGAACAGGAAGCCGAGGTAGCTGTCGCCCTCGGGGAGCGGCACCACCTCGCGCCCCTCGGGCACGGTGATGACGACGTCCTCGACCCCGGGCACCGCCCGCGCCTGCTCCACGCCGCGGACCCCGTGGAGGACGCCGCGCCGCGGGATGGGCAGCATCATCACGCCGGAGGCGCGCGCCTCGCGCCGGAGCTGCTCGAGCGGCAGGCCCATGGCGTGCGCGACCAGCACCTCCTCCAGCGTGAGCCCGGCGCCGAAGCGCAGCGTGCGCGAGCAGAGGCCGCCGATGGAGCGCGCCGCGATCTCCAGCACCACCGGGCCGTCCGGCGACAGGCGCAGCTCCGCGTGCACCGGCCCCTCGCGCAGGCCGAGCGCCGCCGCGCCGGCCGCGGTGATGCGCTCCACCTCGGCGCGGAGGGCCGCCGGGTGGCGCGAGGGCGTCACGTAGATCGTCTCCTCGAAGTAGGGGCCGTCGAGCGGGTCGGGCTTGTCGAACAGCGCCAGGACCTCGAGCCGGCCGCCGCGCAGCAGCCCTTCCAGCGCCACCTCGGCGCCGGGGACGAACGCCTCCACCAGCACGCTGCCGGCCGCCTCGCGCTCGCGGGCGCGCCGCTCGACGCGGGTGTCGTGCAGGAGCCGCTGGATCCGGCGCCAGGCCGCCACGAAGCCGGCCGGATCGTCGGCGCGGATCACGCCGCGCGACGCCGAGAAGATGAGCGGCTTCAGCACGCACGGGTACGGGGCGGCGCGGGCGGCCGCCTCCGGGTCCTCGTCGAGCGCGTGCAGCCGGAACGCGGGCACCGGCACCCCCGCGTCGCGGAGGGTGGCGCGCATGGCGTGCTTGTCGGCGGCCCGGCGGGCGGCGACGGGCGGGTTGAACGGCAGGCCCAGCTTCTCCGCGGCCAGCGCGGCGATCACCGCGGTCGGATCGCTGCCCGGGACGATCCCGGCGATGGGGCGCGTCCGGGCCGCCTCCGCCACCTGCTCCGCCGCGTGCTCCGGCTTGCGGTAGTCGAGGGAGAGGAGATCGGCCTCCGGGCCGAAGGTGTCCTCGATCTGGTGGCAGCGGTCGCTCCCCACCAGCAGCGGGACCCCCAGGCGGCGGGCGGCGTCGCGGAAGTCGTCGAGGCGGTAGCTCGTGGTGGGGACGAGGAGGAGCAGCGAACCGTGCGGCGTGGACATGGCGCCGGAGTTTATGCGGCCGGACGGCCGCGCGGGCAACCGGCTCGCCGGGCGGCGGTCGGGTTTCCGGGAAATCCCCGCCCGCGCGCCGGGATCAGGCGCCCCGGGCCGCGCGCGCGGGGCCGGCCAGGCACTCGTCGCGCTGCTCGCGCTGCTGCCGGAGCGGCGCGGCGTAGACGTCGTCGAACAGGCTCTCGCGCGCCGGCGGCGGGAGCGCCTCGACCCGCGCCACCGCGGCGCGGATCTCCTCGTCCGCCTCGCGCAGCAGGGCCGCATGCGCACCCGGGGCGAGCGCCCCGGTCGCCTCCAGATACGCGCGCAGCCGCTCGACGGGATCCCGCGCGCGCCACGGCGCCACCTCGGCCTCGTCGCGGTAGCCGCGCGGGTCGTCGGACGTGGTGTGCGGGCCGACGCGGTAGGTGACGCACTCGAGGAGCGTGGGCCCCTCCCCCGCCGCCGCCCGCGCCCGGGCCCGGCGGGCGGCCGCGTGCACCGCCAGCAGGTCGTTCCCGTCCACCCGCTCGCCGCGCACCCCGTAGGCGAGGCCCTTCTGCGCGATGGTCTCCGCCGCGGTCTGCATCGCGGTCGGCGTGCTGATGGCCCAGCCGTTCGCGCGGCACAGGAACACCACCGGCACCCGGTGCACGCCGGCGAAGCCGAGGGCGGTGTGGAAGTCGTGCGTGCTGGTGGCGCCGTCCCCGAACCAGGTGAGCGCGACCATGTCGTCGCCCTTCAGCCGGGCCGCCCAGGCGGCGCCGACCGCGTGCGGGAGCTGCGTGCCGAGTGGCGCGCTCACCGAGGCGTAGTGGCCCTCGCGCCAGGTCTCGTGGCACGGCATCTGCCGGCCGCGGGCGAGGTCGCCCACGTTGCCGAACAGGTTGCAGAGGAACGCGTCCAGCGGGAGCCCGCGCAGCAGCGCGGCGGCGTGCTCGCGGTAGCACGGGAACAGCCAGTCCTGCGGCGCCATGGCGGCGGCCGCGCCCACCACGCACGCCTCCTCGCCCTCGGCGCCGACGTAGAAGCCGATGCGGCCCTGGCGCTGCAGCGCCGTCATGCGCGCGTCGAGCGCGCGGGCGCGCACCAGGTGCCGGTGCAGCGCGAGCGCCTCCTGCGGCGAGAGCGTCGCGTGGCGCGGGTCCGCGTCGCCGCGATCGTCGAGCACCCGGAAGATCGGGAACTCCGCCTCCCATCGTCCCGCGTCCGCCGCCCTGCCTCCGGCGTCCGGCACGGCGGGCGCCGGCGGCGGCGCGGGGACGGCGCGGACGCGGGCGGCGGGGGGATGGCGGACCGGAGCTGCCTTCTCGGGACGTACGGTGGAACGCACGGTCCGACCCTAGCGGCGGGCACGAGCATAAGTCCAAGTGATTGTGGTGATGTGAGCATCACACTGCTTGATATGCTGGCGCGCCGCCCCGGAGGACGTCCGCATGGATCTCGCCCAGCTCGAGCTGCTCGCCGCCGTCGCGGAGGAGCGCAGCTTCACCCGCGCCGCGGAGCGCCTCCGGCGCACGCAACCCGCCGTGAGCCAGGCCCTGCGCCGGCTGGAGGACGAGGTCGGGGCGACGCTGGTGGACCGCTCCTCGCGCGACGCCAGCCTCACCGCGGAGGGCAAGGTGCTGCACGACTACGCGCAGCGCATGCTGAAGCTGCGGCGCGACGCGGGCGAGGCGCTGGAGGCGCTCCGCGACCTGCAGCGCGGCACCGTGGCGGTGGCGGCGAACGAGCACACCGCCACGCACCTGCTCCCCGTCCTCGCCGCGTTCCGGCGCCGCCACCCGCGCCTGCGGGTCGAGGTGCACCGCGGCCTCGCGCGCGAGATCCCCACCGCCGTGCTCGGCCGCGACGTGGAGCTGGGCGTGCTCACCTACCGCCCCGCGCAGCCCGGGCTGGTCGCGCAGCAGATCGCCACCGACGACCTGGTGCTGCTCGTCCCGCCCGAGCACGCGCTCGCCGGGCGCGGCACCGTCTCGATCCGGCAGCTCGGCGGCGAGGCCTTCCTGGCGCACCACGTCCGCTCCCCGAACCGCGAGCGGGTGGTGAAGGCGTTCGCGCGCCACCGGACGCCGCTCGACATCGTGATGGAGCTGCCCACGCTCGACGCGGTGAAGCGGCTGGTGGTGGAGCGGGTCGGCATCGCGCTCATGCCCGCGCGCGTGGCCGAGCCCGAGCTCGCGCGCGGCGAGCTGGTCGGCCTGACCGTCCGGGAGATGCGCTTCCCGCGCCCCGTGCTGCTCGTGCACCGCCGCGACGCCCCGCTCTCGCGCGCCGCCGAGGCGCTGCTCGAGTGTGCCCGGGAGGTCGCGCCGCGCGGGGCCGCGCGGACCGGCTGAACGGGCGCGCCCGGGGGCCCCGGCGGTGACGACGGGACCCCATCCCCTTCCCACCCGCCTCACCGCGCCGGCGGGGGGACGTCACGTTCGCTCGGCGTCCGGGACCGTCCTCGTCGGCCGTGCGGGCGGACGCACGAAGCCACGTCCGGCGTCCTCTGATGGGGATGACCAAAGTGGAGTGATGGAGACCCGGGACGTGCTCGTGGTCGACGACGATGCCGCTGGGAGGGGTGCGCTCTCGCAGCTCCTCGCCATGCGGGGCTACACGGTCCGCGAGGCGGAGAACGGACGCGTCGCGCTGGACCTCGTCGCCGAGCGCGTGCCCGGCTTCCTGGTCCTCGACCTCGAGATGCCGGTCATGGACGGCTGGGAGGTGCTCGCGTCGCTGCGCCGAACCGGTGCGCTCGACGTCATCACGGTGGTGGTCGTCTCGGCGGGGCCGTCGCCACCGTCCGACGTCGCGTTCCTGCGCAAGCCCTGCGAGTTCGGCGAGCTTCTCGGGATGCTGATCGCGGCCGATCGTTCCAGGGGCTCGTCGATGGAGGGGCGGCCCCAGGGCCGCGCGACGGCTCGTCCGGACTTCGAGCGGACCTGATGCTACAAAGGCGCCCAGGGGGTGTCTCCGTGCTCCACGAGTTCCTGAACCAGCACCGCGACGCCATCATCGAGCGCGCGCGGGCGAGGGTCGCCGCGAGGCGCGTCCCCCTCCCTTCCCGGTCCGAGCTCACGGAGGGCGTCCCTGCGTTCCTCACACAGCTCGCCGAGCTGTTGCGCGAGGAGGTGCAACCGTCACGTTCCGTGTTCGTTGCGACGACGCCGGGACGTGCTCACGAGGCGATGGGGAACGCCGCCGATCAGCAAGGGGACGACCTGCTCCGCGCAGGCTTGACCGTCGCCCAGGTGGTCGAAGGGTATGGCGACGTCTGCCAGGCGGTGACGGAGTACGCCAGCGAGCTGAAGGCGCCGATCAGCCTGGACGAGTACCACACGCTGAACCTGTGCCTCGACGTGGCCACCGCCCGAGCGGTGAGCGCCTTCTCCGCCGCGCGCGACCGCCGCACGACGACGCAGGAGACCGAGCGACTGGGCGTCCTCGCGCACGAGATGCGGAACCTCCTGTCTACCGCGATGCTGTCCTATCAGGCGCTGAAGGGCGGTGGAGTGGGCATCGACGGCAGCACCGGCGCGGTGCTCGGGCGCAGCTTGCGCGGTCTGCGCGACCTCATCGACCGCTCGCTGACCGAGGTTCGCCTGGCCGCCACGCTCCTCGACCCGGAGCGCGTCGTGCTGGCCGAGTTCATCGAGGAGATGGAGGTCTCCGCCGCCCTGGACGCGACGGCGAAAGGGCTGGCGCTCGACGTCCCTGCCGTCGAGCCCGGCGTGGCGGTGAACGTCGATCGCCCGCTGCTTGCCTCGGCGGTCGCCAACCTCGTCCAGAACGCGATCAAGTTCACCCCCGCGGGCGGTCGCGTGTCGCTCACCGGGCGCCGGAACGCGACGCACGTCCTCATCGAGGTCGAGGACGAGTGCGGTGGGCTCCCCGAGGGCCGTGCCGAGACGATGTTCCAACCGTTCGACCGGGGAGGAACGGATGCGGGCCCCCCCGGCCTCGGCCTCGGGCTCAAGATCAGCCGCGACGCCGTGATGGCGAACGACGGCCAGATCCAGGTTCGGAACCTTCCGGGCAGGGGCTGCGTGTTCAGCATCGCGCTGGCGCCGGTCGAGTGAGATCACGGTCTCGCCCCGGCTGACGTACGGCAGCGTCGCCGCTGCTGGCCCACTGCGTAGCTTGCCCGGAAGAGGAAGCTGGGCGGCCACTCGCCCGCTCGGCGAAGCGACAGAGGCCTTCCCGTGGAAGGTGCGCTCTGCGCGAGTTCAGCGCGCCGCGCCGCCTGCTAGACTCGCTGCATGAGCTACGACGCCGACCTCGAGGCGGCTCATCGGAGGTGCGGGAATCACCGCGCTGAGCTCCTCGCGAGCGACGTCTGCGGGTGCTTCTACTGCCTCGAGACGTTCTCTCCGACCGAGATCGAGGACTGGATCGACGAGGACGCCGCCGGCGTCGGCAAGACCGCCCTCTGCCCGCGCTGCAGCATCGACTCGGTGATCGGCTCGAGGTCCGGGCTCCCCACCGACCGGGAGTTCCTGTCGAGGATGCACGCGTACTGGTTCGAGCGCTGAGCCGCGGTTGCCAAGGCAAAGGCTGAGCTCGCGAGACGCCGGCTACGCGGGTGACGAGGGTACGGGGTGTCCACGGGCTCGTTCCCCCGGCGTTACCCCACAAAAGAAAACGGGCGGCCAGGTTTCCCTGACCGCCCGTTTTTATTGTGGACCCGACCGGGATCGAACCGGTGACCTTCTGAATGCCATTCAGACGCGCTCCCAGCTGCGCCACGGGCCCGAAGATCTTCTATGTCGTGCTGCCTGCCGGGCTCTCGCGCTCCAGCTCCGCGAGGTCCCGCTCCTGCTGCTCGAGCCGGAGCTCGAGGTCCTGCACCTTCTTCACCACCACCGCGAGCTCGCCGGGTATCGTCACCCGCCCGGCCCGGGCCAGCGCACCGAAGCGCTCGCCGAGGTCGCGCAGGGCCTTGTCCAGCGCTCGTCGGGTCGCGGTCCGGTCCAGCTTCCGCTTGCCGATCTGTGATCGGAGGATGACCCGATCCCGCAGCGCTTCGAAGAGCTTCCCTGCCACTCGCGTTCCCGCCCGGCCATCGAGGACCGCTCGGGAGGGGCAGTGATTAACGCGAGGGCGGCGCGGCAGTCAAGGCCGTTGTCGCCTGCCGCGGCAGGGCGCTCCGAGGATGGGCGGCGCGGTCACACCGCTGTCCTCGCGCAGCGTCACCTGGCCGCTCCGGCCCGCGCCGCGCCCGCGCCGCGCGCGCGGAAAGCGCCCGCGATCCCGCGGTCTCCGCGCCGGGCGCTCCCTCCGCGGGAGGAGGTGGCACCGCCGTTGCTACCCCGGTCCTTCCGGAGGTGTCCCATGCGGCTCACCGCTTCCCTGCTCGCCCTCTTCCTCGCGCTGCCGCCGGCCCTCGCGGCGGCGCGCGACGATCGGTCCACCGTCCGCGGCAGCGCCCGCGCGCCGGCACGCGGCGGCCCACCGCGCGGTGGCGCGGTCGGTCCGCGCGGCGGCTTCCGCGGCGGCGGTCCGGTGGCGGCGCCGGTGCCGGGCGCCATGCCCGCGCCGTACGCCCGCGGCGCCCCGGCGTCCCCGCGCGCCTACGCGCCCGGCGGCTACGCCTACGGGCCGCGCGCGCCGGCCCCGTACGCCACGCGCGGCGCGCCCGCGCCCTACCGCACCGCCCCCGCGCCCTATTACCGCGGCGCGCCGGCGCCCTACCCGTCGGCCCCGGCGCCGGGCCGCGGCGGCTACCGCGGCGGCTACGCGGTCGCGCCGGGCGTGGCGGTGGTCGCGACCGCGCCGTTCTGGTGGGGCTGGGGCTGGGGCTACGGCTACTACCCGCTCTATCCGAGCCCGTACGGCGGCCCTCCGGGCACCGTGGCCGGCGACGGCAGCGGCGCGTACTACCCGGCCCCGCAGCCCGAGCCGGTGACCCTGCGCCTCGACGCGCGGGTGGCCGCCGTGCCGGACGGCTACACCGGCGGCGTGGCCATCGCGATCGAGACGCCGACGCTCGGCTTCAACGCCAGCGTGGACGGCCTGGAGCGCGACGGGCTGACCCGGCTGCCGGGCGCGAGCGGCGACGCGCTGGGCTGGGGCACCGCGCACGTGACCTGGGCGTTCCTCTCCGAGCCCTCCGTCCAGCTCCGGCTCGAGGCGGGCGGCTCGATGCTCTCGATGCCGCGCACCGGCGCGTTCGCGGACAAGACGCACGCCGGCGACGTGTCGTTCGGCCCGGACGTCGGCGTCTCGGGGCAGCTCGGGCTCATCGGGCCCATCGGCCTCGAGGGGCACGCGCGGGTCACGCCGCTGCCCATCGCGGTGACCGACTCGCGCGCGGCGGTGGCGTTCCGCGGCGGCCCGCTGGCGCTGACCCTGGGCTGGCGCGCCATCCACGTGTTCGGCGACGGCACGGAGGCGCCCTCGGCGGACTTCACCGGGCCGGAGCTCGGGCTGTCCTTCCGGTTCTGAGGGCGATCCGCTCGGGCGACTGGCTCACCAGGACCCTTCGACTCCGGCCGCGCCTGCTGCGCGGCCTACGCTCAGGGTGAGCGGGTCGAAGCGGCACCCCTGAAAGCGAAACGGCGGGCCCGGCGCGATGCCGGCCCGCCGTTCGCGTCCGGGGAGGACGCGGGCTACTTCTTCGACGACTTCGTGGCCGCCGCCTGGCGCTTCTTGCGCGCCTTCCACTGCTGGCGGCGGCGGGACTTCATGCGGTTGTGCTTGCTCTTCGAGTTCGCCATGCGTCCTCCTGGAAAGGGACCGCGAAACGCGGGGCGCCCTGTATACCACGGCCGCCGGCCGCGGGCCGCGGCTACCCCTCGCCGGACCCCCCGCCGTCGGGGCGCGGTCCCGCCCCGTCCTTGGTCCGCGTCCCCGCGCTCCGGGGCGCCTCGTCCCGGCGCGGCTCCGCCGCCTCGCGCTTCGCCTCCTGCGAGTCGCTGCGCGCGTCCTGGCGCTCGATGCGCGTGGGGCTCCCCTGCGTCGCGCCGGGGCCGGCCGCGGCGCCGGGCGGGCGGGCCGGCCGCGCCATGCCCTCCGCGCCGCGGACCGCGCTCGGCTTGGCGGCCGAGGCGGGCGGCGCGGTGCGCGACCGCGCGGCGGCGTCCGGCGCCGGCGGCCGACGGCCGCGCATCGGGGGAGCGGCCGCCTGGCGCGCGGCGTCCGCCTGCCAGGTCGTGACCATCTCCTTCACGTCGTCGAGCGGCAGCGCCTTGCTCACGTTGCCGTTCACGCCCTCCATGTCCCGCGCCATGCAGAGCGCGTTCAGGATGGCCTCCTCGGTCGCCTCGATGACCGCCTCGTAGAGCGGGTCGAGCCGCTGGTCGAGCAGGATCTTCATCCGGTAGACCATCTTGTTGGTCTCGCGGGGCACCTGGTTCGCGGTCGAGAACGCGAGCACGATCTCCCCGGAGCCGTGCATGGCGGTGGAGCCCACGCGCCCGATGCCGAGCGCGGCGCGCTTCGCGAGGCGGTTGAGCTGGTGCGTGATGAGCGGCGCGTCGGTGGCGATCACCGCGATGATCGACCCGTAGTTGCGGGTGCGCCGGTTGGCCGGGCGGTAGCGCGCCTCGAGCACCTCGCCCACCGGCAGGCCGCCGATGCGGAGCTGCCGCATCACGCCGAAGTTGGACATCACCAGCACGCCCACCGTGTAGCCGCCCAGCGTCTCGGGGAGCTTCCGGCTGGACGTCCCGATCCCCGCCTTGAAGTCGCAGGTGATCATGCCGGTGCCGCCGCCGACGCTCCCCTCCGGCACCGGCCCGTCGCTGGCGGTCCGGAGCGCCTCGTAGACGTGCTCGTCCTTCACGTGCCGGCCGGCGATGTCGTTGAGCCACGAGTCGTCGCACTCGCCGACGAGCGGGATGATGACGTCGTGCTCGTCGCCGATCCCGGGGTACCGCTCCACCATCCACTTCACGGCCGCGTCGGAGACGGCGCCGACCGAGAGCGTGTTGGTGAGGAAGATGGGCGTCTCCACCAGCCCCCACTCCAGGAGCTGCGTCATCCCGGAGACCTCGCCGGCGCCGTTCAGCACGAAGCCGCCGCCGACCACCCGGTCCTCGAACACGTTCGTCGGGTTGGGGAGGATGGCGGTGACGCCGGTGCGGACCGGCCCCTTGCCGACACGGAGCGGGCCGGCCCCGCGGGTCACGGTGGAGTGGCCGACGCGCACCCCGGCCACGTCGGTGATGGCGTTCCAGCGGCCCGGCTTGTAGCGGCCCAGCGAGATGCCCAGGTCGCGGGCGCGGCAGCGCGGCTCGTTCGATGCGGTCTCGGGCATGCAAAAGACTTACGCCACCCGCCGCCCCGGGCGAAGCGGAAATCCCGTCCTGGCGCGGACGGCCGGTCCGGCCGTGGGGCTCCCGCCGGGGCGCGGCGCCGGCTCAGTGCCGGTGCGGCGCCTGCGGCCGCCGCTCGCCGGCCTCGCCGCCTGCCCCGCCGTTCCCGCCGGCCGGCGACTCCCCGCCCGGCGCGCCGTTCGCCGGCGCCGAGGCCTGCGCCTCCCGCTCGGCGGCGGCCTGCGCCCGCCGGGCCCGCTCGCGCTCGCGCTCCCGCTCCTGGTAGCGCCGGATGGCGAACGAGAGGATCTCGCCGATGAGCCCGCGGTAGTCCATGCCGGCGGCCTGCGCGATGAGCACGAGGTCCGACCAGCCCGGCGCGAGGCCGGGGAGCGGGTTGCACTCGATGAAGTGGATCCGCCCCTCGGCGTCCATGCGGAAGTCGAGCCGCGCCACGTCCCGGCAGCCGAGCGCGGTGAAGCACTCGCGCGCCGCCTTCTCCAGCCGGTCCAGCTCGCGCGGCGAGAGCTTCGCCGGCACCTCGTACCGGATCCGCTCGCTCCAGTCCTGCTTCATCTCGAACGAGTAGATGGGCGTCGGGTCCTTCGCGTCGAGGAACACGATCTCCATGGGCGGGAGCACGCGGGGCCGCCGCTCGCCCAGCAGGCCGACGGTGAACTCGCGGCCGGAGACGTAGCCCTCCGCCAGCGCCGGCTGCCGGTACTTCGCGATGAGCTCGCGGGCCACCTCGCGCAGCTCGAGCTCGTCGCGCACCACCGACTTGCGGGTGACGCCCTTCGACGTTCCCTCCGCCACCGGCTTCACGATGAGCGGGAACGTCAGCTCGCGCGGCAGCCGCTCGTTGCCGGTGTTCAGCACCAGGTAGTCGGGGGTGAGGATCCCGTGGGTGCGCACCATCCGCTTCGCGAGCGCCTTGTCGAGCGAGACCGAGAGCGCCGACGGATCCGAGCCGGTGTACGGGATGTCGAGCAGCTCGAGCAGCGACGGCACCTGCGACTCGCGGCTGCGCCCCTTGAACCCCTCGGCGATGTTGAACACCACGTCCACCGGGGTGGAGGCGAGCTGCAGCGGCAGGTCCTGCGTCGCCTCCAGGTCCACCACCTCGTGGCCCCAGCTCGCGATGGCCTCGCGGATGGCCTGCAGCGTCTTCGGCGAGTCGTACTCCGCCTCCTCGTCCTGCTCGCCGCCGGGGTCGGGGGTGACGCGCTTCACGTTGAAGCTGAAGCCGACCTTGAGCCGCTCGGTGCGCCGCGGCCGCCCGCGCCGGGCGCTCTTGTCCACGATGTTCCAGCGCTGCACCGCGCTCTGGATGACCGCCCCGAGCACGGCGTCCTCGTGCAGCCCCTCCAGCGCCGCGGCCGCGTAGATGCCGGCCCCGGGCTCCAGCGAGGGCAGCGCGTTGATCTCGAGGAAGTACAGCTCGCCGTCGTCGCCCAGGCGCAGGTCGATGCGCCCGAGGTCGCGGATGCCGAGCTCGCGGTAGACGGTCTCGCAGAGCTGCTGGATGCGCTCGGCCTGCGCGCGCTTCACCTTGGCGGGCGCCCGCACCGACACCGCCTTGTCGAGCTTCGTCTTCAGCTCGTAGTCGTAGATGGCGTACTTGCGCCCGGCGGTGACGGCGGGGTCGATGACGTACTCGACCGGCTGGAGCACGCCGTGCCGGTCCGGCGCGGCCGCCTCCAGGAACGGGACGGTCAGGTCGCGCCCGACCACGAACTCCTCCACCAGCAGGCCCGCGGGATAGCGCGCCAGCCCGTCCTGCACCACCTCGTGCAGGCGCACGGGGTCGTCCACCACCGAGTCCTGGGTGATGCCCTTCGAGCTGCCCTCGAAGTTCGGCTTCACGATGACCGGGTAGCGCAGCGCGTTCACCTGCAGCTGCCAGGGCTCCTCGACGTACTGCCAGCGCGGCGTCCGGACCCCCTTCTGCGCGAGCACGAGCTTGGTGAGCTGCTTGTCGAGCGTGACCGCGAGCGCGTACGCGTCGGAGCCGGTGTACGGCATGCCCAGCTCGTCGAACAGCGCCGGGAAGAACGCCTCGCGGAAGCGCCCGCGGCGGCCCTCGGCGGTGTTGAAGATGAGGTCCGGCCCGAACGCCTCGAGGCGCGTCACGGTGCGCGAGGCCGGACCGGAGACCTCGATGCGCTCGACCCGGTGGCCGAGCCGCTCGATTGCGCCGGCGAGCGCGTCCACCGTCTCGCGGGTGTCGAACTCGGCCTCCTCCTCGGAGTCGGAGATCCGGAGGTTGTGCGTCAGGGCGATGCGCATGGGGAGACCTCTCCCGGCCCGTGGGGACGCGGGGCTCGAGGCAGGACGGCGCTGGCTGGTGGAGGCTTCATGCGGCCGCGCGCTGGCGCGTGGCGCTCGCCGGCGGGCTCGGCGGAGCCGGCGCGGCGTGCGTGAGGTCGCGGACGACGGCGTCGTCCTTGGCGAGCACCTTCCCGTCCACCACCTGCGTGTCCGCGAAGATGTCGCCGATGCGGATGCCGAGCCGGTCCGAGACGATCATGTACGCCTCGAACGCCACGATGGGCACCCCGGCCACGAAGAACACCGGCCAGAGCAGCGGCACGGACCAGAACACCGCCACGAGCGCGAACGGCGCGTTGCGCAGCATCGACTCGTGGTAGCCGGCGGGGGCGCGGCGCGGGACCACCACGGTGCGCACGCCGAAGACCTTCTTGCCGATCGACTGGCCCTGCATGAGCCCGTCGGCGACGAGCAGGTAGAACGCCGAGAGGATCGGCCCGATCTGCGGCGAGACCTGCGCGAGCGCGAACGCGATGGTGAGGTCGGCGAGCCGGGACAGGCCCCGGAGCGTCAGGTCCGCCTTGGGATACGGGCTCCCCTCTCGCCGCGCCTCGCGCATCCGTCAGGGCTCCCCGGGCGGCTCGCCGCGGACGAAGAACAGGTACGCGAGCGCGGGGCGGTGCGAGCCGTCGCGCGTCACGAAGTGCAGCGACTCGAAGCTCCAGCCCTCCCCCGTCCGCTCGTTCAGGGCGCGCTCGAGCGTCTCGTCGGACACCGGCGAGACCTCGACGACCTTGTACGCGGCGGGCTGGGGCACGGGCCGGAGCACGGTCACCGCTTCTTCCCGGAGAGGAGCTGGGCCGCGTGCTTCGCGTAGTAGGTGAGCACGAGGTCCGCGCCGGCGCGCCGGCAGCAGAGCAGCGTCTCGAGCACCACCCGGTCCTCGTCGATCCAGCCGCGCTCGGCGGCGGCCTTGATCATCGCGTACTCGCCGGACACGTGGTACGCGGCGGTGGGCAGGTCGAAGCGGTCGCGCACCTGGCGGACGATGTCGAGGTACGGGACGGCCGGCTTCACCATGATCATGTCCGCGCCCTCGGCGACGTCGAGCTCCACCTCGCGGAGCGCCTCGCGCCAGTTGGCGGGGTCCATCTGGTAGCCCTTGCGGTCCTTGGGGATGCCCGGGCCCTCCACCGGCGCGCTCTCCGCCGCGTCGCGGAACGGGCCGTAGAACGCGCCCGCGAACTTCGCCGCGTAGGACAGGATGGGCACGTCCTGGTAGCCGGCGCCGTCCAGCTCGGCGCGGATCGCCGCCACGCGGCCGTCCATCATGTCCGAGGGCGCCACGATGTCGGCGCCGGCGCGCGCGTGGGCGAGCGCCTCCTTGGCGAGGAGCGGCAGCGTGAGGTCGTTGTCCACCTGCAGCTCGTTGCCCGGGCCGCCGGCCTTCGACGCCTTGAGGATGCCGCAGTGCCCGTGGTCGGTGTACTCGCACATGCACACGTCGGTCATCACCACCATCCCGGGCACCTTCTCCTTCAGCGCCCGGATGGCCTGCGGGACGATCCCGTCGTCGGCGTACGCCTCGGTGCCCTGCGGATCCTTGTGCGCGGGGATCCCGAACAGGATGACCGAGCGGACGCCCGCCTCCCAGCCCTGCTGGACCTCGGCCACCAGCTCGTCCACCGAGAGCTGGAACACGCCCGGCATGCTCTTCACCGGGTTCCGCACCTTCGCGCCGGGGAGCACGAAGAGCGGCCACACCAGGTGCTGGGGGGCGAGGGTGGTCTCGCGCACCAGGCTCCGGAGGGCCTCGGTGCGGCGCATGCGGCGGGGGCGGTGCTGAGGGAAAGGCATGGGCCGTTTTCTAGCGCAGTCGGGGCCGCCGGGAAAGGCGGCCGAGTGCCCCGGGGGTCCGCCCCGGCTCCCGGCACCACCCGGCGGCCGGGCCTACGGCGACGGCGTGCCGGGCTCGAAGACCTCGCGCATCACCAGCCCGCTCTGCAGCCGCGGGTAGAAGTAGGTGCTCTTCTGCGGCATGGTCTCGCCCGCGTCGCCCACCGCCTCCACCTGCCACATGGGCGTCGGGTTGACCAAGAAGCCGACCTGGTGCTCGCCGGAGAGCACCCGGTTCACCGCCTCGCCCGCGTCGCGGACGTAGGTGAGGCTCTCCTGGTTCTCCTGGGCGCTGGCCGAGAGCCCGAGCACGTGCTGCAGCACCACCGAGTGGAGCACGGTGACGTCGAGCGCGCGGAGCGTCTCGTTGCGCGGGAGCTCCGCCTCCTCCAGGTCCGCCTCGTCGCGCAGCGTGAGCACGCGCGCCTTCTGGTCCTCGGCGGTGACCATCAGGAACGAGGACGACTTGCCGAAGTGCTCGGAGAGCTTGGCGATGGCCCAGGCGCGGCCGGCCGGGCGGCGGATGTCCTCCGGCAGCGTCTCGATCCGGAAGTAGCGCTCGAGCGCGCCGGTGAGCCGCGCCACCGAGAAGTCCTTCAGCCCGAACACGAGCCGGTGCGTCGGGAACAGCATCAGGCCCGGGTCGCTCATCGGGCACAGGAACATGAGGATGTAGTTGTGCCCCGCGTCGGGCGGCAGCCCGGGCCGCTGCGCCTCCACCAGCTTGCGGTAGGCGAGCCCGGAGACGTACCGGTGGTGGCCGTCGGCGATGAAGATCCGCTTGTCGGCCACGGCCTGCTGGAGCGCCGCCACCACCTCCGGCTGCTCGGCGCGCCAGAGCCGGTGGTGCACGCCGTCGTCGGAGTCGGTCTCGGCCACCAGCTCGCCGGCGGTGACCGCCTCCAGCGCGCGAGAGGTGGTCCGGTCCTCGTCCCGGTACAGGCCGATGATGGGGGAGAGGTTGGCCCGGACCGCCTTCAGGATCTCGAGGCGGTCGGCGCGGGGCGCGGTGAGCGTCTTCTCGTGCGGGACGATGACGCCCTCGGAGAACTCGTGCAGCCGCACCGCCGCCAGGAAGCCGCGGCGCCGCGCCTGCCGCCCGTCGGGCGCCCAGAACGCCTGCTCGAGCGCGTACAGCGCCGGCGCGGGGTCGCGCCGCAGCACGCCGTTCTGCATCCAGCCGGCCCAGGTCTCGGCGGCGCGCGTGTACTTGTTCGAGCCCGGCCCGTCCCCGGCGCGCTCCTCGCCCATGGCGACGTGGGCGATGTTCTCGGGGCTGCGGCGCAGCAGCTCGTCGCGCTGCTCCAGCGAGACGAGATCGTAGGGCGGGGCCAGCAGCTGGCCGAGGGCCCGGCCGCGGGTGGCGGCGTAGCGGACGCCGCGAAACGGGACGATCTCGGCCATGGGGCCCCGGACCGTAGATCACGGCCCCGTACGGTGCAAGGCGCCGGTGGGGCCGGCGAGCGCCGCGGTCACCTGCTCGATGGACACGGCGCCGGGCCGGACCACCCGCAGCTCCTCGCCGGCGACCGCCACCACGGTGCTCGGGAGCCCCCCGGGCGTCGGGCCGGCGTCGAGCACGTGGTCCACGGCGGCGCGGAGGGCGGCGTCGAGCGCCTCGACCCGGTCCGGCGGCGGCCCGCCGGAGAGGTTCGCCGAGGTGGAGACCAGCGCCCCGCCGGCCATGCGCGCCAGCGCGCGCGCCACCTCCGACCCGGGGATCCGCACCCCGACCGTGCCGGACCCGGCGGTGATGGCCTCGGAGAGGCCCGGCCGCGCCGGGAGCACCAGCGTGAGCGGCCCCGGCCAGAGGCGCCCGGCCAGCCGCGCCGCCGCGCCCTCCAGCGACGCCACCCGGTCCACCTGCTCCCGGTCGGCCGCGACGAGCGGCAGGGGCTTGCCCTCGGGCCTCAGCTTCGCGGCGGCGAGCCGGGCGAGCGCGGCGCCGTCGGAGGCGAGCGCGCCGAGCCCGTAGAACGTCTCGGTGGGATAGACCACGATGCCGCCGGCGCGCAGCACGGCGGCGGCCGCCGCGATCCGCGCCTCGAGGTGGGCGTCCATGCGCGGACTCTACCGCGCGCCGCGCCCGAGCAGCACCGCCGGGATGGTGCGCAGCACGATCCGCACGTCCTGCCAGAGCGACCACCGGTCGATGTAGTCGAGGTCGAGCTGCATCCAGCGCCCGAAGCCGACCTCGGACCGGCCGGACACCTGCCAGGTGCAGGTGAGCCCGGGCTTCACCGACAGGCGGCGCCGCTGCCAGCGCTCGTAGCGCCGGACCTCGTCCGGCAGCGGCGGGCGCGGGCCCACCAGGCTCATCTCGCCCCGGAGCACGTTCCAGAGCTGGGGCAGCTCGTCGAGCGAGGTGCGGCGGAGCACCTTCCCCACCCGCGTGACGCGCGGATCGTCGCGCAGCTTGAACACCGGGCCGTCCATCTCGTTGCGATCGGCGAGCCGCGCCTGCTCCGCCTCGGCGCCGGCGCGCATGGAGCGGAACTTGTAGAGCGTGAAGGTGCGGCCGGACAGCCCGACCCGCCGCTGCCGGAACAGCACCGGGCCGGGCGAGTCGAGGCGCACCGCCAGCGCCACGGCGGCGAGCAGCGGCGAGAGGACGACGAGCGCGAGCGCGCTCGCCACCACGTCGATGGCCCGCTTCGCGAGCAGCGGCAGCGCGTCCTGCGGCGCCGAGGCGTAGGAGAGCACCGGGATGCCGTCGAGGTCCTCCACCGTGAGCCGGCCGTGGCGCGGCGGGAACGGCTCGAGGCCGATCTTCGCCACCACGCCCTGCTCCTGGCAGGCCGCCACCGCGGCCTCCATCCCCGGCAGCCGGTCGCGCGGGACGGCGAACACCACCAGGTCCACCACGTACCGCTCCAGCACCGCCGCGAGCTCGTCCACGCGGCCGAGCACCGGCCCCGGGATGCCCCGCCGCGGCGCGCCCTCCTCGAGGACGAAGCCCGCGAACGTGAAGCCCCACTCCGGCCGCGCCAGCAGCCGCTGCCGCATGGCCCGGGCCATCGGCCCGCTGCCCACCACCGCGAACGCGCGCGTGTTGTGCCCGCGGCGCCGGGCCTCGTGCGCCAGGGTGCGGACCGCCACGCGGCTGCCGGCCAGCAGCACCAGCGCGATCCCGTTCCAGCCGAGGAGCAGCAGGCGCGAGAGGTCGCGGTCGCGCCCGAGGAAGCTCGCCGCCGCCACGCCCAGCGCCAGCAGCCCGACCGCGCGCGCCAGCCGGAGGATCTCCTCGCGGCGCGAGCGGGTGCGGTACTGCCCGTACACCCCGGCGGCCCCGGCCGCGGCCGGCCAGAGCGCGAGCGCCACCGCGAGCCAGGCGAGGTGCCGGCCCGCGGGGAGCAGCGGGGGCACCGCCGGGACGTCCACCGCCGCGCGGAGCGCGAGGGCGAGCCCGAACGCGGCCGCCACGAGCGCCAGGTCGAGCGCGCGCAGCCCCGCGGAGACCGCCCCTGCCCGCTCCTTCAGCATGCCTTCACCGTGTGTGATCCCGCCCGGCGGGTGCCGCCGGTGCCACCAACGTCGCGATGCGCGCGCCCGCCCGGAAGCCCGGCCGCGGGGCGCAGCCCTGGCCGCGGCGCGGCCCCGGGCACGCGGGCGCACCGTCCGGGCTCACGCGACGCGCTCCCCGCCTGGCCGCGGCCCGGCCACCGTGCCGCGGGGGCCGGTCGATCCGGCGGCCGTGCCGGCCGCGAGCCTCGCCTCGACCGAGATGCTCCGGGTGTGGCGCGTCGCGCCCCAGCGCCGGTCCCGCCGCCGCAGCAGCCCCGCCACCAGCAGGGGCGCCCAGGCGGCCTGCAGGAGCAGCGTGTACCCGTAGCGGAGCGCCACCCGCGCCGGCACGCGCTCCGCGGCGAGCGCCGCCACCGGGAACGCCACCGGGCACGCGAGCAGCGGCAGCCAGGCGCCGAGCGGGACGTGCGGGGGGCCCGCCGGGTGGCCCAGCGCCGCGGCCGCCACGCGCGCCGCGACCCCCGCGCCCGCGAGCATCGCCACCGCCGACCTCGACGGCTGCAGGCAGGCCACCGCGCCGTCCAGCGCCGCGAGGTCGCGGTGCCGGAGCGCGCGCCAGAGCAGCGGCAGCGTGTGGCGGCGGGCCACGTCGAGGTGGCCGCGCGCCCAGCGGACGCGCTGGCGCCACGAGGCGGCGAGCGTGGCCGGCTTCTCGTCGTAGGTGACCGCCTCCGGGGCCCACTCCACCCGCACGCCGGCGCGGAGCAGCCGGAGCTGCAGCTCGCGGTCGTCGGTGAGGCAGGCGGGGTCGGGCGGCCAGGCGCGCAGCACGTCGGTGCGGACGCAGTAGCCGGTGCCGTTCAGGAGCGCGGAGAAGCCGAGCCGCGCGCGCGAGCGCTCGAACAGGCGGGCCGCGACCGCGTGCTGGAGCGCGCTCGCCTGCGTCACCCAGCTGTCGTCCGGGTTCTTCGCCTCGATGGTGCCCTGGAGGACGCGGGCGCCGGCGGAGAGGCGGGCGTCCATGGCGGAGAGGAAGCCCGGCGCCATGACGTTGTCGGCGTCGAACACGCACACCGCGTCCGCCGGGTAGAGCGCCAGCGCGCGCTCGCGGGCCCAGGCGAGCGCGTGCCCCTTGCCGAGGTTGCGGGGGTCGTGCCGCTCCAGCACCGCGTCGGCGCCGGCGGCGCGGGCCCGGGCCGCGGTGTCGTCCGAGCAGTTGTCCGCCACCACCACCACGCGGAACATCGACCGCGGGTGATCCTGCCGGAGCGCCGCGCCCACCGCGTGCGCCACCACCGCCGCCTCGTCGTGGGCGGGGACGAGCACCAGGAAGCGGTGGCGGGGCGGCGCGGGCGCGGGCGCGCGGCGCGGGAGGAAGCCCGCCAGCGCCACCGCGAACGTGTACGCCATCAGGGCGAACAGGCCCCACTCGATCGCCGCTGCCACCGCCTGCGCCATCCACGCTCCCCGGACGGCGTCCCGCGCACGCGTGCCCCCGGGTCGCACCGAGCGCCGCCGTCTCGCGGAGGATCTGCGTGCACCCCGGGCGCGCGACAAGGCTCCGGGCCGCCGGGGGCCCGGATGCCCGCGGCCGCGCTTCACGCACCGTCACGTGCGTCGGGCGGCGCCGGCGCCGGGCGCGGGCGACCCCGCGCCGGCAAGCCCGCGGGCGGGGCGCAGGGCGCGCGCCGCGAGCACTGCCGCGCCGATCGCCAGCCCCAGCAGCAGGTGCTGGATGGGGAAGCGGTAGCGCATCTGCCCCGCCCAGGGTTCGAGGGCCGGGCTGAGCCCCGCGTTCACCCCCGCGATCGCCCACAGCGTCGCGAGCGCCGCGCCGGCCCCGGCAGGTCCGGGTACGTCGTCCCCGCGGCGGCGGCGGCGCGCGCGAAGCCAGAGCGCGAGCGGCGGCAGGAGCAGCGCGGCCGCGGAGAGCCACGGCATCCCCACCCGCCACGCGGCCTCCGCGTCGCGCGCGGCGCGGTGCTGCCAGGCCCCCGGGGGCCACTGCGGCGGGCCGTCGGGCCGGGCGCTCCAGCCCAGCTGCAGCGCGAAGCGCCCGAGGAGCTGCTCCGCCGCGTCCGCCCACACGCGCAGCCAGCCGCCCGGCACCGCCGCGAGCGCGCGCAGCGCGACGCGCTCGGCGACCGGCTCCGCCGCGGTCACCTCGAGCCGCCCGGCCGCCTCGGCCAGCTCGGGCGCGACCACCTGCGCGAGCGGCCCCACGGCGCGCCACCACCCGATCCACTCCCGCCCCTGCTCGGCGGCGAGCCGCTCGTACACCTCGCGGATCGGGGCCTGATCGGGCGGCAGGTGGCGGTACACCGCCGGGTGGCCGACGTGGTTGAGCAGGGAGAGGCCCGCGCCGGGGGAGAACTCGAACCGGCCGGCGCGGGCGAGGTTCAGCGACGCCATCGCCAGCACGACGGCCGCGACCGCCGCCCACGCGAGCGCCACGTCGCGCCGCGCGAGCGCGCGCCGCGCCGCGAGGAGCAGCGCCGCCAGGAGGTACACGCCGGCGGAGGCGAGGAAGATGGGGCGCACCAGCGCGGCCGCGGCCCACAGCAGCCCCGCGCCGGCGACCGCCGCCCGCGTCCTGCCGCCGAACGCCGCGACGGTGGCGAGCGCGGCGCCGCACACCAGCGCCAGGCAGAGCGTCTCGGAGTAGATGGTCACGGCCATGAACAGCAGGTCCACGAAGGACAGCGCGGCGAGCCCCGCGGCGAGCGCGGCGGCCAGGCTGCCGGTGAGCCGGCGGACCAGCGCGTACGCGAGCACGACGCTCGCGACCCACAGCGCCGCCTGCGCGCCGGCGACCCGCCCGAGGTCGGGCCCGCGCCCTCCCACGAGCGCGACGAACGCGGGGTAGCCCGGCATGCGCAGGCCCAGCGGCGGGAGCTCGCCGCGCGCGAGGTGACCCGCGTCGTGGAGGTACGACGGGGTGTCCCAGAAGCGGGCCGGCTCCAGGCCGCCCAGCACCGCCCACGCCTCGAGCGCGCCGGCCACGAGCAGGGCGATCGCGCCCAGGGCGACCGCGCGCCCCGCGGCGCGATCGGCGACGCGGTCGCGCGCCCCCGCCGTGCCGCCGGCCTCGTCCCCCGCAACGTCCATCGCGCCACCTTATCGCGCCGGGGAGCCCTCCCGCGGCGCCGCGCCCGGGAGGCCATCACCGGGACATCGATCCGCCCCCGCCGGCCCGGCGCCGCCGGGGCGCCGTGCGCTGGCCACGCGTGCGCCCGCCCCCTAGCTTTCCACGTGCCCATCGCCCTCGAGCGCGAGCCCCGCGAGCCAGACACCCTCCCCGATCCGGACGCCCCCGAACCGGAACCGGACCGCCTCCCCGCGGCGCTCGCCGCGGCGCGCGCGGTCGCCGAGCGCGAGCGCCGGCGCGCCGAGGCGCTGGAGGAGCGCCTCCGGGCGGTCGAGGGCGCGCTCCACGACGTGGAGGCGAGCCGCGCCTGGCGCGCGGCGCTCGTGTACTACCGCGTGCGCGACGCCGTGCCGGCCGCGGCCTGGGCGCGCCGGGCGGCCCGCGCGCTGCGCCGGAGCGTGCGGGCGCGGCTCGGGGCGGCCGGGCCGGAGCGCGCGCCGGCCCGGCTCCCGGCGGCGGGCGGCGCGGGGCCGCTCGCCGGGATGACGCTCGGCCACCGCGGGCGCGTGAGCGTGGTCCTGCCGGTGTTCGACCAGGCCGACCTGCTGCCGGCCGCCATCGAGAGCGTGCTCGCCCAGACCCACCGCGACCTCGAGCTCATCGTGGTGAACGACGGCTCGCGCGACGGCGTCGAGCGGGTGCTGGACCGCTACGCCGATCACCCGCGGGTGGTGGTGCTCACGCAGCCCAACCAGAAGCTCCCCTCGGCGCTGAACAGCGGCTTCGCCGTCGCGACCGGCGAGTGGTTCACCTGGACGTCCGCCGACAACCTGCTGCTGCCGAACCAGCTCGAGGTGCTGCTGGCCCGGCTCCGCGCCCGGCCCGACCTCGCCATGGTCTACTCGGACTACCAGGCCATCGACGGCGAGGGCCGGCCGCTCCGCGACCCCGCCTTCCGGCCGCAGGACCAGGATCCGCGGGACCCGAGCCGCATGCGCCTGCCGCGCGAGGTCACCACCGAGAACCTGCTCCGGAGCGGCGACAACTTCATCGGCGCGAGCTTCCTGTACCGGCGCGACGCGGCCCGCCTGCTCGGCCCGTACGCCGAGGACACCTTCGGCGGCGAGGACTACGACTACTGGCTGCGGATGCACGCGCTGTTCGGCATCGGGCACGTGGACGAGGTGCTGTACCGGTACCGCGTCCACGAGAACAGCCTGAACGCCCGGGCGCGGGCGCTGCGCATCGCCGACGCGGTGGACCGGCTGCGCGCCCGCCACGAGGCGCGGCTGGCGGCCCTGGCCGCGCCGCCGGCCTGGCGCTGCACCGGCCTGGCGGTCCCCGGCGTGCGGCTGGCCGGGCCGGGCGAGCCGTGCGACGTGTCGGCCCACCTGCTCTCCCGGCGCGACGACCCCGCGGTGGCGGAGGCCGCGCGCCGGCCGGACGTGCTGCGGGTGTGCGTGGTGGACGGGCCGCTCGACGCGCTGGAGCGCGAGGCGCTCGCCCCGTACGACCTGCTCCTCACCCGCGAGCCCGGGGCGCAGGCGCTCGCGAGCCGCTGGTTCCCGGAGCGGGCGTTCCTGCTCGACCCGTCCGCCGCCGCGCCGCTGCTCGCGCGCGTCGCCGCCTACCGCCTGTTCGAGAAGCGCCGCGTGCCCGCGCCGCGGCACCCGCCGGCGCGCGTCTACCCGGTCGCGTCGCCGCTGCGGGTGGGGCTCCAGGCGGAGGGGCTCGACCGCGGCGGCCTGGAGCAGGTCGTGGCCGACCTGGCGCTCAACCTCCCGCGCGAGCGGGTCCGCGCCACGGTGCTCGTGCACGCGCGCGCGCCCGGGGCCATCGGCGCGCGGCTGCGCGACGCCGGGGTGGACCTCGTGATCACCGGCGGGGACGAGCGGCGGCTGGCGCGCGCGGCGGAGGAGCGGAAGCTGCAGGTCATGAGCCTCCACTACAGCGTGGCCGGCGCCGGCGACCTGGGCCGGCGCGGGCTCGCCGGCGTGTACACCGCGCACAACGCCTACGTGTGGATGGAGGGCGCGGAGCGGGCGCGCCGGGCGGCGGCGCTGCGCGCGATGGACCTCGTCGTGGCGGTCTCGACGCCGGTCGAGCGCTACGTCGAGGAGGTCTTCGGGGTGGACGCGCGCCGGGTGCGCGTCATCCCGAACGGCCTCGACCCGCGCGGCCTCGACGCCCCGCCCGCCTCGCGCGCGGCGCTCGGGATCGGCGAGGGCGACGTGGCGTTCGTGCAGGTGGGGCGGTTCGCGCGAGAGAAGCTGCAGGGCGTGACGGTCGAGGCGTTCCGCCGGATCGCCGGCGGGCTCCCGCGCGCGCACCTGGTGCTGGCGGGCGCGCCGGCCGACGCCGGCTACGCCGCCGAGGTGGCCGCGGCCATCCGGCGGGCGGGCCTCGACGACCGGGTGCACCTCGTCCACCGGGCGGGCCGGGCCGAGGTGGCGGGGCTGCTCCGGATCGCCGACTGCCTGGTGCAGCCTTCGCTGGTGGAGGGCTGGAGCGTGGCGGTGATGGAGGCGATGTACCACGGGGTGCCGCTCGTGCTCACCGACGTCGGCTCGGCCCGGGAGGTGGTGCGCGGCGGCATCGGCCTGGTGCTGCCCAACCCGTACCCGCGCCTGGCGACGCTCGACCTCGCCGAGCTGCGCGCGCTGGCCCGCAGCTACCCGGAGGCGAACCTCGCTGCGCTCGCCGAGGCGATGCGCGAGGTGGCGCTGCACCGCGACGCGTGGCGGGCGCGGGCGGCGGCGGGGCGGGCGCGCGTGCTCGGCGAGCTGGACGTCGCCACCATGGCGCGCGCGTACGCCGACGCGTTCGAGGACGCCTGGCGCCGCGCGCGCAAGCCGGCGCCGCGGTGACCTCCGCTCGCCCCTCGACAGGCTCGGGGTGAGCGGAGCTAGAGATCCGCTCGGGGTGAGCCCGTGCACGCCCGGCCTCGACCTCACCGCCTGAACCCCGAGCGGAGGGATCGACGCGAGCGTCGTCAGGGCGGCGCGCCGAGCGCCCGCAGCACCTGCTCGGCGCGCGCGCGCCAGGTGTTCGCGGCGACGGCCTGCTCGCGGAGCGCGCGGTGCGCGGGGTCGTCCCGCCGGCCCAGGGCGCCCCGCAGCGCGGCCAGGAACGCGTCCGGCCCCTCGGCGACAGCGACCGCCGGCTCGCCGAGGCAGGCGTCGATGGGCGTCGAGACCACGGGGGCGCCGGCCGCGAGGTACTCGTGGAGCTTCACCGGCGAGGCGGCGCGGGTGACCTCGTCCAGCACGAACGGGATCACCGCCGCGTCCAGGCGGCAGGCGTACCCGGCCAGCGCCGGGTGCGGCTTCTCGCCCAGCACGTGCACGTTGGGCCGCCGCGCGAGCCGGGCGAGCGCGCCGCCGTAGTCCGCCCCGAGCAGCACGAAGGAGAGGTCCGGCGCGCGCGCGGTCACCGCGTTCAGGAGCGCCCAGTCGATCCAGGGCGCGAACGCGCCCATGTACCCGACCACCGGCCGGCCCTCGGCGAGCACGGCGGCGAGGTCCTCCGGCACCGGCGCGCCGGGCGGGAGTGCGAAGTCCTCCGGCGCCACCGCGTTCGGCACGAGCCGCACGTCCTCGCGCAGCGGGCGCAGCCCCGCCGCGAGCCGGGGCGCGGTCGCGAGCACGAGCTCCGCGTCGCGCGCGAGGGCGGCGCGATCCGCCTCCATGGCCGGCCCGTGCAGCGGGTCGAGCGAGGCGTGGTCCACGCAGTCGTAGACCAGGCGCGGCCGGCGCAGGAGCGCCGCGTGGACGCGGTGCTGCGGCCACATCAGCCAGAGCACAGGCCGCTCCAGCTCGCCGGCCAGGCGCAGGTCGGAGGCGAGGAACAGCCCGGGCTCCAGCTCGCGCAGCCCGTCCACCTCGTCGCGGGCCGGGTCCGGGGTGCAGAACACCACCGCGCAGCCGCGGCGGGCGAGCGCCCGGGCGAGCTGCTGCGGCCGCTGCCGCAGGAACGTCCAGGGGAGCAGCGGCGGGAACACCACCGCGGCCGGCGCGCCGCAGGCGCGGGCGGCGAGCGCGCGGAGGGCGTCCCCCGAGCGCGAGCGCGGCGGCCCCGGGGCGACGGCGCGCTCCGCCAGCGCCCGCACGTGGGCGCGGTAGGGCGGGTCGGACGAGGGCGGCGGCGCCCCTGGCCCGGCCGCGAGCGCGCGGGCGGCCGCGGCGCCGTCGCGGAGCGGGTCGGGCGCGCCCAGGGCGTCCGCGGCGGCGGCGGCGCAGGACCGGCCGTCCTCGTCCACCCCCGCGCGCCACCGCGCCCGCGCGCCCCGCAGCGAGCCGCGGACGACGTCCCCCGGCGCGCGCCGGAGCGCGCCGAGCAGCCGGCCCGCCGCGTAGCCGCGCGGCGCGCGGGCCGCCTCGAGCGCCGCGGCGAGCGCGCCCGCCTCGCCGGAGAGCCAGCCCTCGGCCCGGGCCAGCGCCGCCGCGAGCGCGTCGCGCTCCGCCCGCCAGGCGTCCCGCTCCGCCGCGAGCGCCCGGTTCACCCCGGCGAGCGCGGCGGCGCGCGCGGCGAGCGCCGCCACCGCCGGCGCGGGGCGCGGCGGCAGGTCCGGGGCGCCGCGGCGCGCGTACACCGCCAGCGCCTGCGCGCCCGGCCAGCGCGAGCCGGGCCGCCCCGACACGTCCTCGGCGCGGAGATCCCAGAGATCGAAGCCCGCCACCTCGGCCGGGAAGCTCTCCCACTCGAACGTGGCCTCGTGCTCGGGGATGCGGTCCCGCTCCTCGAACGGCACGAGCAGGACGGCCCAGCGCCGCACCCGGCCGAGCGCCGCCGCCAGCGCGCCCCAGGGGTCGCGGAAGTGCTCCAGCGTGTTCGAGGTGAACAGCGCGTCCACCTCGGCGGGCGGCACGCCGTCGGCGCGCTCGAACGCGAGGCCGGGGTGGCGGCGCCGCGCGGCCGCGACGGCCGCGGCGGACACGTCCGCGCCCGCCACCGGCAGCCCGAGCCCGGCCGCGAGCGCGGCGGTCCCCTCCCCCTCGCCGCAGCCGAGGTCGCAGACCGTGGCCCGGCGGGCGCGCAGGTCCTCGACGACCTCGGGCGCGAGGAGCGACAGGCCCACCTCGGCGAAGAACCGCGCCTGGGCCGGCCCGCCGTGGGCGTCCCAGTCGCCCGTGGCGAAGCGCGCCTCCCAGTACGCGGGCGAGTTCACGGCGTGGGCGGCCATGGCGCCTCCTCCCCGCTCCGGCCGGTCCGCGCCGCCGCGAGCAGCAGCGCCGCGAGCGGCACCAGGAACGCGACGCGCGACTGGTAGCGCCCGTTGGGCGAGGAGAGCGCCCCGCACACCGCCGCGTTCGCCACCACGCCCGCGAGCAGCACCGCCGCGAGCGCCCGCGCGTCCGCGCCGCGCCGGTCGCGCGGCCGGCGCAGGAGCAGCGCGGCCGCGGCGAGCGCGCCGACCGCGACCGTCACCCGCTCGGCCCGCTCCAGGCCGCCGAGGTCGAGCGTCCCGCGCCGCTGCCGGCCCGCGTCGTAGGCCGCGAGCTGCGCCGGGAAGCTCCGCGCCAGCATCTGGTGCGACCAGCCGCCGGCCGCCTCCGCCGAGTCCACCCAGCGCAGGTCGAAGCGCACCAGCTGCTCGGCGCCGCCGCGCACCGCGTCCACCGCCTGGCGGGCCAGCCACCGGGGCTCCGAGAGCGAGGCCCGCACGATGCTCCGGCACTCGGCGATGCCCTCGGGCGAGAAGCCGCCGATCCGGTAGAACGGGCTGTCCGGCCGCCACACGAACTGGTCGATGTCGTGCGGCACGCGCGCGCGCCACCGGCACAGCCGCCAGCCGGCCTGCGGGCAGCGTGCCGCCAGGACCTCGTGCAGGAGCCCGGTCTCGGCCATGCGGCCGGCCAGGAACACCGGGGAGGCCGGCACGAGCGCGAGGCCCGCGCCGAGGTGGCGGTTCAGCGCCGCGAGCCCTGCGGCGCCGGCGGCGACGGCGAGGGCGGCCACCGCGACGCGGCCGGCGCGGGCGAGGCGCCCGGGCGCCCTCCGCAGCGCCACCGCGAGCGCGCCCGCGCAGACCAGCGCGCCGATGGGCAGGAGCGAGGCGTGCGACGCGACCGCGAGCGCGACCACCCCCCAGGCGCCCGCCCGCGCCCCGGGGCCGGCCCGCTCGCCCAGCAGGAGCGCCAGCGCGAGCAGCGCGCCCGGCGCCAGCACGTCGGGGAGCAGGTGGCCGGCGGTGACGCCGGCGCTGGTGGCCGCGGCGAGGACGGCCGCGGCCAGGGCGGCCCAGGCGCCCGGCCGCGGGGCGCCGGCGGCGCGGAACGCGGCGCGGAGGAGCGCCGCGAGGAGCAGCGCCTGCGCCGCCACCACCAGCCACGGCCAGCGCCCCAGCGCGACGGCGCGCGCCACCAGGCCGTAGACGATGGGGCGGTCGGGGTTGGGCTGGAGCACCCGCGCCGACTCGAGGTAGGTGCCGGTGTCGGAGTAGACCAGCGGGAAGCCGTTGTGGAGCGCCACCGCCGAGAGCGCCGCCGCCGCCAGCGCGAGCCCGGCCGCGGCCGCCGCCGCGCCCGCCGCGCGGCGGCCGAGCGCCGCCCCCGCGCGCCGCGCGCGCTCGGCCCCGCCCGCCGCCGCGAGCACCGCCTCGCCCACACGCCCTCCGCTCAGCCGGTCCGCGCCACCGGCGGCGGCGTGAAGCCCTGCAGCTCCCGGTAGCGCCGGATCGCGTCGGCCGGCGCGCCGTCGTGGCACACGCCGCCCCGGTGCAGGAGCAGCACCCGCCGGCACACCGCCGCCACCTGGTCCATCTGGTGCGAGACGAGGAACAGCGTGGTCCCGCCCGCGAGCAGCGCGCGGATCCGCTCCAGGCAGCGCGCCTGGAAGCGCTCGTCGCCCACCGCCAGCACCTCGTCCACCACCAGGATCTCCGGCTCGACGTCCACCGCGATGGCGAACCCGAGCCGCGCGTACATGCCGGAGCTGTAGTTCTTCACCGGCACGTCCTCGAAGCCCTCCAGCTCGGCGAACGCGAAGATCCGCTCCAGCCGCCGCGCCATGTCGCGCCGGGCCCGGCCCATCAGCGCGCCGTTCAGGAACACGTTGTCGCGGCCGGAGAGCTCGGGGTCGAAGCCGGCGGCGAGCTCGATGATGGGCGCCACCCGCCCCTCCACCCGCACCCGGCCCTCGGTCGGGCGCAGCACGCCGGCCGCGAGCTTGAGGAGCGTGCTCTTCCCCGAGCCGTTCGCGCCGACCAGCCCCACCGCCTCGCCCGGGCGCACCTCGAAGCTCACGCCGCGCAGCGCCCACAGCTCGTCCGCCTCGCGCAGGTGCCGGAAGCCGCCCAGCACCGCCTCCTTGAACGAGCGCACCCGCTCCCGGTGCAGGCGGTAGCACATCCCCACGTCCTCGAAGGTGATGGTCCCGGTCATGTCAGAGGTGGTGGATGTGGCCGTGCTCGCAGCGGGTGAACACCGCGCCGCCGACCGCGAGCGAGACGAGCGCCGCCAGCATCGCGAACGCGACGGTGGAGGCGGCCGGGCTGCGGCCCTCGTACACGCTCTCCTGGAAGAGCCGCACGATGGGCGCGGCGGGGTTCGCGGCGAGCACGGCGCGCAGGGCGGGCACCGGGAGCTGCTCGAGGAAGCTCGCCGGGTAGAACACCGGCGTCACGTAGAACCAGACCTGGAACAGCAGCTCGACGAGGTGGCGCAGGTCGCGGAAGAACACCGTCGCCGACGAGAGCAGCAGCGCCAGCCCCGCCGTGAACGCGGCCGCGCAGGCGAGCGCGAGCGGGAGCCAGGCCCAGCTCGCGCCGGGCGGCCGGCCGGTGGCGAACGCCAGCAGCGCCAGCGCCGGGATCGAGAGCAGCGCGTCGGCGAGCTTCGAGCCCACCACCGCGAGCGGGTACACCGCCTGCGGCACGGCCACCTTCCGGATGAGCGACTGGTTCCCGACGAGCGCCGTGGAGGCGCCGGTGGTCCCCACCGCGAGCAGGGACCACGGGAGCAGCCCGCACAGGACGAACAGCGGGTAGTCGGGGACGCCGATCCGCAGGATGGTCGAGAACACCAGGGTGTAGACGACCATCTGGAGCAGCGGGTTGAGCAGCGTCCAGATCATCCCGAGGACGCTGCGCTTGTAGCGGACCTTGAGGTCGCGCAGCACCAGCAGCGCGAGCAGCTCGCGGAAGCGCCAGACGTCGGCGGCGGCGCGCGCCAGCGCGGGCGCCGCGGGGGGCGCGGCGGGGCGGGTCGTCGAGGCGGAGGGAGAGAGCGCGGTCACGTCCGAGGGAACGTAGGCGTCGATCGCTCGCCCGGGCACCCGCCTGCCCCGCGCGGTCGCGCGTCCGGGCTCAGGGGACGGCCCGCAGCACGGGCCGCGCGCGGGACGCCCCCGCGGAGCGCGGCCGCGCCAGCACCGCGGCCGCCGCGAGCAGGAACCCGTTCGCGTACAGCGGCTCCATCGCCCACAGCACGTCGTGCACCAGCGCGTTCACGGTCAGTGCGGCGAGCGCCGCCAGCGCCCCGGCCGCGGCGGCCCGGGCGAGGGGGTCGCCGGCCCGGCGGGCGCGCAGGAACGCGCGCACCAGCAGCGCCACCCAGGCCAGCACCGCGCCCGCGAGCAGCGGGCCGCCCTCCGCCCAGGCCGACAGCGGCGTGTCGTGGCACCACGAGCGGACCGGGGTGTCGGCGCTGTAGGTCTCGTAGTAGCGCCGGCCCACCTGGGGGAGCGCCTTGTAGCCGACCCCGGTGAGCGGGTGGTCGGCGATCACCGCCCGGCAGGCGCGCCAGATGGCGGCCCGGTCGGCGTTGGTGTCGGCGGAGAAGGCCCGCTCCAGCCGCACGCGCAGGTCGGGGACGGCGCAGCCGGCCGCCACCGACGCGGCGAGGGTGAGCGGCAGCGCCACGCGCCGGACGCTCCGCCCCGCCGAGAGCGCCAGCACCACCGCGGCCACGACGAGGCCGGCCCAGGCCGCGCGCGAGGTGGTGAGCACGACGGCCCAGGCGGCGCCCCCGGCGCCGAGCGCGAGCGCGATCCGGGTCCGCCGGCGCAGCGGCGCGAGCAGCGCGAGCGCGGCCGCGAGCGCGGCGAGCGGCGTGAGCGAGAGCGCCAGCCGCGTGTACCAGCTGAACAGGCCGACCGCCCCGTAGCGCCCGGTGGGGACGTCGAGCGGGCCGACCCCGGTGTAGAGCTTCGCGCGGAGCGGCGCGTCGCGCAGGCCGAGCGCGTGGAGCAGGTCGAAGCCGGTCCGGTGCTGCGCCCACGCGATCGACGCGGGCACGAGCGCCGCCACCGCCCACGCCACCACCAGCGCGAGCGCCCGGCGGCGCGGCGCCTCGGGATCCTCGCCGGGATCCCCGCGCTCGATCGCGAGCAGGAACACGAGCGGCACCGCGAGGCCCCGCGCGTAGAGGACGTGATCGAGGCGGCCCGCCCCGGCGCCGGCCAGCGCCGCGATCGCGATCGACGCCAGCGCGGCGCCGAGCAGCACCACCGTCGCGAGCGCCACCTGCGCGCCGGGCGCCGGGACCGGGGGCCCGCGCCCGCCGGCGAGGCGCCGCAGGAGGAGCGCCCCCAGCGCGACCCCCGCGCCGATCTGCATGCCGGCGATGGAGACCGGCAGCGAGGCCGCGGTCAGCGCCGCGCCGGCCCAGGCCAGGCGCACCAGCGCCGCGCGGGCCGCGTCGGCCCGCCCTCCCTGCGCGTGAACGACCACCGCTTCCGCCGGGCGCACTCGGGCGCAAGGTGGGGCGCCGGGCGGCCGGGCGCGAGCGGGGTGTTTGGGGGCGGCGGCGCCGGGCGGGTCACCGCGCCCGGTGCACCGCGATCGCGCCGAGCGCCAGGAACACCACGTTCGGCGCCCAGGAGGCGACCCACGGGGCCACGCGCCCCGAGAGGCCGAGCGCCGAGCTCACGCCCTGCATGCCCCAGAACAGGAGCGTCACGCCCACCGCCTCGAGGAGCGCCGCGGAGAGGTGCCCCTTGCGGTCGCGCCGGAGCGCGAGCGCGAGCGCCAGCAGCGCGCCGGGGATGCCGGCGAACGGGTACGCGAGCCGGTCGTAGCGCTCGAGCTGGAACTCGGTCACCGGCTGGCCCAGCCGCTTGCGGATCCCGATCTGCCGGATGAGCGTGCTCCAGCGCATCTGGTCGGGCTTGCCCGCGATGACGGCGAACGCGTCGGGCGGCTCGTCGAACGCGTACCGCTTGCGCTCCGCCCGCTCCAGCGCCATCGACCCGTCCGGCCGGAACGTCCGGTCCTCGACGTCCTCCAGGATCCAGGCCCGGCCGTCCGGGTGCATCCGCGCGGCGTCGATCCGCCGCGCCAGCGTGAACGCCTCGGAGAGCTCGTACACGGTGACGCGCTCGAAGCCGCCGTCGGGCAGGTTGCCGCGCAGGTGGTACACGCGCTTTCCGTCCACGCCGCGGAACCAGCGCTTCGGCTCCCGCGCCGCCAGGAACCGGCGAAGGTTGCCGCCGCGCGCGAAGCGGTGCGCGGTGATCTCCTCGGCGCGCTCCGCCGCCTGCACGCCCACCACGTCGTTCAGCACCACCAGCACGCCGCCGGCGAGCAGCGTCACCGCCAGCACCGGGACCGCCAGCCGCCACGGGCCCAGCCCCACCGCGCGCATGGCGGTGTACTCGCGGGTCTGGCGGAACATGGACGTGGCGATGCCCGCGCCCAGGATCAGCGCGGCCGGGGCCACCATGTACACGACGCCGGCGGCCTTGTACGCGTAGAGCTGCAGCACCGCGGGCAGCCAGCCGGCGCCGGTGTACGCGGCGGCGTTGTCCACGAAGTCCACGGCCAGGTAGATGCCGACCACGCCGGCCAGGGCCACCAGGAACGCGCCGAGCATGCGCCGCGCGACGTAGCGGAACAGGATCACCGCACCGCCTCGGGCCCGCGCCGCGCCATGAGCAGGACCAGCGCCACCCCGGCCGCGCCCAGCACCAGGTTCGGGAGCTGCAGCGCGAACGCCGCCGGGAGGTGGCCGAGCTGCGTGAGCACCTCGCCGCCGCGCAGCAGCAGGTAGTGCACCACCACCAGCAGGAAGGTGGCGCCCATGCCGAACGCGCGGCCGCCGCGGCGCTCCGCGCCGAGCGGCACGCCGAGCAGCGCGAACGCGACGACCACGAGCGGCGCGGAGAGCTTGCGGTGGAGGTAGCCCTCCTGCCGGCGTTCCTCCACCACGTCGCCCTTCTCGCGCGCGGCGGCGGCGCGGGCGCGCAGGTCGGACACGGTCGCCTCGCGGCTCGACTTCGCGAGCACGTTGCGATCGCTGAGCGCGGTGCCCAGCCCGACCAGCAGCTCGGCCTTGCCGAACGCGGCCGAGGCGTAGTCGGCGGTGCCGACCTCCTCGCGGTGCACCTCGCCCTGCTCCAGCACCAGCCGCATGTCCTGGCCCGCGCCGACCGGCTCGAGGCGGCCGCGGCGCGAGAGCGCCAGCATGGGCGCGTCCGGGTTGGAGCGGTCCTGGATGAGCACGTTCTCCCAGCGGCCCCCGCGGGCGCGCTCCGTGTAGATGGTGTAGCCGGGGATCTGGTCGTAGAACGTGCCGCCGCGGACGTCGTTCGTGACGTTGCGCTTCACCACGTCGTTGAGCCGCAGGCGCGCGGCCCGGATGCTGGCAGGCTCGACCGAGAGCGAGAGCCAGGCGCCCAGCGCCGCCACCACCAGGCCGAGCAGCAGCGGCACGCGCACCAGGCGCACCGGCGAGAGCCCCGCCGCGCCGAGCGCCACCACCTCGCGGTCCTCCGCCAGCCGCCCGACGCCCAGCACCACGCCCAGCAGGAACGCCACCGGGATCACGTAGCCGAGCAGGTGCGGCATGAGGGACAGCATCACCAGCCCGACGTCCACCAGCGACACGCCGGAGCCGAACAGGACGTCGGCCTGCCCCAGGATCTGCGTGGCGAGCAGGATCTGCGTCAGGAACAGCAGCGCCGCGGCGAACGGGAGGAGGATCTCCCGTGCCAGGTAGCGGTCGATCAGGCCCACGCGCCCGGCTATCCCTTCGCGCCCAGCCTGGCCTGGAGCGCGGCGTCCTTCGCCTCGACCTCCTCGGCCATCTTCCGGCGCTGCGCGCGCACGCGCTCCGCCACCTCGGGGTCGGCGCGGGCCACGATGCGCGCGGCGAGCAGGCCGGCGTTGCGGGCGCCGGCCTTGCCGATGGCGAGCGTGCCCACCGGCACGCCCGCCGGCATCTGCGCGGTGGAGAGCAGCGCGTCGAGGCCCTTCAGGTCGCTCGCCGCGAGCGGGACCCCCAGCACCGGCAGCTCGGTCTCGGCGGCGCAGACGCCGGCGAGGTGCGCGGCCGAGCCGGCGCCGCAGATGATCACCTGGATGCCGCGCCCGGCCGCCTCGCGCGCCAGCTTGCCGGTGCGCTCGGGCGTCCGGTGGGCGGACGACACGTGGACCTCGGTCGCGACGCCCAGGTCCTCGAGCGCCTTCCGCGCCTCCGACATCGCCTCCCAGTCCGAGTCGGAGCCCATCAGGATCAGCACCTTGGGTTCGCTCATGGCTTCTTGCCGATGTCCTTTCGATACTGCATGCCGCGGAAGCGGATCCGGCCGGCGGCGGCGTAGGCCCGCGCCGCGGCGTCGTCGAGATCGCGGCCCAGCGCGCACACCGTCAGCACGCGCCCGCCGCTCGTCACCACGCGGCCGGCCGCGTCCGCGGCGGTGCCGGCGTGGAACACCTGCACGCCCTCGTCGAACGGGCCGTCCAGCCCGTCGATGGCGTCGCCGCGCGCCACGTCGCCCGGGTAGCCCTCGGCCGCGAGCACGACGCCCACCGCCGCGCGGGCGTCGAACGCGATCTCGGCGGCGGAGAGGTCGCCGCGCGCCGACGCGAGCAGCGCCGGCACCACGTCGCTCGCCATGCGGAGCAGGATGGGCTGGGTCTCGGGATCGCCCAGGCGCGCGTTGAACTCGAGCACCCGCGGGCCGCGCGGCGTCAGCATCAGGCCGGCGTAGAGCGCGCCGCGGAACGGGCGGCCGCGCCGGGCCAGCTCCCGCACCGCCGGGAGCAGCACGTCGCGCTCGACCATCCCGGCCACCTCCGGCGTGACGTTCGGCGTGGGCGAGAACGCGCCCATGCCGCCGGTGTTCGGCCCGCGGTCGCCGTCGAAGATGCGCTTGTGGTCCTGCGCGGCCGCGAGCAGCCGGACGCGCTCGCCGTCGGTGAAGCAGATGCAGCTCGCCTCCGGCCCCTCCAGCCGCTCCTCGACCACCACCCGGGCGCCGGCGCCGCCGTGCACGCGGTCCACCAGCATGGCGCGGAGCGCGGCCTCCGCCTCGGCGGCGTCGCCGCACACCACCACGCCCTTGCCGGCGGCGAGGCCGTCGGCCTTCACCACCACCCGGCCGTCGCGGGCGCGCGCCCAGGCGACCGCCGGCGCGACCTCGTCGAACGTCTCGTACTCCGCGGTCGGGATCCCGGCCGCGCGCATGACGTCCTTCGCGAACGCCTTCGAGCCCTCGATCTCGGCCGCGGCGGCGGCGGGCCCGAACGCCGGGACGCCGGCCTCCTGGAGCCGGTCCACCAGCCCGGCCACGAGCGGCGCCTCCGGCCCGACGACCACCAGGTCGATGGCGTTCTGCCGCACCCACGCGACGAGGCCCGCCACGTCGGTCGCGGCCAGCGGGACGAGCGTGGCGACGCGCGCGATGCCCGGGTTGCCGGGCGCGGCGAAGAGGGCCCGCACCAGCGGGCTCCTCGAGATCTTCCAGGCGAGCGCGTGCTCGCGGCCACCCGATCCGACGACGAGGACTCGCATGAGAACCCGGGCTTATACCACGGGCCGGCGCGCCGGAAGGCCCGGCGGAGTCGAGCACGGAGGGGCCCCCGGGGGCGGGGGCGGCGGGCGTCCCGCGATCAGTGCCGGAAGTGCCGCATGCCGGTCGCGACCATGGCGATGCCCGCCTTGTCGGCCGCGGCGATCACCTCGGCGTCGCGCATCGAGCCGCCGGGCTGGATGATGGCGGTGGCGCCGGCCTTGATGATCTCCTCGACGCCGTCGGCGAACGGGAAGAAGGCGTCGGAGCCCACCGAGGAGCCGCGCACGTCGAGCGCCGCCTTCATGACCGCGGTCTTCACCGACTCCACCCGGCTGGTCTGGCCGCCGCCGATGGCCACGGTCCGGTCGTCCTTCGCGAACACGATGGCGTTCGACTTCACGTGCTTCACGACCTTCCAGGCGAACAGCAGGTCCTTCCACTCCTGCTCGGTGGGCGCGCGCTTCGTCATCACCTTGCAGTCCTCGCGGCGGACGGAGCCGAGGTCGCGGTCCATCACCAGCAGGCCGCCGGGGATGGAGCGGAGCTCGCGCCCCTCCTCCGGGCGGCGGCGCCAGGTGGCGCGGGCGGCGCCGAGCCGCGGGGCCTCGAGCAGGCGCAGGTTCTTCTTCACGGCCAGGGCGGCGCGCGCCGCGGCGTCGTAGCCGGGCGCGATCACGCACTCGAGGAACAGGCTGGTCAGCTCCGAGGCGGTGGCCTCGTCCACCGGCCGGTTCAGCGCCACGATGCCGCCGAACGCGGAGACCGGGTCGCACTCGCGGGCGCGCGCGAACGCCTCGCCCGCCGTGCGGCCGGTGGACACGCCGCAGGGCGTGTTGTGCTTGATGACGACGCAGGCGGTCTCGTCGAACTCCATCACCCCGGCGAGCGCGGCCTGCAGGTCGAGCAGGTTGTTGTAGCTGAGCTCCTTGCCCTGCAGCACCTGGGCGAACGCGACCGACGGCTCCTCCGGCTCCCGGGCGGCGCGGTAGAACGCGCCGGCCTGGTGCGGGTTCTCGCCGTACCGCAGGTCGTACGCCTTCGTGTAGACCGCCGCGAGCGTCGCGGGGAAGTGCGCCGGCGCGGCCTCGGGCGTCTCGCGCGCGGTGAGGTACTCGGAGATGGCGGCGTCGTACGCGGCGGTGTGCGCGAACGCCTTCTTCATGAGGTAGAAGCGCGTCGCGTCCGAGAGCGCGCGCGTCGCCTCCAGCTCCGCCGCCACCTTGTCGTAGTCGGCCGGGTCCACCACCACGCCCACGTGCGCCGAGTTCTTGGCGGCGCTCCGCACCATGGTCGGGCCGCCGATGTCGATCTCCTCGACGCAGGTCTCGAACGGCTTGCCGGCCGCGACCGCCTCGCGGAACGGGTAGAGGTTCACGACGACGAGGTCGATGGGCGGGATGTCCCGCGCCTTCACGTCCGCCTCGTCGGAGGCGAGGCCGCGCCGGTAGAGGATGCCGCCGTGCACGCGCGGGTGGAGCGTCTTCACGCGGCCGCCCAGGATCTCCGGCGCCTGCGTGTAGTCGCCCACGCCGGTGACCGGGACGCCGGCCTCGGCGAGCGCCTTCTGCGTGCCGCCGGTGGAGAGCAGCTCCACGCCGAGGGCGGCGAGCCGCCTGGCGAAAGGAACGAGACCGGTCTTGTCGGAGACCGAGACGAGCGCGCGGCGAGTCATGTCGGGCTTCCTCCGTGGGAGGGCGCCCTTGTAACGCTCGCGGCGACACCTTTCAAGGGCGTGGGTGGCCCAGGCCCCCGCCGCCGGGGCGTGCGCCGCCGCTCCCCGCGCAGCGGGGGAAGCCTGCTACCCCGCCTCGTCCTCGGCCGCGAGGTCCGCCGCGGTCCGCGGCTCGTCCTCCGCGATGGCGCGCAGCTTGAGCAGGCCGCGGGTCTCGACCTGGCGGATGCGCTCGCGGGTGAGGTTCATGATCGAGCCCACCTCCTCGAGCGTGATCCCGCCCCGGTCGGCCACGTCGAGCGCGCAGGTCTCGCCGAGCTCCCACACCTCGCGGTCGGGGAAGTTCAGCTTGATGGAGCCGGTGGACGGGTTCACGTCCAGGTAGAGGTGGTGCTTGCAGGAGATGAACATGCAGGGCCGCGGCCCGTTCGCGCACTCGGCCCGCGACCGCGGGCGGCGCGCCTCCATCTCCTTCATCACCTCGTCCAGCTCGGGGTCCACCAGGCCGAACGCCCGCTGGCGCCGCAGCTCGCGCGCGATCTCCTTGCGCGACATGGTCTTCGAGCGCCGCCGCCCGCGCTGCCCCTCCCCCGCGTCCTGACCCGCCGCCGTCTCCTCGGCCTCCGGCTCGAACCCCTGCCGCTCCGGCGCGGGCTCCGCGCTGCGCTTCGCCTCGCTCATCCCCTGCCCTCCCTCTCCACCTGCGGCGCCCCGGAGGGCACCGGCCACCATCCACCTCGGGCACCACCCACCGCCGCCGCTAGCCGGCCCGGACCGTCTCGTCCGCGCCCACCGTCGCGACCGCGCCACCCACCCGCTCGATCCGCCCGAGCGCCCGCTTCAGCTGGCGCTCGGCCTGCACGAGCTCGTCCTCGAACCGCTTCCGGCGCGGGTGCGCCCGCGCCTTCTCCGCCAGCTCCGCCAGCAGCGCGTGGAGCCCCTGCTCCACGTCCTCGAGCCGGTTGCGCACCGTCACGAAGCTGCCGCGGATGTCCTCGACCGTGTAGCCCTCCGCCATCATCCGCTTGATGAGCGCGATGCGCCGCACCACCGACACCGGGTAGAGGCCGGTGGAGCCGGTGTGCTTGCCCTTGCGGCCCACCCGCCGGCTCCGGGGCAGCAGCCCCAGCTGCACGTACTTCCGGAAGGTCGCCGCCGAGAGGCGGGCGCCCCGCGACTCGAACAGCCGGACCACCTCACCGCTCGTGATCCCGCCGGCGCGCTCCCGCTCCAGGCGGGCGATCTCGTCGTTGCGGAGGAAATCCACTCGATCGATTCGCTTGAGAGTTGAACATCGAAAACTTGATTTCGAGGCTAAGCCATTGAATGGCGAACGTCAATGGACGAAGGCGCGCACGGGCGGGGCGTGGAGGTGCGCGGCGGCCCGCGCCGCGCGTGCGGCACGGCCGATGCGCGGGGTGGGCGGAGCGGGATCGCGGCGGGACGGCGAGGCGGCGCCCCGCGGTCGCGGGACGCGGGCGGCGCCGGCCGGAGCGGCGCTACCGGAGCGTCAGGTTGGCGTGCCGGTCGGTCCGGCGGCCCGGCGCGATCTCGACCGTCAGCTCGCGCGCGCCGTACCGGGGGTGGCTCAGCCGGACCCGGTGCGGCCCGGGCGCGAGCGAGCGCGTCACCGGGGTCTCGCCCAGGCCCTGCCCGTCCACCTGGACGTACGCCCACGGCGTCGCGGTGACGTGGAGGACGCCGGGGCGCCCGGGCTCCTCGCGCGCGGCCGCGGGCGCCGCCGGCGCGGCGAGCGCGGGAGGCGCCGGCGCCGGCTCCCGCCGCTCGGGCCCGGGCCCGGGCCCGGAGGACGGCGCGCGCGCGAGCGCGTCCGGGGGCGCCTCCGCGGCCGGCGAGTGGACGGTGGGTGAAGCGCCGCCCGGCGACGGCTCCGCTGCCCGTCCTCGGGCCGCCGGCCCCCACCGGAGCGCCGCCGCGCCGGCGGCCGCGAGCGCCGCCGCCGACGCGATCGCGAGCGCGATCCGCGCCCGCCCCACCGACCGGCGCGACGGCGCGGTCGCCGCCACGCGGGTCCGGGTCGGCGCGGTCGCGTCGCCCGCCGGCGCGCGGACGGCGGCCTCGGCCGCGAGCGCCGCCTCCACGTCCGGCGCCGCCGCGGCGCCCTCCCCGCCGCGGGTCCCGCCCGCGGGCGGCTCCGCCGCGAGGAGCACGGGCTGCACGCGGGTGGGCTGCGAGCCCGGTCCCGCGGGCGCGGCGGCCCCGTCCGGCCAGAGCCGGTGCATCAGGGCGCGCAGGTCCCAGTCCTCCGGCGCCTGCGCGAGGCGCAGCAGGACGCGCGAGAGCGCGGTGGCGAGCTCGCCGGCGGACGCGGTCCGGCGCGCGGGCTCGTGCTCCAGCGCGGCCAGCACCAGCGCGTCCAGCTCGGGCGGCACCTCGTCGTTCCACGCCGAGGGCGGCGGCGGCGGCGCGCCCTCGAGCACCGCCGCGAGCGTCGCGGCCTCGCTGTCGCGCGCGAACAGCCGGCGCCCGGCGCACAGCTCCCACAGCACCACGCCCAGCGCGAACACGTCGGCGCGCGCGTCCACCGGCGCGCCGCGCGCCTGCTCCGGCGCCATGTACGCGAGCTTGCCCTTCACCGTGCCGGGATCGGTGAGCCCGCCCTGGCTCATGGCGCGGGCGATGCCGAAGTCGGCGAGCTTCACCTCGCCCTCGAACGACACGAGGACGTTGTGCGGGGAGACGTCCCGGTGGACCAGCCCGAGCGGCCGCCCGCCGTCGGCGAGGCGGTGCGCGTAGGAGAGCCCCCGCGCGACCTCCGCGCACGCGTGGACCGCGCGGGCCAGGCCCAGGCGGACGCCCGCCTCGCGCGCGCGCTCCACCACCTGGCCGAGGTGGCGCCCGCGCACCAGCTCCATGGCGATGTAGTAGCGGCCGTCCACCTGGTCGAACTCGAAGACCTGGACGACGTTCGCGTGGGTGAGGCGCGACGCGAGGCGCGCCTCCTCGATGAACATCCGGACGAAGTCGCTGCGCGCGCCGTGCTCGCCGCGGACGCGCTTCAGCGCGACCTCCTTCACCACCCCGGCCGCGCCCGCCACCTCGGCGCGCCACACGTCGGCCATGCCGCCCGACGCGAGCAGCTCGACCAGCCGGTACTTTCCGAACGCCCTCACCGGGCGTGATTGTACCCGGCCGTCACTCCCAGGAAAGGAACGGCGGGGCGCGCCGCACGGACGCGCCCCGCCGGAGGAGGGTCCGGCGCGACCGGGATGGCCGGCCGCGCCGTCGTCCAGGGGGATGCTCGCAGGCGATCGGCGAGCGCAGCGAGCCCGCCGGGGCGCCGGCGCGCGCGCGGCGAAGCCGCCCGCGGCGGCGCACGGGACCCGGCGAGCAAGGTGGGGCCCCGCGGAGCTCCGCTCCGTGGGGCGGGGCGCAGCCCCGTGGGATCCTCGCTGAACGACGGCGTGGGCCGCGACACCGGAGGTGATCGCGGCCCACCGAACCGTCGTTCAGCCTCGCTCAGCGGCCGCGCCGCCGCGCAGCGGCCATCGCCCGCGCCAGGGCGCGGCGCCGCGGGACGAGCGCGAGCAGGGCCAGGGCCGGGAGCGCCAGCAGCGCGCCGCCGCCGAACCCGCCCGAGCCGCAGCCGCCGCCGCTCGAGCCGGAGAAGCCCGCCTCCACCGCGGCCGGCATGGGCTTGCCGCCGAGCTCGAGGATGCGCTGCGCGATCTGCTGGCGCGCCTGCTCGAACTTCTCCGGCGCGACGTCGGTGGACCACGCGTTCGGGAACAGGTCCCGCGCGATCTTACGGGCCAGCTCGGGATCGCCGGCGTCGGAGAGCGCCTTCAGGTACTCGTAGTCCTGCATGCCGGCGCGGATCATCTTGACGCGCACCGAGGCCACCGGGATGTCGGTCTTGCCGCCGATGCGCGAGGGCTTGCCGGGGTAGAACAGCGTCCCGTCGCCGTTGCCGGAGAAGTCCCACTGGCTGGTCCACGGGTCGCTGCGGAAGCTGTAGGCCGTCTCCCAGTACAGCTCGCCGCTGGCGCGCTCGAGGAACGTGATCCACTCCATGGCGCGGTTCCGCGAGGCGGACGCGTCGATCATGTAGCTCGGCCAGCCGGTGAAGTAGCGGTCGGACTCGGACGGCGACCCGATGTTCACGGTCCCGCCGCACCCGTGGCTCATGCAGCTCTGGTACAGCCAGACCTCCTTGCGCGGGCCCGAGGCGAGGAACGGGTCGTAGCGGTCGCGCTGGTCCCCGGCGACGGCGCTGCCCGGGCGGTCGTCCATCCAGTTCACCACCGGCACCATCACGTCGATGTCGTCGGCGACGCCGTGGTCCTCGGCGTCCCAGAGCTGCGTGGTGACGAGCGTCCGGAACTCCGGGTCGCCCTGCTTCGCCGCGCTGGCGCGCGCCGGGATGTCGCTCCAGGCGCAGGTGAGCGGCGGCTCGTCGCAGGTGTAGTCGAACAGCCGGTCGAACCAGCCCCGCTCGCGCGCGTGCTTCGCCCAGGCGGCGTGCTCGTCCACGCTGGTGCGGCCGCCCACGTACTTCACCGCGGTGAGCTTCGCGCCCTGCAGGCGGGTCGGGGCGGTCCCGTCGATGAGCGGCCCGTAGAAGCGGTCGAGGTGGCCGAGGTCGGCGTGCTGGCCGTCGTCGTTCAGGCCGGTGAGCGTGATGCGGTGGTCGAGCGAGAGCTGGCCGTAGCGCGCGCGGAGCGCGGCGTCGGCGTCGCCGGACACGCCGTGGGCGGCGGCGATGACGCCGTAGGAGAGGCCGAACGAGGTGCGCAGCGAGGAGGTGGACGGGAGCGCGAAGTCGTACACGCTCAGCGCCACCGGCACGCGCGCCTCGCCGGCGTCGGAGGAGATCACCACCGCGCCCTGGTAGATGCCCGAGCGCGCGCCGGCCGGCACGTGCACGTCCACCCAGACCGCGCGGCTCTCGCTCCCCACGTCGAACGGGAACGCGTTGCGCTTCTCGCCCACCACGTCGTCCACGTCGGGCACGAGCGCGTCGGGCCAGCGGCCGGTGCCGCCGTCCACCGCGGACGGGCTGGTCACGTTCAGCGTCTCCACGCGGAACAGGCTGACGGAGAGCCCGTCGAGCCCCTCCACGCGCGCGGTGACGCCCTTCGCCGGGCCGGTGACGACCACCTGGAACGCGGCGAACTCGTTGCGGGCCGCCGCGAGGTGCGCCTCGGTCTGGGGCCGCGCCTTCGCGTCGGGCCGGATCTTCTCGGTGGCGCTCGCGACCCACGCCTCGGCGGCGGAGGCCGCCAGGGGCAGCAGGGAGAGCGCCAGCGCGACGGAGGCGGCGGTGAAGGCTCGGCAGCGGGTCTTCATCGGGGTCGTCCTTTCCGGGTTCGTTGCAGCGCCCGGACAACGACAGGCCGACCGACCGAATTTCTCGCCCTCCGTGGGGCAGGGGTGCGTGGAAGAGGGTGCAGGTCGGCCGCTCGCGCATGCCGTCCCACGTGCGTCGCCACTCCGACCGCACGCCCTCACCTGCGCCTACACCGGGCTCGCTCGCTCGTCGTTTCGCTGCGGCCGAGCGGCGAGGCGCGCAGCGCCGGCCCCTCTCCCGCCGTGCGTGCGGGCGCCGCGCCGCCCGGCCTTGCCCCGGGCGCAGCGCTGGACGTGGAGAAATTGGGGCGCGACGGCGTCGGGCACTGGCCGCCGCGCGCCGGAGGGCGCAGCGACCGCGCCCCGGAGGCGCGCTCCCTCGACGCGCGGGATCGCGATCAGCGGCCGCGATCCCGCGGCCCGGTCCCACGCCCGTGCGCGATCACTCGCCCTGCGGCCACGGGGCCGCCGCGGCGCCCGGCAGCGGCGGCGGGGTCGCGGCCGCACGCTGCGACGGCAGCGGCGGCGGGCGCAGCGCGCCGGGCCGCGGGGTCGCGGCGCCGGCCTCGCGCGCGGGCGCGATCACCGCCGGCCCGTGCTCCAGCAGGTCGATGCGCATGCGCACGCGCTCCAGGCGCTCGAGCGCGGCGGCGAGCGCCTCGTCGAGCCACTCGTCGGCGGCGCGCCGCTCGTCGATCGCCACGATGCGCCCGGCCCGCCGCAGCGTGTCCCAGAGCGCGCGGTGGAGCAGCTTGAACTCGCGCGCCACGCGCGCCGGCGGCGCCCCGGACCGGACCAGCACCCCGCAGCGCAGCAGGCCGTCCGCGCCGCGCGCGGCGCGACCCGGGGGAGCGTCCCCCCGGAGCGCGAGCGACAGCTCGCGGAGGAGCGGCCCGACCGCGAAGCCGATCGCCTCCTCGCCCCCCAGCTCCGCCGACACCGCGCGCCGCCACGCCTCGGCGATCTCGCCGCGCTGCTCCTCGACGAGGAGCCCCACCGCCACCGCACCCAAAGCTGCCTCCCGGGAACGCGTCCTCGACCCGGAACCGGCCGGGTCCAGGGGGACGGTTAGCAAGCCGCCGGCCAGCGCCACCGCACCGCTGGCGCGCCGGCGCGCCGCCGCTCGCGCGGGCGGCCGTGGGAACGGCGCTTCCCATCCGGCGAACGGACCGCCACCTCGGGAGGCGCCGCGCGCCTCGCCCACCTGCGCGCGCGCCTCCGGGGCGTGGCGCGGTGCGTGGCCGGGCCTTTGCTTTGCGGCACCGGGGACGGCGGGGCGGCACCGGGGTGGTCGCCCCGGCCCCCGGCCGCGCGGGCGGGGGGCCCGGAACGGAAGCACCGGGGCGGGATGGGCGCGATCGGCTACTACGGATACCTGGCGGCGCGCGTGCCGCCGCATCGGCTGCTCGCCACCGCGGCGCGCCGGGCGGTGCGGGGCGCCCGCAACCGCCTCGCGCCGCCGCTCGCGCCGTCGCCGAGGGGACTGCTCGAGGCGCTCGGCTGCGACGGGCCGGCGGGGCTCGCCGCCCTGCTGGCGCGGCCCCGTCCGGCGCGCCCGGCCTGGAGCCCGGAGGCGCTGCGGCGCGCGCTGGAGCGGCGGATCCCGGGCGAGGTCGAGCGGGCCCTGGGGCGGGCCGAGGCCGCCGCGGCCGGGCGCTTCGTGGTGTACGGGCGCGAGGTGGACGTGCGCCGCGCCGACGGCGGGACCGACTGGCAGCGCGATCCCGTCCACGGCGGCCGCTTCGACGGCCGCGCGCCCTCGGCGGCGCTGCCGCCCGCGCCGGGGCTCGATCCCAAGATGGCGTGGGCGCTCGGGCGCGGCGAGCACTGGGTCGCGCTCGCCTGCGGGGCGGTGCTCCACCCGCGCGCCGCCGGCGGGGACGCGCTGGCGGAGGCGCTCGCCGCCTCGGTGACCGACTTCGCCGCGCAGAACCCGGTCGGCCGCGGCGTCCACTGGACCTGCGCCATGGAGGCCGGGCTGCGCGCCTGGCACCTCGCCACCGCGCTGTGGGTGCTCGCCCTGCGCCGCGCGCCCGCGCCGGCGCTCGCGGCGGAGGCGGCGCGGCTGCTGGTCGCGAGCGGCCGCTTCGTGCTCGCGAACCTCGAGGACGGCGGCGCCGTCCCGAACAACCACCTGGTGTGCGACTGGCTCGGCCTGCTCGCCTGCGCCGAGGCGCTGCCGGAGTGGCCGGAGGCGCCGCGCTGGCGCGCGCTCGCGTCGGAGGGGCTGGCGCGGACGCTCGCGGAGCAGGTGCACGCGGAGGGCACCAGCTTCGAGGGCTCGGTGCCGTACCACCGCTTCTCGCTCGAGCTGTTCGCGGCGGGCTTCCTGCTGGCGCGCGCCGGCGGCCCGCCGCCCGCGCTGGCGTGGCGGCTCCACGCGATGTTCCGGGCCACCCGCGCGCTCGCCGCCGCCTCCGGCGACCTGCCGCAGCTCGGCGACAACGACTCCGGCCACGCGCTCGCGCTGCGCGCCCGCGGGCCCACCGAGGCGGGCTACCTCTGCGCGCTCGGCGCCGCGCTGTTCCGCGATCCGGCGCTGCTCCGCCCGGGCGCCCCGGCCGACGACGCCGTGGAGGCCGCGTGGCTGCTCGGGCCGGAGGCGCTCGACTGGCTCGGCCGCGCCCGGCCCGGCCCGCCGCCGGGCAGCGTCTCCTTCCCGGCGGCCGGCGTGCACGTGCTCCGCCGCGGCGCGCTGGAGGCGTTCGTCTCCTGCGGCCCGCACGGCCAGCGCGGCGTCGGCGGGCACGACCACAACGACAAGCTCTCCTTCGAGCTGCGCGCCGCGGGCGCGCTGGCGGTGTGCGACCCGGGCATGCCGGTGTACGGCCGCGCGCCCGAGGTGCGGGACGCGTTCCGGTCCACCCGCGCGCACGCGACGGTGACGGTGGACGGCCTGGAGCAGTCGCCCATCCCGCCCGGCCGGCTGTTCGCGCTGCCCGACGCGGCCGGCGCGCGGCTGCTCGCGTTCGCGCCCGGCGGCGAGGCGGAGCGGCTGGCGGGCGAGCACCGCGGCTTCGTCGCGCGCGCGGGCGTGGTCCACCGGCGCGAGCTGGCGCTCGCCGGCGCGGGGCTGGTCGTGGTCGATCGCCTGGCGGGCCGCGGCACGCACGCGGTGGAGCTGCGCTGGCCGCTCGCGCACCCCGCGCCGCGCCTGCGCGAGGCGAGCGCCGCCGAGGCCGCCGCGCTCGCGCGCCTCGCCCGGCTGGCGCGCCTGCGCCGGCCCGCGGATCCGTCGCGCGTGGTGGAGGTGCCGCTCGGCCCGGCCGGCCACCTCCTCGTCGCCTTCTCGGCGCCGGCGGGCCTCGCGCCCGAGCTGGCGCCCTCGCTGCGCTCGCCGGGCTACGGCGAGCTCGTCCCCGCGTCCGTCGCGACGCTGGCCGGCCCGCTGGCCTGCCCCGCCGCGCTCGCCACGCTGTTCCTCCACGTCGCTGCCGAAGGGAGCCACCCCAGATGATCGAGACCCACGCCGTCGAGCCCGACCACGCCACCGACCTGCTCTCCCGCCTCGCCGCCCGCACCGCGCGCGTGGCGGTGGTGGGGCTCGGCTACGTGGGCCTGCCGCTCGCCCTCACCTTCGCCCGCCGGGGCGGCCTCTCCGCGCTCGGCATCGACGTGGACCCGGAGAAGGCGCGCGCGGTCGGCGAGGGGCGCAGCTACCTGCGCACGGTGGAGGGCGCCGCGGTGCGCGAGGCGGTGGACGAGGGCAGGCTGGAGGCCACCACCGACTTCGCGCGCGTGACCGCCTGCGACGCGGTGGTGATCTGCGTGCCCACGCCGCTCACGCGCGAGCGCGAGCCGGACCTGTCCTTCGTCGAGCGGACCGGCGAGGCCATCGCGCCGCACCTGCGCGCCGGCCAGGCGGTGGTGCTCGAGTCCACCTCGTACCCGGGCACCACCGAGGAGGTGCTGCTCCCCATCCTGGAGCGCGGCAGCGGGCTGCGCGCCGGGCACGACTTCTTCCTGGCGTTCTCGCCCGAGCGCGAGAACCCCGGCTCCGGCGTCGCCACCCACGCCATCCCCAAGATCGTCGGCGGCTACACGCCCTCGTGCCTCGAGGCGGCGCTGGCGCTGTACGCCTCGGCGTTCGACCGGGTGGTGCCGGTCTCGTCCACGCGGGTCGCCGAGATGACGAAGCTGCTCGAGAACGTGTTCCGCAGCGTGAACATCGCGCTCGTGAACGAGCTGAAGATCCTCTGCCACCGGATGGACCTGGACGTGAACGAGATCATCGACGCCGCGTCCACCAAGCCGTTCGGCTTCATGCCGTTCCAGCCGGGCCCGGGGCTGGGCGGCCACTGCATCCCCATCGACCCGTTCTACCTGACCTGGAAGGCGCGGCAGTTCGAGTTCCAGACGCGCTTCATCGAGCTGGCCGGCGAGGTGAACACCGAGATGCCGCGCTACGTGGTGCACCGGACCATGGAGGCGCTCGACGCCCGCGGCCGCACGCTCAAGGGCGCGCGCGTGCTGGTGCTGGGCATCGCCTACAAGAAGGACGTGGACGACATGCGCGAGAGCCCTGCCGTCCGCATCATCGAGCTCCTGCAGGAGCGCGGCGCCCAGGTCGTCTACCACGACCCGTACGTCCCCCGGGTGCCGCGGATGCGCCAGCACCGGCTCGACATGGTGAGCGTGCCGCTCACCGACGACGCGCTCGAGACCGCCGACGCGGTGCTGATCGCCACCGACCACGGCGGCGTGGACTACGCGCGCGTGGTGGAGCGGGCCCGCCTGGTGGTGGACACGCGCAACGCCTGCCGCGCGGTGCGCGTCGGGCGCGAGAAGATCGTGAAGGCGTGAGCGGGCGCGGCCCCGGCGGGCGCGCGGCGCGGGCGCCGGGGCCGACGCGGTGAAGCGCGGCCGCGGGGCCCGTGCTACATGGGCGGGATCAGGCTCCCGAGGTCCCGCTTGCGCACCGCCCGACTGCTCGCCCCCTTCCTGCTCCTCGCCGCCGCCCTCCCCGGCGCGGCCGCGCCGGACGCGCCCGCCGCGCCGGACGCGCGCCTCGGCACGCTCGAGGCCATGCGCGCCGAGCTGGCCCGCTCGATGGAGCGGCTGCGGCTGAAGGGCTACGAGGCGCCGTACTTCGCGTCGTACCAGGTGACCGAGGTGGCGCGCGAGGAGGTGAGCGGCCGGTACGGCGCGATCTTCGACGACCGCTCGCGGCGCGACCGGAGCCTCGCGGTGGACCTGCGGGTGGGGACCTACGAGCTCGACTCGTCCGCCCCGGAGGAGAACACCATCGTGATCGGCGGCGGCGACGCCGGGCCGGGCTGGTACGCGCCCCGCGACGCGCCGCTCGACGGCGACGTCGGCGCGCTCCGCAACGCGCTCTGGCTCGCCACCGACGAGAAGTACAAGGAGGCGCTCTCCTCCTACTTCAAGAAGAAGTCGCGGGCGGTGTACCGGCAGGACGACGCCGACCGGCCGCCCAGCTTCTCCCGCGAGCCGCCGGCCCGCCACGTGGACGCGCCGCGCCCGTTCCCGTTCGACCGCGCGCGCTGGAAGGGCGTGGTGCGCGACGTCACCGCCCGCTTCCGCGAGCACCCCGACGTCTTCGACGCGCAGCTCCGGGTGTCCGCGGAGAAGCAGGTCCGCTGGTTCACCTCCAGCGAGGGCTCGGCGCTGCTCACCGAGCGGACCGTCTACTCGGTGCACCTGCAGGCCGTGGCGCGCGCGCCGGACGGCCAGCTCCTCGAGGACGGCCGCGACTTCTACGCGCGCAGCGAGGCCGAGCTGCCCTCGCCGGAGGCGCTCCGCGCCGCCGCGACCACCGTCATCGCCGAGCTGGAGGCGCTGCGCCGCGCCCCCGCCATCGACCCCTACACCGGCCCGGCGGTGCTCGAGCCCGAGGCGGCGGGCGTCCTGTTCCACGAGGCGGTGGGCCACCGCCTCGAGGGCGAGCGGATGGAGGACGAGCAGGACGGCCAGACGTTCAAGGGGCAGGTGGGGCGGCCGGTGCTGCCGCCGTTCCTCTCGGTGGTGGACGATCCCACCGCCGACCGCGTGGACGGGGTGGCGCTGAACGGCACCTACGGGTTCGACGAGCAGGGCGTCCCGGCGCGCCGCACCGTGCTCGTCCGCGACGGCCGGCTGGAGAGCTTCCTGCTCTCGCGCCGCCCGGTGAAGCCGTTCGACCGCTCCAACGGCCACGGCCGCGCCCAGGCCGGGCGCCAGCCGGTGGCGCGCATGGCCAACCTCGTGGTCGAGTCGCGCAAGCGCGTCGCGCCGGCCGAGCTGAAGCGCATGCTGATGGCCGAGGCGCGGCGGCAGGGCAAGCCGTACGGGCTCGTCATCCGCGACATCACCGGCGGCAACACGAACACCATGTCGATCGGGTACCAGGCGTTCAAGGGCACCCCGCGCCTCGTCTACCGGGTGGACGCGCGCACCGGCGCCGAGGAGCTGGTCCGCGGCGTGGAGCTGGTCGGCACGCCGCTCACCGCCATCAACAAGGTCCTCGCCACCGGCGAGCGCCCCCGCGTGTTCAACGGCTACTGCGGCGCGGAGAGCGGGTACGTGCCGGTGTCCACCGTGGCGCCGGCGGTGCTGATCGCCGAGCTGGAGCTGCAGCGGGTGGCCCGCGCCACCGACCGCAGCCCCATCCTGCCGGCGCCCTGGAGCGAGCGCGGCGGCACCCCGCCCGCGGCCGCGCCGCCGGCCGCGCCCACGCCCCCGACGCCCGCGCCCGCCGCGCCGGCGCACCCCGCCGTCCCGCCGGAGCAGCCGGAGCACGCCCGATGAGCACGCCCACCTCGACGCCCCTCCCCGTCCCGCCCCTCGAGTCGATCCTCCTCCAGCCGCGCCGCGCCGCGCTCGAAGCGTTCGCGCGCTCCGGGTGGCGCCCCTACGCCACGCCCATCTCGCTCGACGCCGAGCGGCGCCGCCTGCTCAACATCGACCTCACCGATCCGGAGATGGCGTTCCACGACGCGGAGGGCGGGCTCGCCGCGGTCGCGAACGTGGAGACCGATCGCGAGGGCCGGGTCACGCACGTCGAGGTGGTGGGCGCCGAGCCGGCCGATCCGGTGCGGGTGGCGCTGGCGCTGCTCGGCGAGGTGGGCCCGCCGCGCACCGGCGGCGGCGGCGACGCGCGCGAGTGGATCTGGGGGCCGGAGTCCGGCGCCGCGCTCGAGGTCGCCGGCGAGCCGGTGCGCGTGTGGATGTGCGCGGAGCGGGCCTACGGCGACCGGCTCTGGCTGGTCGCGAGCGTGGTCCGGCGCGGCTGACCGCCGGCGGGCGCGGCCCCCCCCGCCAGCCGGAGCAGCAGCGGCGCCACGCCGGTGAGGTCCCGCACCTGCTCCACCTCGGCGGCGGCGCGCCCGAAGCCCAGCACCGGCACCGGGGCCCGGGTGTGGTTGCGCAGCGAGAGGTCCTCCAGGTTGCCGTGGTCGCTCGCGACCACCAGCGCGTCCTCCGGCCCGAGCCCGTCCACCAGCGCCCGCAGGAACGCGTCGAGCCGCCCGAGCGCGTCGAGCGCGCGCTCCATCGACCGGGCGTGGCCCGCCTCGTCGGTCTCGAAGAACTCGAACAGCGCGAGGTCGTGGCCGGCCGCGAGCCGCAGGAGGATCTCCGCCGCCTCCTCCGGCGCGCGCCGCGGCAGCGCGACGCCGAGCCCGCGGGCGCGCTCGCCGCTGAGATCGTGGGTGAGCCCCTCCCCGCGCCGCGCGTCCTCCAGGGTCCGGAACCGGCCGCCGCCCGCCGCGTACGCCACCGTGGTCGCGGCGGCGCGGGCCCGGCGCCGCGAGCCGGCCAGCGCGGGCTCGGGCGCGCCCTCCGCCGCGTGGCCGAGCGCGCAGAGGTAGGCGACGGGGTAGGCGTTCGCGAACACGCCGCGGCGCCCGGCGGCCGCGAGCGCGCGGAACAGCGACCGCTCCTCGATCAGCGCCCGGAGCGGCGCGTTGGGGAAGCCGAGGAGGTGGCGGCCGAGCCGGGCCGGCGCGTTCTCGCCGGTGAGCAGGGTGGCCTGGCCCGTCGCGGACTGCGGCCGGCCCGCCACGCCCAGGCAGGCGTCGGCCAGCGCCGCCCGGCCGCCGCGCGGCAGGGGCGCGCCGCCGCCGTCGGCGAAGCGCGAGAGCAGGAAGTCCCCGCGGGCGAGCGGGTTCCGCGCCGGGTCGCGGTCGCCCGCGCCCACCCCGTCCACGAACACGAAGAGCGCCGTCACCCCGGGATCATAACGCGCCGCCCCGCGCCCCACCCGCCGCGCGCCGGACGCCCCGCCGCCCCCCGAGACTCCGGGTCGCCCCGGCGCTATCCTCCCGCCGCCTCCGGCCCCCCGAGCGCGCGCACCATGCCCAGACTCCCGGACTTCCCCGCCGACTGCACCATCACCTTCGACGGCCGCGCCGTGCCGGCGCGCCGCGGCGAGTCGATCGCCTCGGCGCTGCTCGCGGCGGGCCGGCCACTCCTGGCGCGGAGCGCCAAGTACCACCGCCCGCGCGGCCCGTTCTGCCTGGCGGGCTCCTGCGGCAGCTGCCTGGTGCGGGTGGACGGCCTCCCGGACCAGCGCGCCTGCCGGACCGCCTGCGCGGACGGCCTCTCGGTCGAGACGCAGAACGCGCTGCCCGACGCCGCGCACGACCTGCTCGGCGTCATCGACCGCGCGTTCCCGCACGGCCTCGACCACCACCACCTCGCCACCTGGAACCCGCTCGCGAACCGCGCCGCGGTGGCCTTCTCGCGCCAGCTCGCCGGCCTCGGGAAGCTCCCCGGGCCGGAGCGCGCCACGGGTCCGCTGCCGCCCGCGCCGCGCGAGGAGGCGTTCGACGCGCTGGTGGTGGGGGCCGGGCCGGCCGGGCTCGCCGCGGCCGAGGCGCTGGCCGGCGCCGGGCGGCGCGTGCTCCTCGCCGACGCGGAGCCGGCGCCGGGCGGGCGGCTGCGCTGCCGGCTCGAGCTCGCCGGCGATCCGCCGCTGGCGTGGGCCGGGGAGGTGGCCGCGCAGGTGGCGGCGTCCGGGGGCGAGGTGGCCTCCGGGACGACGGTGCTCGGCCTCTGGCGCGACGGCGGCGCCCCGCTGGCCGCGCTCGCCCCGGCGTCGGGCGCGCTGCGCCTGGTGCGGCCGCGGGCGATCCTCGTCTGCGCGGGCGGCCACCCGCAGCCGCCCGGCCTCGAGGACGACGATCGGCCCGGCGTCCTCGCCGGCCGCGGGGTGGCGCGCGCGCTCGCCGAGCACGGGGTGGTGCCGGGCCACCGCGCGGTGGTGCTGGGCGCCGGGCGCGAGCCGGAGGCGCTCGCGGCCCGGCTCGCGGCGGCGGGCGTGGAGGTGGAGCGGGTGGAGGCGGCGGAGGGGCGCGTGCTCGGGCGGGCCCGGGTGCGCGGCCTCGCGCTCGCGGACGGCCGGCGCGTGCGCTGCGACGTGCTCGCGGTGGCGACGCCGCCGGCGCCGGCGACCGAGCTGGCGCGGTCGCTGGGGGCGCCGGTGGCGCTCGACCCGGCGCTGGGCGCGTTCGCGCTCCAGGTGGACGCGCGGGGTCGGACCGGGGTGCCGGGGCTCCTCGCCGCGGGCGAGGTGACGGGGGCGATGGACGCGGCGCGCGCGGCCGAGGCCGGGCGGCGCGCGGGGGAGGCGGCCCGTGGGTAAGCGGCTGGTCTGCGCGTGCGAGGACGTGTCGCTGGACGAGGTGCGCCGCGCGTTCGCGGCGGGCCACCGCGACCTCGAGTCGGTGAAGCGGGTCACCGGGCTCGGCACCGGCCCGTGCCAGGGCAAGTCGTGCGTGGCGCGGGTCGCCCAGGAGCTGCTCCGGCTCGGCGCCACGCCGGCGGAGATCCAGCCGTTCACCGCCCGCACCCCGGTCCAGCCGGTGCCGCTCGCGGCGCTGGCCGCGCTCGATCCCGCCGGCCTGCCGCTCGACGACGGCGTGCCCCTCGCGCCGCCCGGCGCCGAGCCGCCCGGGCCGGCCGCGCACCCGCAGGCGGATCCGCTCCCGCCGCGCGCCGACGTGGTGATCGTGGGCGGCGGCATCCAGGGGCTGTCGATCGCGTACGAGCTGGCGCGGCGCGGCGTGCGCGACGTGCTGGTGCTGGAGCAGGGCTACCTGAACGCGGGCGCCTCCGGGCGCAACGGCGGCGGCGTCCGCGCCCAGTGGACCACCCCCACCATGATCCGCCTCGCTAGCCGCTCGCTCGAGCTGTGCGACCGGTTCGCGGTGGAGATGGGCATCAACGTCTGGTTCCGCCGCAGCGGCTACCTGTTCCTCGCGCCCACCGCCGAGCAGGTCTCGCGCATCGAGCGGAACGCCGAGCTGCACCGGCGCGAGGGGCTGCGCACCCGGGTCGTCGGGCCGGACGAGGCGCTGCAGGTGGTGCCGGAGCTGGACCCGCGCCGCTTCCGCGCGGCCGCCTGGAACCCGGACGACGGCGTGGTGTTCCCCTGGCCGTTCCTGTGGGGCTACGCGTCGCGCGCCGAGGCGCTCGGCGCCAAGGTCCGGACGTTCACGCGCGTGACCGGCTTCGACACCGCCGGCCCGCGGGTGACCGCGGTGCGCACCGATCGCGGCCGGGTGGCCTGCGAGCTGGTGGTCGTGGCGGCCGGCGCCTGGTCGCGCGACGTGGCGGCGCTCGCCGGGGTCTCGCTCCCGAACCGCCCCACCCGCCACGAGATCCTGGTGACCGAGCCGCTCAAGCCCTGGCTCGGGCCGCTCGTGTCCGTGCTGGGGAACGGCCTCTACTTCTCGCAGTCGCAGCGCGGCGAGATCGTGGGCGGCATGGGGGATCCCGACGAGCCGGAGGGCGTGGTGCAGGGCTCGACGCTGCGCTTCCTGGCCCGGTTCGCGCGCGCGGCGGTGGAGACGGTGCCGCGGCTCGGCGAGGTGAAGGTGATCCGGCAGTGGGCGGGCTGCTACGACGTCACGCCCGACAACAACCCGGTGCTGGGTCCCGCCGGCTTCGAGAACTTCCACCAGTGCTCCGGCTTCGTCGGGCACGGGTTCATGATGGCGCCCGCGGTGGCCGAGCGGTACGCCGACTGGCTCGCCGGGCGGGGCAAGGACGAGATCTTCGAGCGCTTCACGCTGGGACGATTCGAGTCCGGCGCCGTCGCCCGGGAGGACTTCATCATCGGGTAGCGGTAATCTGCCCGGATGCCACTCGGGAAGAAGATCGCGTTCCTCGGGACGGGGAACATGGCCGAGGCCCTCGTGAAGGGCCTGCTGCGCGCCGGCACCGCCACCCGCGAGGAGATCCTCTGCTCGGAGCCGCGGGCCGAGCGCCGGGCGGAGATCCAGGCGCGCTACGGGGTGGAGACCTCCGGCGACAACCGCGCGCTGGCCGAGCGCGCCGACATCGTGGTCATCTCGGTGAAGCCGCAGACCATCGAGCACCTGCTGGTGGAGATCGCCCCGGCCATCGACCACCGGAAGCTCGTGGTCTCCATCGCGGCCGGCATCCCCATCCTCGCCATCGCCCGCAAGCTCGGCGCCGGCGTCCGCATCGTCCGCGTGATGCCCAACACGCCGGCGCTGGTGGGCGCGGGCGCGACCGCGCTCGCCCGCGGCGCCCACGCCACCGACGCCGACCTGGAGCAGGCGCGCGCGCTGTTCCAGTCGGTCGGCACCACCGAGGTGGTGGAGGAGCCGCTGCTCGACGCGGTGACCGGGCTCTCCGGGTCCGGCCCGGCCTTCGTGTTCCTCGCCATCGAGGCGCTGGCCGACGGCGGCGTGAAGGTCGGCCTGGCGCGGCCGGTGGCGATGGCGCTCGCGGCGCAGACGGTGCTCGGCTCGGCGAAGCTCGTGCTCGAGACCGGCGAGCACCCCGGGCGGCTCAAGGACCAGGTGACCAGCCCGGGCGGCACCGCCATCGCCGGCGTCCACGCGCTGGAGATGGGCGGGCTCCGCGCCGCGCTCATCGCCGCGGTGGAGGCCGCCACCCGCCGCTCGCGCGAGCTGGGCGAGAAGGCGGCCAAGTGACGCGCGCCCGCCTCGCGGCGATCGCCGCCGCGCTCGCGCTCGCCGGCTGCCGCGCCACCGCGGGCGCGGTGCTGCGCGTGGATCCCCCGCCGTCCGAGCCGGGCGCGGTCGCCGACGCGCAGCAGTACCGGATCGCGCGCGCCATCCGCGACGTGGTCGCGACCGACCGCATGGAGTGCCGCGACGGCTCCGGCCCGGTGCTGCTCTCCTGCTTCCCGGCCGACGTGGGCACGCGCACCGCGCAGGTGACGATCCAGCTCGAGCGCTCCGGCTCCGGCTACCAGGTGAGCCTGCTGGAGTCGTTCCTGGCGCTGGGCGGGCCGAAGGCGCTCTGCGCCATGCAGGATCGGCTGATCCGCGGCATCGACGCCGAGCTGGGCGTGCCCAGCGCGCGGCCGGATCCCAGGGGCCGCTGCGCCGGGCAAGCACCGCGGTAGCGCGTCAGCGCGCGCCGCCGAGCATCGCGTCCCAGCGCCGCTGCATCTCCTCGGGCGACACCTCCTCGATGGAGTGGCCGAGCAGCCACTCGTGGCCGAACGGATCGCGCACCGTGCCGCTCCGCTCGCCGTAGAACGCGTCGGCGGCGGGCCGCACCAGCGTCGCGCCGGCGGCCACCGCGCGGGCGATGGCGCGGTCGGCGTCGTCCACGTGCAGGTGGATGCAGAACGTGGTGCCGCCCACGCTCTCCGGCCCGCGCAGCCCGTGCTCCGGGTACTCGTCGGAGAGCATCACCGTGGCGGCGCCGAAGTCGAGCTCGACGTGCCCGACGCGCCCGCCGGGCTCGACGAGCCGGAACTTCTCCTTCGCGCCGAACGCCTCGGCGTAGAACGCGACCGCTCGCGCGGCCCCCCGCACGCGCAGGTACGGGAACAGCTCCTTGATGTGCATGGTCGTCCTCCTCGCCCGGTGAACCTACGGGCGCGCGGGCAGACCGTCTTGAAGGAATCTGACCTTCAGCGCGGCCCTGAAGGGCCGAGCGGCAGGTGGTTCGGGAACGGCGTCGCGAGCCGGCGGAACCGGGCCGGGGGGACGCCGGCGAGCGCGAGGAACTCGCGCCCGAGGTGGGCCTGGTCGGCGTAGCCGCAGGCGAGCGCGATCTCGGCCACCGGCGCCGGCGAGCCGCGCAGGGCCGCCGCGGCCCGCTGGAACCGGAGCACCCGCGCGTACGCCTTCGGCGCGAGGCCGACCGCGTCGCGGAACAGCGCCACGAGGTGCCGGTGGCTGTGGCCGGTCCGGGCGACCACCGCCGCGACCTCCTCGGACGGCAGGCGCGCGAGCGCCTCCGCCACCGCCGGGTGGAGCGCCGTGACCCGCGGCAGCCGGGCGGCGAGCAGGACCTCGAGCAGGTCCAGCCGGCGCGCCGGATCGCGCGCGAGCGCGAGCCGCTCGGACAGCTCCGCGGCCGGGGCGTCGCCCCAAAGTACGGCGAGCGCGGTGTGGCGGCCGGCCAGCTCGCCCGCGCCGGCGCCGAAGAGCAGCCGGGCCGCGCCGGGGCGGAGCATCGCGCCCACCGAGCGCGCGCCCGGCGAGCGGTCGCGCAGGTAGGGCGCGGCCCGGGCGCCGCCCACCACGGCGAGGCCGACCGCCTTGCCTGCCGCGTCGTCGGGGCCGTCGTAGACGCGCACCGGGGCGCCCGCGGCGCGGACGGCGAGGTGCATCGCGCCGGTGGGCAGCAGCCGCTCGCGGCCGGCGTCACCCGCCGCGTCGGCGTCCTCGGACGCCCAGAGCCGCGCCACGAACGGCCGCAGCGCGGGGATGGGGAGGCGCTGGATCATCGGCTACTCGGTGGTCTCGCAGCTGCCCCAGCCGCAGCGCGGGCAGGTGCGGCAGCCGCCGGAGAGCGAGACCGGCCCCTCGCACTGCGGGCACAGCTCGCCGTTTCGCGTGGCGCCGCTCACCAGCACCTGCTTCTCCCGGGACCCGTCGCGGTAGACGGTGATGCCCTTGCAGCCCAGCTCGAACGCGAGCCGGTAGGCGCCCGCCACGTCCTCGACCGTGGCGGTCCGCGGCAGGTTGATGGTCTTCGAGACCCCGTTGTCCACGTGGCGCTGGAAGGCGGCCTGCATGCGCACGTGCGCCTCGGGCGCCACGTCGTGCGCGGTCGCGAAGACCCGCGCCACCGCCTCCGGGACGCCGGCCACCCCGCGGGCCCGCCCGGCCGCGCGCACCGCCGGCAGCGCGGCCTCGGCCCCCGCCGCGAGCAGCGCGCGCCCGAGCGCCGGGTGCTCCTCCGGCAGCGCCGCGTCGCCGAGCGCGTGCCGCACGTAGGTGAGCGCGAAGAGCGGCTCGATGCCCGAGGAGCAGCCCGCGATGATGGCGAGCGTGCCGGTGGGCGCGATGGTGGTGACGGTGGCGTTTCGGCGGGGGCGGCCGCCGGCGCGCGCGGGCGCGCTGCTCGCGAAGCCCGGGAACGCGCCGCGCTCGGCGGCCAGCGCCTCGCTCGCCGCGTGCGCCTCGCGCTGCACGAACCCCATCACCTCGCCGGCCAGCGCCAGCGCCTCCGGCGCGTCGTACGGGATCCCGAGCGCGACGAGCAGGTCCGCCCAGCCCATGACGCCCAGGCCGATCTTCCGGTTCCGCCGCGAGATCTCCGCGATCTGCGGCAGCGGCCAGACGTTCACCTCGAGCACGTCGTCGAGCAGCCGCACGCCCTCGCGCACGCACGCGCCGAGCCGCTCGTGGTCCACCCGCCCTCCCCGCTCGAAGCGCGCCAGGTTCACCGAGCCGAGCGTGCAGGCCTCGAACGGCAGGAGCGGCTGCTCGCCGCACGGGTTCACCGCCTCGAACCGGCCCAGATCCGGCGTGGGGTTGGCCGCCTCCACCCGGTCGAGGAACACCAGCCCCGGCTCGCCCGACGCCCACGCCGACGCGGCGATCCGCTCCAGGAGCGCGCCCGCGTCCACCTCTCGCACCACCGCGCCGCCGCGCGGGTGGCGCAGCGCCCACGGCTCGCCGCGCGCGGCCGCCTGGAACAGCGCGTCCGGCGCGGCCACCGAGATGTTGAAGTTCTCGAGCCCCGCGGCGCGCTTCGCGTCCACGAACTCGAGCACGTCGGGGTGGTCGGCGGCGAGCACCGCCATGTTCGCGCCGCGCCGCACGCCGCCCTGCTTGATGATCTCGGTGGCGGCGTCGTAGACGCGCATGAAGGACACCGGCCCGCTCGCCACGCCGTGCGTGGTCTTCACCACGTCGCCGCGCGGCCGCAGCCGGGAGAACGAGAACCCGGTGCCGCCGCCGGACTGGTGGATGAGCGCCGCCCACTTCAGCGCGTCGAAGATGGCGGCGAGGTCGTCGTCCACCGGCAGGACGAAGCAGGCGGCGAGCTGCCCGTGCGCCCGCCCGGCGTTCATGAGCGTGGGCGAGTTCGGCAGGAGCTCCAGCGCCGCCATGCGGGCCTCGAACCGCTCCGCCCAGAGCGCCCGCGCCGCCGGGGCCTCGGCCGCCGCCACCGCCTGCGCCACGCGGCGGAACATCGCCTCGGGCGTCTCGATCACCTGCCCGCCCTCGTCGCGCAGCAGGTAGCGCCGCTCGAGCACGTGCCGGGCGTTCTCGCCGAGCCGGACCATGAGGGGGAATGTAGCCGGGTGGCGGGCCCGCCGCCGGGGGCAGGCGCGCCGGGGGCCCGGCCGGTCCCGCGCCGGAAGGAGGCGCGCGCCCTTGCCGCACCTGCGGGGGGCTCCCAGATTCGCTCCGCGGCGAGGCCGCTTCACGCGTGCAGGAGGCACGGATGGACGACAAGGACAGGGACCGGCGCCGGAACGGCGGGGGCATGACGGTGCGCGAGGCGGGCCGCCTCGGCGGCGAGGCGCGCAAGGAGCAGCTGGGGTCGAAGGGCTACGCGGAGCTGGGCCACAAGGGCGGGCAGCGCGTGCGCGAGCTCATCGAGGAAGGCAAGCAGGCCGAGCGGAAGTGACGGAGGGCCCGCGGAGCGCACGCTTGCGGGCCATGCCGACCGGTGCGAGAAAGGGCGCATGCGACGCGCCCTCTCCCTCGCCCTTGCCCTGCTCGCCCTCGCGGCGTGCGCCCCCCGAGCCACCATCCCCGACGCCGAGCGCGAGCGCATCTCGCGCGCGCTCGACGGCGCCCAGCGCTACCTGCGCGTGGCCGCCTACGCGGGGCCGCTCTGGGGCGACACCGGCAAGGTGTTCCTCTCCGACGCGCCGCCCGCCGAGGTGGACCTGGTGGAGACCCCCGGCGGCGAGCCCATCGCCCCGCCGGCCGCGGAGCGCGTGCTGCCGCCCGGCACGCCGGTGCGGGTGGACGAGATCGAGGTGCCGACCGGCTGGCTGATCTCCCAGCGCGTCGTCACCACGCCCCGGTATCACCCGTGGGCCTACGTGAAGGTCGCCGGCGATTCGCGCCCGCACGTCATCGTGCTCTCGCAGACCGCCGCCAGCCTGGAGGACGTCCGCGGCGAGCTGGAGCGGCTGCTGACCGCCGACGACCCGAGCGCCGCGTTCGCGGCGCTGCCGCCCGAGCACCGGCAGGCGGTCATGCGCAAGGAGGCGCTCGAGGGCATGAGCGCGCGGGCGCTGGAGATGGCGTGGGGCGTGCCCGAGCGGAAGCGCATCGACCGGCCCGCCGGCACCGAGGAGTGGTCCTGGGCCGAGGGCAAGCGCCGCGCGTTCCTGCGCGACGACCGGGTCGAGCGGCTGGTGAGGCAGCGGTAGGGGGCGCGGCGTCGCCGCCTGCGGCCAGCGCCGGTCCTAGCGCCGGCGGCGCTCTCCGCCGTGGCCGCCGCCTTGCCCGCGGCCGCGCCCGTGCCCGCCGCGGTGGGCGCCCCGGTCTCCGCGGTCGCCCCGCTCGCCGCCTCGATCGCGCGGTGCGCGATCGGGCTCGGAGGGGGTCACGCCCACGGCGACGCAGTAGACGGTCCCGGCGCGGAGCTGCCGGACCACGTCCGCCTCGCTCGCCACCGGGTCGCGGAACAGGGTCGCGGCCTTGCCGATCTCGGCGAGCTCGTGCGCGCCGGAGCCGCCGGTGCACGGCAGGCTCATGTGATCCGCGGCCTCGATGGCGAGGTCGTTGGCGGGGCCCTTGCGGCGCACGTTCAGCCCCTCGATGGCGGACAGGCCGTCGAGCGTGAACACCACGTCGCCGCAGGGGCGCTCCACGGTCTTGTCGTAGGGATGGGCGGCCACGACGGCGCCGCCCAGCTGCCGCACGCGCGCGAGCACCTCGCGCACGGGCCAGGGCCGCGCCGCGCCGAACAGCTGGACGGGCGCGGGCACCGCGGCGGGATCGGGGAAGAAGCAGAGGAAGTGGCCGCGGTCGGTGGTCACCTCCACGCCGCACAGCGCGAGCAGCCCCTCCTCGCGCGCCGCTGCCCGGATCTCCTCCAGGCCCTCCAGCGTGTCGTGATCGGTGAAGGCCACGCCGTCCAGGCCGGCCTCGCGGGCCCGCCGCACCACCTCCCGGGGCGCGAGCGCGCAGCCGCGGGTGTGGTGGCTGTGGACGTGCAGATCGATGAGCATGCGGTCGCCCCGGGTGCGGATCGGTCCCGGTGCCTTAGCACGCGCGGCGCGGCTTTTGAAGGACGCGGCGCCCCGCGCCCACGCCCGTTCAGGCGAGCGCGGCCTCGCGTGGCGCGGGCGCGCGCCGCTCCTCGGCCGCGCGGATCAGGTATCCCATCAGCATCAGGCTCGAGGTGTTCTCGATGGCGCGCTCGGGGTCCCGCGAGATGAGGCTCGCGCTGTACGTGAGGAAGAACTGCGCCAGCTCCTCGCCCGCCTCGCGCACGATGAGCGCGTTGAGGTCCGCGGACTCCATCGTCCGGATCCGGTTGATGAAGTCCACCGCGTGGCCCTTCTTCACGCTCGCCATGTCCGCCTCCGTCCCCGCGCCGCCGCGCGACGAAATCTAGGGACCCGCTGCGCGGGGGGAACCGCCCGCGCGCGGGCGGTCGAAAAAGCGCGAGGAACGCTCGCAGCTTGGAGCGGTCGCAGGTTTGACACCGGCATGGGCGTCTGGCACAACCTGACGGGGGATTACGCGCCGGCGGGGGCGAGGGTGTTGCGTGCCGGGGAACGGGAGAGCGCGATGCACTTCACGGGCGTGAAGGTCTTCTCCGCCACCAAGGCCAAGGAGCGCGAGGAGCTCGGCGAGACCGTCACGCGCTGGCTGCGGTCCAACGACGTCGAGGTGGTGGACCGCGTGGTCAGCCAGTCGAGCGACGACGAGTTCCACTGCCTGAGCATCGTGATCTTCTACCGCCCGCGCGAGGCGCAGGCGCCGGCCTAGCGCGCCGCGGCGTCGCGGGGGCTACGCGGCGCCGCCCGCGGGCGGCTCGGGCGGGCGCGTGAGCTCCCTCGGCTGCGCGGAAGGCGGGCCGGCAGGCTTCTCCTCGCCGCCGCTCGCGGCGTCCTTGAAGTTCCGGATCGCCTTGCCGAGCCCTTCGCCGAGCTGGGGCAGCTTCTTCGTCCCGAAGAGCAGCACCACGACGACCAGGATGATCAGCAGCTCGCCCATTCCCAGCTCTCCCATCGCGCGCTCCCACCCGCTCCCGGCGCCTTCGATACACTCGTTCGGGCCGGCGCGCCAGCGCCACACCGCGCGCCCCTTCCGTTCGACCCCCACGCCGCGGCCCGCGCGTGGTACGGAGCGCCCATGAGGCTCAAGCAGCGACCGGAGGACTTCCAGGTGACGGAGTCCTGGAAGTTCGACGAGGACCCCCGCGGCGCCTGGTTCGTCTACCTGATGGACAAGCAGAAGCTGTCCACCTTCGAGGCGGTCGATCGCATCTGCACGCGCTTCAAGATCCCGCGGGCGTCGGTGAGCTACTGCGGCCTGAAGGACAAGCAGGGGCGCACCACCCAGCTCGTCGCCATCGAGCGCCGCGAGATCGAGCTGCAGGACACCGACCTGCGCCTCAAGCCGCTCGGCCGGACCCGCACCCCGCTCTCCGCCGCGAACACCACCTCCAACCGCTTCGCGGTGACGGTGCGCGACCTCGGCGAGGACGACGTGGCGCGCCTGCCCGCGTCGGTGGCCGAGGTGCGCCGGCTCGGCGTGGTGAACTACTTCGACTCCCAGCGCTTCGGCTCGCTGAAGCACGGCCAGGGCTTCATCGTGAAGGACCTGATGCGCGGCGACTTCGAGATCGCGCTGCGCAACGTCCTGGCGCGGCCGAGCGAGCTCGACCAGTCCGGCGACGCGAAGGTGAAGGCGTTCTGGAAGGAGCACTGGGGCGAGTGGGACCGGCGCAACCCGAACCCGGGCGCCGAGCGCTACCAGGCCGTCGTGAAGTGGCTGCGCGACCACCCGGAGGACTACCGCGGCGCGCTGCTCCGCACCGAGCCGCGGTGGCGCGCGCTGCAGGTGTTCGCCTACCAGAGCTGGCTCTGGAACGAGGGCGTGAAGCAGTACCTCCGGGAGGTGGTGGGGATCGGGCGGCTCGTGTCCCTGCGCTACCAGGCCGGGTCGCTCCTGTTCCCGCGCGAGCTGGACGCGCGGCTCGTGCGGCTGCTCTCCTCGAAGACGTTCCCGCTGCTCGCGCCCTCCACCCGCTTCGACGACCCCGCGGTGGAGCGGGCCGCGCTGTCGGTGCTGGGCCGCGAGGACATGGGGCTCGCCGACCTGGCGGTGCCCGGGACGCCGGAGATCCACTTCGACCCCGAGGAGCGGCCGCTGTTCTCGTTCCCCGGCCGCCTCGCCGTCGGCGAGGCCCGCCCGGACGAGCTGAACCGCGACCGGTTCCGGGTGAACGTCGCGTTCACCCTTCCGCCGGGCGCCTACGCCACGCTGGTGGTGAAGCGGCTGTTCCACTGGACGCTCGAGCCCGGCCGCGCGCGCGAGGGCGTGCGCTCCCGGGCACAGGAGCCGCGGGGCGCGCGGGAGCAGGCGAAGCAGGCGGAGCAGGCCGTCGCGGCGCCGCCCGCGCCGGCTGCACCGAAGGGCTACCTCGCCCGGAAGCGCGCGGAGAAGGCCGCGCGCGCGGACCGTCGCGCGGCGGGCAAGGCGACGGCGAAGCCGCGGCGCTGAGCCGCCTGAGGCGGCGGGGCGGCCCCCCGCCCTCAGCAGGGCATCGGGTCCGCCCACTCCCACAGCAGCGTGCCCTCGCGCGCCCGCTCCTGCAGCAGCTCGGCGACGAGCGCCAGGTCGGCCTCGGGCGGCACGTCGATGGCGACGATCTTCGGGCGCAGCAGCTCGTGCGTGCAGCCCACCTCGAGCAGCCGCTCCAGCAGCCCCTGCACCGGGCGTGCGCCGAGCTCCGCCCCCGGGCCGAGCGCCAGGCGGAGCGTGCGGTGCCCGCCCTTCTCCACCACGTGCTCGAGGCGCGGGCTCTCCTCGCCCTCCGCCCCGGCGGCGCTCACCACGTCGTCGCGTGACACGCCGTAGGCGAAGAACGGGCAGCTCTCCACCCGGAACCGGCCGCTGCCGAGCGGCTCCGCCCAGATCCAGTCCTCCGCGGGACCGGGCTCACCGGGCGACCGGTCCAGCGGGACGCGGACGCGCACCAGCCCCTCGGCGGCCTCGAGCTCGACGGTCATCGACGCGGCACCCCCGAGCGAATCTACCCGGGCCCGAGCCGCGCGGCGATGGCCTCCGCGAGGTCTCGGCCGGTGTAGTGCGCCGGGACGGCGCCCACGGGGAGCCCGGCCTCGCGCAGGGCGTCCGCCGTCGTGGGGCCGATCGCCGCGATCAGCACCCCTCGGAGGAGGGCCGACCGGTCGCCGAGCGCCCCGACCACCGCCGCCACCGCCGAGGGCGACGCGAACGCCACCGCCGCCACCTCGCCCGCCGCGAGCCAGCCCGCCAGGCACCCGAGCGCCTCGGGCGGCGCCGGCATCGTCCGGTACGCCTCGACCGCGGTCAGCTCGGCGCCGGCGGCCAGCAGCCCCGCGACCGTCTCCGGCCGCCCCTCGGCCGGGCGCGGGAACAGCACCCGCCGGCCGCGCACCTGCTCGCCGAGCGTGCGCGCGAGCACGTCGCCCTTCGCCTCGACCGGCACCACGTCCGGCGCGCGCACGAGCGCCGCCAGCCGCTCGGCGGTGGCCGGCCCGACGGCGGCGAGGCGGAGCCGGCCCAGCGCGGCCGGAGCGAGGCCGAGCGCGCGCAGCCGCTCCACCGTCCGGTCCACCGCGTTCGCGCTCGTGAACACCGCCCAGTCGAAGCGCTCGAGCCCGCGCAGCGCGGCGTCGAGCGGGGCGGGGTCGGCCGGCGGCGCGAACGCGATCGACGGCAGCGCGCGCACCTCCGCGCCCAGCTCCTCGAGCCGGACGGCGAGCGCGTCCTTGCCCTCGGAGCCCTTGCCCCGGGTCACCACCACGGTGCGGCCGGCCAGCGGCCGCGCGGGCGCGGCAGGCACCGCGCCCCCTACCCGCGCTTCGGCGCGGCGAGCCCGGGCGCCTTGCCCTCGGTCTCGCGCAGGATCTGGTCGGCGCCGCGCGAGAGCAGCTCCTCGGCCAGCGACTCGCCGAGCGCGCGCGCCTCGGCGTACGCGCCGGTCCGCTCGCCGCGGATGACCCGGGTGCCGTCGAGCGAGGCGACCAGGGCGCGGATCGTGATCTTCCCGCCGGCGAGCGTGGCGTGGCCGGCGATGGGCACCTGGCAGCCGCCCTCGATGCGGGCGAGGAACCCGCGCTCCGCCTCGATGCGCACGCGCGTCTCCGGGTCCTCCAGCGCGGCGAGCCGCTTCAGCGTCGGCGCGTCGTCGGCGCGCGCCTCGAGCGCGAGCGCGCCCTGGGCCACCGCCGGCAGCATCTCCTCGGGCGGGAACACGTAGGTGGCGTGCTCGGCCAGGCCCAGCCGGCGCAGGCCGGCGTAGGCGAGCACCACCGCGTCGAGCCCCTCCGACGCCTTGCGCAGGCGCGTCTCCACGTTGCCGCGCACCACCTCCATCTGGAGATCGGGGCGGAGCGCCTTGAGCTGCGCCGAGCGGCGCAGGCTGGAGGTGCCCACCCGCGCGCCCTTCGGCAGCGCGGCGAGCGTCTTCCAGCGCGGCGAGCAGAGCGCGTCGCGCGGGTCCTCGCGCTGCGGCACCGACGCGAGCACCAGGCCCGGCGCGAGCACGGCGGGCAGGTCCTTCATCGAGTGGACCGCCACCTCGGCGTCGCGGTTGAGGAGCGCGTCCTCGATCTCCTTCACGAACAGCCCCTTCCCGCCGACGTCGGCGAGCGGGACCTCGAGGATCTTGTCACCCCGGGTGACCAGCTCGTGGAGCCGGACCTCGAGCCCCGGCTCGCGGTCGCGGAGGAGCTGGGACACGTGGTTCGCCTGCCACTTGGCGAGGGGGCTGCGGCGCGTCGCGATGCGGATCATCCTGTCTCCGTTCATGTTCCCTGGCTGCGGACCGGCCCGGCGCCCGGCGCGGCGGCGGCGCCCTCGGCCCCGCCCTCCCGCCGTTCCCCGCCGGCCGTCTCGTTCTCGATCCCGAACAGCTCCGCGGCCGCGCCCGGGAGCGCGCTGTCGCCGGAGGAGGCCGCCTCCTTGAGGCGCGAGGTCGGCCCGTGGAGGAGCTTGTTCACGATGGCCTGGGCCATGGCCTCGACGCTCTTGCGGCCCTTGTCGTCCAGCTTCCCGCCGACCTGCGCGAGCGTGCGCTCCGCCTCGGCCCGGGCGATCCGCTCGGCGTGCCGCCGGAGCTGCGCCAGCACCGGCAGCGCGGCGCGCGCCTCGCGCTCCTTCGCGAAGGCCATCACCTCGGCCTCCACGATGGCCTCGGCGCGGATCGCCTCCCCCTGCCGCGCCTGCTTGCTGGTCGCGACGACGCGCTCCATGTCGTCCACGTCGTAGGCGTAGACGTCGGAGAGCTCGGCGCAGGCGGGGTCCACGTTGCGCGGCACCGCCAGGTCGATGAGGCAGATGGAGCGGCGGCGCCGGGCCTTCATGGCGGCGTGCATCGACTCGCGCGTCACCACGTAGGTGGGCGCGCCGGTCGAGACGATCACGACGTCCGCCTCGCCGAGGAGCCGCTGCAGCTCCTCCCAGCCGCGGTAGCTGCCGCTCACCTGGGCGGCGAGCGCGAGGCCGCGCTCCGGGGAGCGGTTCGTGACGAGGATGCGATCCGCGCCGAGCACCGCCAGCGCCTTGGCCGAGAGCGCGCCCATCTTCCCGGCGCCCACCAGCAGGATGGCCCGGCCCTCCAGCCGCCCGAAGATCTTCTCGACCAGCTCCACCGCCACCTGCGACATGCTGGTGGCGCCGCGGCCGATCTCGGTCTCGGTCCGCACCCGCTTCGCGGTCGCGAACGCGCGGTTGCACAGGCGCGAGAAGTAGGACCCGGCCGCCGACGCGGCGCTGGCGAGCCCGTACGCCTCCTTCACCTGGCCGAGGATCTGCTGCTCGCCGACCACCATCGAGTCGAGGCTGGAGGCGACGCGGAACAGGTGCCGGACCGCCTCCACCCCGTCCTTCGCGTACAGGTGGTCGGCCGCCGCGGGCGAGCGCTCGGTGAAGAACCGGCGGGCGGCGTCGGGCCGGTCGGAGTGGACGAACACCTCCACCCGGTTGCAGGTGGAGACCACCAGCGCCTCGGTGACGCCCTCCATCGCCTTCAGCTCGCACAGCGCCGCCTTGAGCGCGTCGCCGGTCAGCGCCACGCGCTCGCGGACGTCGATGGGCGCGCTCTTGTGCGAGAGCCCGACCAGGAAGAGGCGGCGGTCGCCGGTCACTGCGCCCCTCCGGTGTGGGCCGACCCCGCGTAGTCCCCGGCGTGGCGCGTGACGCCCGGCACGGTCCTCAGGGTCACCATCGAGCCCAGCACCAGCACGAACCCGACCAGGGTGAGGAGCGCGTACCGGCGCCCGTGCCAGCCGGTGTGGCGGAGCTGCACCATGGCGCCGTACAGGATCCACACGCCCAGGGAGATGACCTGCTGCGGGTCCCAGGACCAGGGGCTCTTCCAGATCGCCGTGGCGGTGATCGTCCCGGCGACGAGCGCGATGGTGTACGAGACGAAGCCCGCGCGCACCAGCCGCTGGTTCAGCTTGTCCAGGGCGTCGAGCGAGGGCAGGCGGGAGAACAGGGCGCCGAAGCGCTTGCCCTTCACCTCGCGCTCCTGGAGCAGGTACATGAGCGCCACCGCGAACGCGAGGCCGAACAGCGCCACGCCCAGGCCGGCGGTGAGGATGTGGATGGTCACCGACTTGTGCCGCAGCGTCTCGGGCGGCACGCCCGGGTGGCCCGGGTCGCCGAACATCGCCGGCAGGAGCACGATCAGGATGAGCGGCGTGATGAACGCGCCCACGGTCGGCAGGTGGTAGCGGCGCTGGAGCACGAGGTACGCGCCCGCCAGCAGCCAGACCATCAGCACCAGGCCGCCGCGCAGGCTGAAGAACTCGCGGCCGCCGAACTCCGCGCAGCCCACCCCGATGGCGGCGGCGTGGACGGCGAACGCGGCCGCGAGCAGCCAGTAGCCGGCGGTGGCCGCGCGGGCCAGGCGGGGGCGGGCGAAGTACACGATGTAGGACGTGGCGGCCGCCGCGTACATTGCGGCGGCGACGCGCAGGATGATGACGCTCATGGTCGCTTCCCCGCGGCGGACGGCCGGGCCGTCGTCGCGCGCGCTCCGACCGAGGCTCCGGTCAAGACAGGTTCTCCAGCAGGAAACGGGCGAGGGCCTCCGCCTCCTTCCGACGTTCCTCCAGTTCCCGCGGCAGCGGGGCCGGGCCCGCGCCCGCCGCCCCGCCCTGCGCGCCGGCGCGCGGCCGCCCGCCCGGCGCCGCGACGGCGGCCTGCAGCGCCGCCGCCTCCGCCAGGAACCCGGGCTGCACCTCGTAGGCCACGTCGCCCAGGATGCAGGAGTCGTTCACCGGCTCGGCGCCCAGCTCGCGCAGCTGCGCCGCCGTCTTCACCTTGTGGAGGAGCCCGTGCGGATCGCGCTCCGCCCCGAGCACCGCCATGAAGCGCAGCGCTGGCTCGAGCGCGTAGCTGCGCCCCTTTCCTTCTCCCGCCAGGAGGGTCATCACGTTGCCGACGAAGTCGATGCGCCCCTGTTCGGCCCAGCTGTCGAGCATCGACTGGGTGACGAAGAGGAGACCTGCCATGCGCCGTTCCGTTCCGCGGAATCCGCTCGCCGCGGCGCGGAGGCGCGCACGGCGGAGCCGGAAATTAGCACGCCCGCCTCGCCGCTTGCCAGCCTCGGACCGCGCGGATATGACTCGCGCCAACTTCGGACATCAGGAGATTCCATGGCCTCGAACGACGTCGTAGTGCTGCAGGACTCCACCTTCGAGCAGGAGGTGCTGAAGAGCGACACCCCGGTGCTCGTGGACTTCTGGGCGGTGTGGTGCGGGCCCTGCAAGGCGATCGCGCCCGTCGTGGACGATCTCGCCGCCCGCTACAAGGGCAAGCTGAAGGTCGCGAAGATGGACGTGGACCAGCACCAGGGCGTGCCGCAGCAGTACGGCATCCGCTCGATCCCCACGCTGCTCGTGTTCAAGGGCGGGCGCGTGGTGGACACCGTCATCGGCGCCGACAAGACGCGCCTCGAGGACAGCGTCAAGAAGGCGATCGGCTAGCCGGCCGTCCCCGCTCGCGGCCGCCGCCACGGCGGGCCGCGGGCGGTGCGCCGGGCGGAGGGTGCGGCAACGTGCCGCGCCGGCCGCTCGAGGCGCGCGCCGGCGTCAGTTCACGAAGCGCCGCATCCCGACGTTCGCGAGCAGGCCGATCCCGCTGTAGATGACGATCACGCTCGACCCGCCGTAGCTCATCAGCGGGAGCGTCACCCCCACCACCGGCAGCAGGCCGATCACCATCCCGATGTTGATGGCGACGTGCCAGAACAGCATCCCGGTGAGCCCCACCGCCAGGAAGTGGCCGAACCGGTCGCGCGCGTTCCCCGCGACGTCCATCGCGCTCGTCACCAGCGCGAAGTAGAGCGCGAGCAGGAGCAGGCAGCCCACGAACCCGTGCTCCTCGGCCCAGACCGAGAAGATGAAGTCGGTGTGCTGCTCCGGGAGGAACGACAGGTACGTCTGCGTGCCCTGCCCCCAGCCCTTCCCCAGCCCCTGCCCCGAGCCCACCGCGATCATCGACTGCGTGGCGTGGTAGCCCGCGCCGAGCGCGTCCGCCTCCGGGTTGATGAAGGTCTCGACGCGCTTCTTCTGGTACGGCTTCAGGTGCGGGTAGACGAGCACCGACCCGACCACCGCCACGCCCGCAAGCAGCGCCAGCGTCTTCCAGCGCACCTTCGCGAACAGGATCTGGGTGAACCCGACCGACAGCACGATGAGCGCGGTGCCCAGGTCCGGCTGCTTCAGGATGAGCACCGCCGGGACGAGCGCGATCAGCATCGGCGCGACCAGCCGCAGCAGCCCGTAGCCGTCCTTCCGCTTCTCCGCGTCCGACGCGAAGAAGCTCGCCAGCGCGAGCGCCACCGACAGCTTCGCCAGCTCCGAGGGCTGGAAGTTCACCGGGCCGATGGTCAGCCAGCGCCGGGCGCCCATCACGTAGCGCCCCTTCACCATCACCAGCACGAGCAGCACCAGCACGACCGCGTAGAACACCCAGGCCATGCGGTGGAACGCGCGGTGGTCCACCAGCGTGATGGCGAGCGCCAGCACCGCGCCCGCGCCCATCCACCAGGTCTGCGAGATCCAGACCGGCGCGTGCGCGCTGCGCGACGCGGAGGAGAGGTTCCAGATCCCGATCGCCGAGATGGACAGGACGATCAGCGCGAGGTGCCAGGGGAAGTGCGCGAACACGCGCCGGTGCGGCGTGGCCGCGAGCGAGACGTCAGGCGCCACGGTCCACCCCCGGCACGGCGGCGGACGCGCCGCGCGCGCCCAGCCTGGCCGGCTCGATCGTCCCCGGCGGCGGCGCCGCCGGCGGCGCGGCGGGCGGCGCCGCCTCGGGCGCCGGCCCCTGCGCCGGCCCGGCCCGCTCGGCCGCGTCCTCCGCCTTCAGCTCCATGTACCTCTTCACCAGCGCCGACGCGGTCGGCGCCGCGTTGGACGAGCCGAAGCCCGAGTGCTCGTTCAGGACCACCACCACGATCTCCGGATCCTCCGCCGGCGCGAACGCCGCGAACCAGGCGTGGTCGCGCTCGAAGTACGACACCTGCGACGCCTTGAGCCGCCGCGCGCCCAGCTTCACCACCTGCGCCGTCCCGGTCTTGCCCGCCATGACGTAGTCGGCGGAGCGCTGCGAGTAGGCGGTGCCGAACGGCTGGTTCACCGCCGCGAGCAGCCCCTTCAGCACCGTGTCGCGCGTGGACGGCTTGATGGGCAGCGTGCCGCGCGTCTCCGGCGCGAACGCCTGCACCACCTTGCCGTCCGGGTCCTCGACCCGCAGCACCACCTGCGGCTTCCAGAGCTTCCCGGTGGCGAGCGCGCCGTAGAACACGAGCTGCTGCATGGGCGTGACGTTCACGTCGCCCTGCCCGATGGACAGGTTCACCGCCATGCCGCGCTGGTAGCCGCCGGCCTGGTGCTTGTCGTGCCAGGCCGCGTCGGGCACCACGCCGGGGACCTCGCCGGCGATGTCGAAGCCGGTGGGCACGCCCAGGCCGGAGAGGTGGCCCCACTTCGCGATCGCGTCGGCGCCGAGCAGCGCGCCCGCCTGGTAGAAGAACACGTCGCAGCTCGCGCCCAGCGCGTGCTCGAAGTCCACGTAGCCGTGGCCGCTGTCCTTGTCGCAGCGCCACCGCGCCCGCCCCATGCTGAAGTGGCCGGGGCAGTACACCGAGGTGTTCGGCTTGTAGATCCCCTCCTCCAGCGCCGCGATGCTGGTGAGCGCCTTGAAGGTGGAGCCGGGGTGGTAGTGCTGCTGGATCGCGCGGAACAGCTCGGGCTGCAGCGGGTCGGAGTGGATCGCGGCCAGCTCCGCCGAGGTGATGCGCCCGGACATCTTGTTCGGGTCCGGCGCCGGGCGGTCCACCAGCGCCAGCAGGAAGCCGGTCTTCGCGTCCATCGCCAGCACCACGCCGGCGGTGGCGGGGAAGGTCTTCTCGGCGAACTCCTGGAGCCGCCAGTCGATGGAGAGCACCAGGTTGCGCCCGGGCACGCTCGGCACGACGCGCTGGTCGGGCGGGATGAGGTCGTCCGCGTCCTCCTTGCGGCGCCCCTTCGCGTCCACCGGCACGCGCTCCTTGCCGTCCACGCCGCGCAGGTCGCGCTCGAAGCGGCGCTCCAGCCCGCGGCGGCCGACGTAGTCGCCCATGTAGTACTGGCCCTGCGGCGACGCGGTGCGCTGCAGCTCCTCGTTGAGCCGCTTCAGCTCCTCGCCCCCGACCTCGTTCATGTAGCCGATGAGGTGCCCGCCCAGGCCGCCGAAGCGGTAGTTGCGGTGCGGGATGGGCTGGACGTCCACGCCGGGCAGGTCCATCTGGCGCGCCAGGTAGCGGTCCAGCTCCTCGCGCGTGATGTCCACCTTCACCGTGAACGGGCGGAAGCGCTCGAGCTTGCGCGCCGAGCGGAGCTGCCCCTGCGCCCGGGCCACCTCCTCGGGCGACATCTGGAGCAGCGCCGCCACCCGCGCCAGGATCTCGTCGCACTGCTTCCCGCAGAAGTACGGCGTGAGCGTCACGTCGTACGAGGGCCGCGAGTCCACCAGCACGCGCCGGTTGCGGTCGAGCATCAGCCCGCGGTCGGCGGGGATGCGCAGCTCCTTCACGAAGTTCTCGTCGGCGCGCTCCTTGTACTCGTCGCCGCGGAGGATCTGGAGCTGGTACAGGCGCCCGAGCAGCGTGAGGAACACGAGCACCACCAGGCCGGTGGCCCAGGCCAGCCGCGGCCGGAACTCCTTCTGCGCCGCACCGGGCGCGCTGGGCGGGATGAGCGACATGTCAGCGCAGGAGCCCCGGCTCCTCGCGGTGGAACAGGCCGTCGATGCGGCGCATGCCCGCCGCCACCAGCGGGGCCGCCGCGGCGGTGAGGAGCGCCTCGAGGAGCATGCGCGGCAGGAGCGCCGCGCCGGGCTGCACCTCCGGGGCCGAGGTCAGCCGGGTGAGCAGCAGGGCGCCGAGCGACAGCGTCAGCGCGCCCAGCCCGGAGAGCGCGGCGAAGCCGGCGCGCCCGCGCACGTCCACCGCGGCGCCGGCGCCGCGGGCGAGCACGAACACCGCCACCGCCAGGAACGTCATGAGCCCCTTGGGCGAGCCGGTCATGAGATCGAGCACGTAGCCGACCCCGGCCGAGGCCACCGAGCCGTCCACGTTGCCGCCCTGCAGGCCGAGGTAGACGATGCAGGCGGCGAGCAGCGACACCGAGAACGCGCCGCCGCCCACCCAGCGGAGCACCGCCGCCTGGAGCCCGGCCAGCAGCAGGGCGAACACGACGTGCGCGAGCGGCTTCACCGCTGGCTTCCCGGCGCGTACGCGGAGGGCTGCGCCTCGACGGCGCGCTCCGCCGAGGTGATCACCAGCACCTCCTCCACGCGGGTGACGTCCACCGCGGGGATCACCTGCGCCTCCTGGAACAGGCCGTTCGCGCTGCGCTGCAGGTGCGTGACGCGGCCGACCGGCAGGCCGGGCGGGAACACGCCGTCGGTGCCGGAGGTGACGAGCTGGTCGCCCTCGATCATGTCCTCGGTGCGCAGCGCGTAGTCGAGCTTGCAGCCGTCGGGCTTGCCGGTGCCGCGCACGTTGGCGCGCGCGCGGGTGCGGTCCACGCGCACCGCGATGGAGCTGTTGCGATCGGTGAGCAGCAGCACGTCGGCGGTGTGGTCGGTGACCGAGTGCACCCGCCCGACCACGCCCTCCGCCACCACCGCGGGCATGGCGCGGTCCACGCCGTCGGCGGCGCCGCGGTCGAGCGTGACGATCTGCAGGCCGGCCGTGCCGAGGCGCACGCCGATCACCCGCCCGCCCACGTAGGTGCGCTCGGGGGTCGCCTGCGCGAACGCGAGCAGCTTGCGGATGCGCTCCGCCTCGGCGCGCTCGCTGACCAGCTGCTGCTTCTCCATCTGGAGCAGGTTCACCTGCCGTGACAGGTCCACCGCGCGCTCCTGCGCGTGACGCAAGGCGACGTACCCGCGCCACCCGTCGAGCACGCCGGTGACCCCCCACGCGACCACCCGCTGCACCGGGTAGGTGATCCAGAGCACCACCCGATCCAGGCGGGTGCGCTCGCTGGGCTGCTTTGCGTGGGCGAAGAAGACCCCGAGGGGCACGAGGAGCAGGACCGCGACCAGGATCAGCTCGCGGTACCGCTTGAGCAAGGCGAACACGGGGACTCCGGAGACTCCAGCAGGGCCAAAAACCCTTGCATTTTAGCCCTTGTTGACTAGGGTGTTCAACTTCGCGGCGCCCACCCCTTTCCAGGGCGTTCGTCTTACAACAACTCGGAGCATCGCTTCATGCTCGATATCGTCCGGGCCAACAAGAAGGGCATCCTCTCCTGGCTCATCGTCCTCGGGATCGTGGTGGTGTTCGCCATCAACTTCGGTCCCGGTTCGCTGTCCAAGGGGGGCGCCGGCTGCGGCGGCGCCCCGGCCTACGCCGCCCGGGTCAACGGGAAGAGCATCTCGGCCGCCGACTTCGAGCGGCAGTACGAGAACCTGCTCCGCTTCTACCAGCAACAGGCGGGTGAGGGCTTCACCCGCGAGCTCGCCGCGCAGCTCGGCCTCGGCCGGCAGGCGATGGGCGTGCTGGTGGACCGCGAGCTGGCGCTGCAGGAGGCGCGGCGCCGCGGCGTCGTGGTCACCGACCGCGAGGTGTCCGAAGCGGTCCACCAGATGCCGGCGTTCCAGGAGAACGGGCAGTTCCGCTACGAGACCTACCTCGAGGCGGTCCGCGCGAACTACGGCTCGCCGGGCAACTTCGAGGCGGCGGTCCGCGACGACCTGCTCTACCAGAAGATCCTGGGCGCGCTGGTCGAGACGGTGAAGGTCCCCGCCACCGAGGTGCGCGCGCAGTGGGCCGCCTCGGCCGACCGCGCCGCGCTCAAGTTCGTGCGGTTCCCGATCTCCGCGGCGCAGGCCGAGGTGAAGGTGTCCGACGCGGACGCGAAGGCCTTCGCGGACAGGGAGGGCGCGCGCGTCGAGGCGTTCTACAAGGAGAACGCCGACCGCTACGACCAGAAGGCCAAGGTCCACGTGCGCCACGTGCTCGCGCGCGTCGCGCCGGGCGCGTCCGCCGACGAGGAGGCGGCCGCGCGCAAGAAGATCGACGAGGCGGCGGCGCGGGTGAAGAAGGGCGAGGACTTCGCCAAGGTGGCCGCGGCGCTCTCCGACGACCCGAACACCAAGGACCGGGGCGGCGACCTCGGCTTCGTCTCCGAGGGGCTCGCCGACGCCGCGTTCGCGAAGGCCGCGCTCGCGCTGAAGGCGGGCCAGGTCTCCGAGCCGGTGCGCACCCCCGCCGGCTGGCACCTCATCCGCGCGGAGGAGGTCGTCCCGGCGCGCCAGGTGACGCTCGAGGCCGCGCGCCTCGACATCGCCCGCGAGCTCGTGGCCCGCGACCGCGCGCAGGCGCTGGCCCGCGAGAAGGCGCAGGCCGCGCTGGACGCCGCGCGCAAGGGGAAGGCGCTCGACGAGCAGTTCCCGCCCGCCGGCAAGGGCAAGCAGGTCACGCTCGGCGGCACCGTCCTCGCCGCCGAGCAGACCGGTCCGTTCGGCGCCGGCTCGCCGGTGGTGCCGCGCATCGGCGCGGCCCCCGAGCTGGCGCAGGCCGCGCTCACCGCGAAGGCGGGCGAGGTGCTGCCGAAGGTCTTCGACACGCCGAGCGGCCCGGTGGTCGCCGTCGTCGAGCTGCGCGAGTCGCCGGATCCGGCCAGGTTCGAGGCGGAGCGGGCCGGCATCGAGGCCCGCCTCCAGGGCATGAAGGCGGAGCAGGTGCGCCGCGCCTGGCTCGAGGACCTGCGCGGCAAGGCGAAGATCGAGGAGAACGTGGCGCTGCTCGGCGCGACCGAGCCCGCCGCGCCGCAGCCGTAGCGGCGGAGGCCGCGCTTGGCGCCACGGCTCGTCCTCGCCTCCCAGAGCCCCCGGCGGCGCGAGCTGCTGGGGCAGCTCGGCCTCGCGCTGGACGTCCGTCCGGCGGACACCGACGAGCGCGTGCTGCCGGGCGAGCCGCCCAGGGACTACGTGCTCCGCGTGGCGCGCGAGAAGGCGCGCGCGGTGCCCGGCGAGGTGGTGCTCGCGGCCGACACCGCGGTGGTCCTCGGCGGCGAGGTGCTCGGGAAGCCGCGCGACGCGGAGGACGCCCGGCGGATGCTCCGCGCGCTCTCCGGCACGCGCCACGAGGTCCTCACCGGCGTGTGCGTCCGGCGCAACGCGAGCGCGCTCGGCGTCGAGCTCGACGCGGTGGTCGCGACCGAGGTCGCCTTCGCGCGCCTCGGCGACGCGGAGATCGACTGGTACGTCGGCACGGGCGAGCCGCTCGACAAGGCGGGCGCCTACGCCATCCAGGGCTCGGGCGGCGCGTTCGTGCAGGAGGTGCGCGGCAGCGTGTCCAACGTGGTGGGCCTGCCGCTCGCCGAGACCGCCGCGCTGCTCCGCCGCGCCGGCTTCCCGCTGCCGTGGGAGCAGCCGTGAGCATCGCCGACCGGCTCGCCGCGATCCGCGCCGAGCTGCCGGCCGGCGTGACCCTGGTCGCGGTCTCGAAGACGCAGCCGCCGGAGGCCATCCGCGAGGCCTACGCCGCCGGCCAGCGCGACTTCGGCGAGAACTACGCGCAGGAGTGGCGCGCGAAGGCCGACGCGCTCGCCGACCTCCCCGGCCTGCGCTGGCACTTCATCGGCGGCCTGCAGACGAACAAGGCGAAGTACCTCGCCGGCCGGGTGGCGCTCGTCCACGCGGTGGACCGGGAGGAGCTGGCGGCCGAGCTGTCGCGCCGCTTCGGGCAGAAGGGCGCCACCGCGCGCGTGCTGCTCGAGGTGAACGTCGGCGGCGAGGCGTCGAAGGAGGGCTGCCCGCCGGACCGCGTCGAGGCGCTCGCGGCCGCGGTGCGCGCGCTGCCGTCGGTGGAGCTGGCGGGGCTCATGTGCATCCCGCCGCCCGCCGACGACCCGCGCCCGCACTTCCGGGCGCTCCGGGCGCTGCGCGACCGGCTCGGCCTGCGCGAGCTGTCGATGGGCATGAGCGCCGACTGGCGGATCGCCGTCGAGGAGGGCGCGACGCTGGTCCGCGTGGGCAGCGCCATCTTCGGCGCGCGGCCGCCGCACGGCGCGCGCGGCGGCGCCGGGCCGGCTACAGCGACTTGAGCCGCAGGCGGCCGGCCTCGGTCACCACCACCGAGAAGTCCTGCCCGCAGTAGAAGCAGCGGACCTCGTCGCCGTCGCCGAAGCCGTCGTCGTACGGGTTGTTCGCGGCGCAGTCCGGGCAGTCGAAGTCCTGGAACCGCCGTCCGCTGCCCTCGTCCGACTCGACGTCGTCGTCCTCGTACCCGCGATCGATCGGCACCGCGCTGCTCCCTCGGCCGCGCGCCGGCTGCGGCCCGGGCGCGAGCCTAGTCCACTTCGGGGTGGGGCGCGAGCGAGCGGGCGCCCGGCCGCGTCCCTCGCGCGAGGGGGTGGGAATGCAGGAGCCCCTCCCGTCCATTCTGGTCGGAGGGACCACCCCCGAAGGCCGGGCGACCGTGTCGGCCGCGCGACACGCCTGTCGCGCTCCCGCATCAGTCGTTGCGCGGCGGCCTTCGAATCCCGAACAATGTCCGGCCGGCGCGGAGGTGGCACCGGCCTTGCTCTATCTCGGGGTGACCGCGCACCGCTTCGCGCGCGGCGTGGCTCGGAAGAAGCGACTGGAGATCCGCCGCAATGACCAAGACCTGGACCCTCGCCCTCGCCGCCCTCCTCGCCGCCGTCCCCGCCTCGCGCGCCGACGCCTTCGCGCCGGGCGAGGAGACGGTGTTCAGCGTGCGGTACCTGAACCTCCCCACGGGTGAGGGGCGCATCGTGGTCGGTCAGCCGGAGGGCGACGTGTGGCCGGTGATCTTCCAGGCCAAGACCGAGGGCGTGGCGGGGTTCATCGACATCCGCGAGCACCTGGTCTCGTACTGGGACTCCTCGGCCCGGATGAGCCGCGGCTCCGATCTGAAGGCCTACGAGGTCGGCGACTACCACGTGGACTCGGCGCGCTTCGACCGGGCGAACGGGCAGGCGACGGTGGTCGTGCAGCGGAAGGGGAAGCGCAAGGAGAAGACCTTCCCGATCGCGGCCGACGCGCACGACCTGACCAGCGCGTTCATGTGGATCCGGCTGCAGCCGCTGACCATGGGGCACCGGTACGAGCTGCCGGTCGTCTCCGGGTCGAAGCAGTTCACCCTCGTGGCCGAGGTGGTGGGCCAGGAGCGCATCGAGACGCCGGCCGGGACGTTCCCCACGCTGAAGGTGAAGGTCCGCACCGCGCTCGAGGGGAAGTTCTCGACCAGCCGCGACTCGTACATGTGGCTCTCCGACGACCCGCGCCACATCCTGGTCCGCGCCTCCGCCGACTTCGCGGTGGGCAGCATCGTCGCGACGCTGAAGAGCTACCGGCCCGGCGGCGAGGTGGCGGCGGTCCGCTGAGGACCGCCCTGCCGGGCGGCGCACGCGCGGGGTGAGCCCGCGCGCTCGCTTGTGCGGGCGGACCCGGGCGACCACCTTCGCGGCGTGACCGCCCCCGCGCTCCTGCTCGCCCTCCTCGCGCTCGCCCGCCCCGGCCCGGTCCCCCGGGCCCCGGCGGAGCCGGCGCTCGAGTGGGCCGTGGCGAGCGGCCTCGACAAGCTCCGGCCCGCCGATCCGCTCCCCGCCGCCCGCGCGGTGGACCTGGTGGCGGCGCGCGGGGAGTGCGAGTCGGCGCAGGTGGCGGTGCGTCCCCGCGGCGCCGCGCTCGCGCTCGGCGCCGAGGCCGCGCCGCTCTCCCCCGAGGCGCGCCGCCGCGGGCGGCGGATCCCGGTCGCGCTGTACCGGGTGGCGACGGTGCGCCTGGCGCGCCCGAGCGGACCGGACGGCGCCGCCGGCGAGTGGCCGGACCCGCTCGTGCCGGTGCGCGACGCCTGGTTCCGCGAGGCGCGCCGCGCGTTCCCGGTGGAGGTCGCGGCGGGCCGCCTCCAGGCGATCTGGGTGGAGGTGTGCGTCCCCCACGACGCCGCGCCCGGCGCGTACGCGGGCGTGGTGCGGCTCTCGGCGGGCGGCCGGCGCCTCGCCGAGGTCCCGGTGCGGCTGCGGGTGTGGCCGTTCGCGATCCCGCGCACCGGCACCTTCGCCGCGCCGTTCGGCCTCTCCACGCGGCTCGGCACCCGCGCGCTGGGCGTGCCGGACGATCCCGAGGTGGCGCGCGCGCTCGCCGCGGCCGCGCTGCGGCACCGCGTGACGCCGTTCACGCTCTCGGCCGACCCGCCCGACGGCACGTGCACGGCGGGGCGCTGCGCGCTCGACTGGTCGCGCTACGACGCGGAGGTCGGGCCGGTGCTGGACGGGACGCTGGTGCCCGGCGTGCGCGGCGCGTTCGCCGAGGTGCGCATCGCCGGGCGGGTCTGGGACGGCCCGGAGGCGGACCTCGCCGCCACGCTCCGCGCGTGGCGGGCGCACTTCGAGGCGCGCGGCTGGGCGGACCGGCTCTGGCTCTACACGCTCGACGAGCCGCGGCCGGAGCAGCTTCCCGAGCTGGCGCGCCGGGCGCGGCTCGCCCGCGCCGCCGGCATCCGCGTGTTCGCCACCACGCTGCCCCAGCCGGCGCTGGACGGGCTGGTGGACGCCTACGCGCCGGTGCTGAACGCGCTGCCGGAGGGGCGCGCGCCGCCGCGCGTGGCGTTCTCCTACGCGTCCTGCATGTCGCACGGGTGCGCGGAGCTGCCCGGGGGCGGCCCGCTCCGCGCGGAGATGCTCCGCACGTTCGCCGGCTGGCCGGGCTACGAGATCGACCGGCCCGGCGCGGCCGCGCGCGCGGTGGCGTGGCTCGGCTGGCGGCGCGGCCTCTCCGGCGAGCTCTACTACGATATGCTCCAGGCCTGGCGAGGCGACCCTTGGACCGACGTGCGCGCGTTCGCGGGGAATGGCGACGGGACGCTGCTCTACCCGGGGAGGCCGGCCGAGCTCGGCGGGACGCGGCCGTTCCCGGTGGAGTCGATCCGGCTCAAGATCGTGCGCGACGCCCTGGAGGACGTGGAGCTCCTGCGGCTCGCCGCCGCCGCGGGCCTCGGCGGCCTGGCCGCCGCGACGGCGGAGGGGCTGGTGCCGGCGCCGCGCGGGTGGGAGCGCGACCCTGCCCGCTGGCTCGCGGCCCGGCGCCGGCTGGGGGACGCGCTCGCCCGGCGCCTCGCGACCCGCTGAGCCCCGGCCCGCGCGCGGGGCGGCGCAGATGACCTCCGCCGCGCTGCTCGCGCTCGCCCTGCTCGCCCCCTCCGCCACGCCGGCCGCCCCGGCCTGTGGCCCGCCGCCGCTCGCCGCGGGGGCGCGCCCCTGGGCGCCGGGCGAGACGCTCACGTTCGACCTCGACCTGCTCGGCATGGTGCGCGCCGGCACGCTCCAGCTCTCGGTGGAGCGCCCCATGTCCGGCGGGCGCGTCGTCCCGCTGCGCGCCCGCGCGCGCACCGACGCCTCGCTCGCCGCGCTCAAGAACGTCACCGCGGTGGGGCTCTCGTGGGTGGACGCGGACACGCTCCTGCCCGAGCGGTACCGCGACGAGGCGCTGGAGAACGGCGTCCGCAAGGTGAGCGACACCCGGCTCGCGCCGCCGGGCGGCGAGGTGGTGGTCGCGTACCGCTACGGCGACCGCGAAGGGAAGACCGCGTACGCGCGCCAGGGCCACGTGCTCGACGCGCTGTCGGCGGTGTACCTGCTGCGCGCGGCGCGCCTCGCGCCCGGGGAGGCGTTCTGCTTCGACCTGGTCGCGAACCGGCGCTTCTGGCGCCTGGAGGGGACGGTCGCGCGGAAGATCGAGCCGGTGGACACGCCCGCCGGCCGGTTCCAGACGCTGCGCGTGGACGCGGTGGCGCGCCGCGCGGACGACCCGGACGCGCGGGCGCGCCCGCTGCACCTGTGGTTCACGAACGACCGGCGCCGCCTGCTGGTGGCGGCGGTGAGCGAGATCGACCTCGGGCCGGTGCGCGCGATGCTGGCGAGCGTCCACGGCGCGCGCGCGCCCTGACGGGAGGCGCCATGCCTCACATGCGCGCGGCGACCTGCGCCAGCCGGCGGCGCACGCTCCCGAGCACGCCGGACAGGTAGTCGAGCCGCTCGGTGGGCGCCCCGCCCAGCGCGAGCGACAGCAGGCGCTGCTGGCTCGGCTCGCCGTCGGAGAGCGCCGCCTCGACGTTCGCCACGTACGCCGCCACCGCGGAGAGCGCCGCGCGCGCCTCGCGCAGGTCGTCCTCGAGGAAGTCGAGCACCACGTGCTCGCGCGCGGTGGAGCCGGCCAGGCGCCGGCGGAGCGCGTCCACGGCGCCCGGCGCGTCGGGGGAGACCTCGACGGCCTCGGGCTCCAGCGACTCGGCGAGGGCGACGGCGGGCAGGCGGCTCATGGCGGGCCTTTCTGCGCCGCGCGCGCGGCGCGGCGTCGGACGGTGTCGATCGCGGCCGCGATGCGCGAGGCGCTCTGCCCCTCGGCGAGCAGGTCCCGGACGTCGCGCAGGGCGCGGCCCAGCGCGTCCGGCCCCTCCTCGCCCCGGGCGTCGCGGAGCGCGCGGGCGAGCGCGGCCTCGGGGCCGGCCGCGGCCGGCGGCGGCGCGGCCGGCGCGCGGGGCACGGGCGCGTGGGGCGCGGGGACGTCGGGCGCCCGGATCGGGAGCGCGGCGGGCACGGCGCGGCCCAGCAGCACCTCGTCGCCCGGCGCCTGGCCGGCCGCCTCGCGCGGCAGGTAGACGCGCCAGAGCGTGCCGCGGTTGTCGCGGTGCAGGGGGCGCGCGAAGCGCTTCTCGACGAGCGCGTCGAGGACGCGCAGCAGCCGGCGCTCGGACAGGCGGAGCCGCGCCATGAGGTCGCGCTTGGCGGCGCGGCACCAGTTCCGCCCCTCGCCGAACGAGAGCCGCAGCAGGTGCAGGTACGCGGCCTGCTCCTCGGCCTCCAGCGCGGTGGCCGCGGCGTCGAACGCGTCGAGCGGGATGGCGACGAAGGCGGCGCGCACCCGGGCGGCGCCGAGCAGCTCGCCCTCGAACGGCAGGCGGCGCATCTCGCCGGGCTCGAGCGCCTCGGCGGCGATCGCGCCTGCCGCGAGCGGGCGCGTGGCGAGCGCCGCGCTCCCGCGGACCCCACGGTAGAACCGATCCGCCCGCGCCATCGCCGCCACCCTCCGCACCGAGGGTCCACGGTAATCGGGCGATATCGAAGGTCAACTTTCCGGCGGCGCCGCCGCGGGGCGCCGGAGACGCGACGGCCCGCCGAGAGGGCGGGCCGTGGGTGACGCGGGGTGGAGCCGGCGGGCTAGATGAGCCCGCGCGAGCGGCGGAGCAGCTCGACCGTCTTCTGGTACTCGATGTCCCAGGCGGCCGTGCCCTCCTGCAGGTGCTTCAGCCGGGCGCGCGCCTCGCGGTCGATCTCCTCGTCCACGTCGAGGTGCTTCTTGAAGATGTTGAAGACCTTCTTGCGGAGGACGTGGTCCTCGGAGAAGACCTCCTCCACGTTCCGGGAGATGAGCAGGAACTCGATCATCTGGCCGATGACGTACTCGATCCCCTCGTCCCCCATCTTGAAGCCGCGGACGTCCGCCATCTCGCGCTTCACCTGGTTGAACCGGGAGTGATCGTAGCCGCGGCGCTCCAGCGCCTCGCGCGTGGCGGCGTTCACCCGCTCCTCCGCGGCGAGGTACTCCTTCATGATCGCCGCCATGTCCATCTCGGCGTCGGCGATGCGCAGGGTCTCCACCTCCACGTCGCCGTCCTGCATGAGGGTCTGTACGACCTCGCGGGCGATCGTCGGGATGACCTTCGGGTAAAGCCGCATGGAGTGTGTCCTTGCCTCGACGCCGCGGTCCGCGCCGCGGGCCGGATGCCGGTGCGAAGACCGCGAAACAAAAGGTAAAGCCGTATAAACCCCGCCTGCCTTCATAGGCAAGAGAAAACAGCGGCTTCTGGCATGTTCCATGCCGCGGGACGGGCGCGCATCGGCCCCCGTGGGCCCGGCCCCGCGCGGGCCCGAGGAGTTCACGGTGCGTACGGCAGGCGGGCGATCGGCGAGCGCCCCGGCGTCGCGGCGGAGGCGGCCCTCGGGCGGAACGCCGCGCGGCGCCTCCCCGGAAACGGCGAGGGCGGCGCCCGGCGGCGCCGCCCCCTGGAACCCGCGCCGGCGCGTGCGGCGCTAGCTGGCGTAGATCTTCATGACCTCGGCGAGCAGCTTCAGCGCCTCGGCCTTCGGGCGCTGGAACGCGTTGCGGCCCATGATCGAGCCGAACGCGCCGCCCTCCTTGAGGCCGCGGATCTCCTCGAGCACCGCGTCGGTGCCCTTCGCCTCGCCGCCGGAGAAGATCACGATGCGCTTGCCGTTGAACGCGCTCTGCACCACGTGGCGCACGCGCTCGGCCAGCGTCTTCGTCGGGATCTTCTGCTCCTCGTAGACCTTCTTCGCCGCGTCCAGCTCCACCAGGTCCTTGGGCGGCTTCACCTTGATGACGTGGGCGCCCATCTGCGCGGCGATCTGCGCGGCGTACGCGCTGATGTCCACCGCGGTCTCGCCGTCCTTGGAGACGCCGGAGCCGCGCGGGTAGCTCCACACCACCACCGCGAGGCCCATCGACTTCGCCTCCTGGGTGATCTCGCGGAGCTCCTCGAGCTGCGTGTTCCGGGCGTCGGAGGCCGGGTAGATGGTGAAGCCGACCGCGGAGCAGCCCAGGCGCACGGCCTCCTTCACGGAGGCGGTCACCGCCGAGCAGGGCGCGCCGCCCATCTTCGAGAGCGAGTCGGAGTTGTTGAGCTTCAGGATGAGCGGGATCTGCCCCGCGAACTTCGCCGCGCCCGCCTCGATGAAGCCGAGCGGGGCCGCGTAGGCGTTGCAGCCCGCGTCGATGGCGAGCTGGAAGTGGTAGTCGGGATCGTAGCCGTCGGGGTTCTTCGCGAACGACCGCGCCGGCCCGTGCTCGAAGCCCTGGTCCACCGGCAGGATCACCATCTTGCCGGTGCCGCCCAGCTTGCCGTGCATGAGCATGCGGTGCAGGTTCGCCAGCGTCCCGGGGTTGTCCGATCCGTACCAGGACAGGATCTGCTTCACGCGCTCGGTCGTGTGCTCGGGCATCTCTCTCTCCAGCAATTCGGTTGGCGGTGTCGGTGGCTCGGGGGCGGTGCCTGAATTTCGCCCGCAATCTACGGACCCGTGCCCGAACGAGGCAAGGGGAAAAGCCGGCGGCCGCCGGGCCGCGCCTCGCCCTCTCCCCGCGGGCTGCGCAGGTTTTCCTGGTCCACCCGAAAGGAAGGCAACGCATGGCCCGTGGAATGGGAGAGCGTCCGGAGCGCAGCCCCTCGGCGATCCTGTCGGAGGTCGAGTATCCGATCACGCGCGACGAGCTGTCGTCGGCGGCGGCCGAGGCCGGCGCGCCGGCGGACGCCATCAACTTCCTGAGGTCGCTGCCCGACCGGACGTACACGAGCCCGTCGGACGTGCTCCGGGAGTTCGGCGAGGGGAGCGCGCGCTTCGGGATGCACCGGACGGACGTGCGGCACCGGGAGGACCTGGGGAAGGAAGCGGTGGAGACGGGGGCGAATCCGACGAGGCATCCGTAGCTCGGGCTTGGACGGTTCGGTCGGGGTTGGGGCACGCGTCGGCTTTGAGGGCGCGGCGGCGTGTTCCGAGCGGCACGCCATGGCGGAGTTCCTCGTCGCGCTGGCGGAGTTCGACAAGCGTGCCGCGACCCAGGTTCCATTCCGGGCGCCCGAACCAAATCCACCCAACGGGGTCGAGCCCGCGGAGCATTCAGATGCCGCTCGCAGTGAGCCTGTCGAACTGCGAGCTGCGATCCCTGCCGCCAAGCCCAGCTCCATCGACTGGCTCGGATCGGACCAGGCGCGGATGCACCTCACCGTGTCCAAGGCATTCCTGAAGAAGCTCGACGCCGCCCGGGACGCGCTCTCGCACTCCATGCCGGGTTCCACCCGCGAGGACGTCCTCGAGGCGGCGCTCCGACGCCCTGATGGACGCTTACGCGGGTCGGAGCCGCGGCGGGCCGCCATCGCCCTGATGCGCTCGCGCGTTCCTTCCGGCTCAGCGGATCAGCGTGAACGTTCCTTCACTCTCCGTGCCGGCGCGGGAAGCACCGGGGGACGTAGCCGCAGCCCTCGGCGCGGCAGCGGGCCTCGTCGCGGCCGAGCTCCGCGGGCGAGGGCTCGGCGCCGCGGCGGGCCTCCGCGGCGAGCCGCGGCGCGTCCTGCTCGAAGCGCTCCAGCTCCCTCGCGCTGGGGGTCACGTCCACGGTGCGGTGGTCGCCGCGCAGGAACTGGAGCCGCGCGCGGACGCGGGCGCCGGGGTGGGCGCGGGCGGCGGCGAGCACGTAGGCGAGGAGCTGGAGGCGGTAGCGCTCCGCGGCGCCGGGCCTCGGCGTGGCGTACTTGTAGTCCACCACGGTGAGGCCGCCGCCGCGCCGCTCCTGCACCAGCGCGTCGAGCGCGCCGACGAGGTACACCGGGGGCGCGCCGTCGCCGGGTCCGAGGCGGAGCAGGAACGGGACCTCGCGCGAGAGCCGGCCGTCGCGCGCGGCGAGCGCCAGCTCGCGGCCGCCGGGCGACTCGGCGAACCGCGCCACCTCGAGCAGGATCCGGCGCACGCCGGGGCTGGCGGGGTCGTAGCCGCGGCGCGCGGCGGCGGCGGCGAGCTGGGCCCGGCGCTCGAGCGGCGGCGCGCCGAGATCGGTCTCGGCGAGCATGGCGTGCGCGAGCGTGCCGCGCGCGGTGGCGCGGCCGGGGTCGTCGCCGGGCGGCACGCCGGGGGCGCCGCGCGGCTCGGGGATCCCGAGCACGCGGCCGAGCAGGTGGCGCCGCGGGCAGCGGGCGTACTCGGCCAGCTCGGTGACGGCGGCGCGGACGGGCGAGGGCGGCGCGGGGGGCGCGAGCGGCGGCGGCGCGAGCGGCGCTGCGGGCGATCCGTCCGCGGGCGCGAGCTGCGCCGGCGCAGGGCCGGGCGCGGTCACCTCGGCCATGGGGATCCGGCGGGCGAGGTCGGGCCGCTCGGCCAGCCCGGCCTCCACCAGCCCGCGCCAGGTCTCCGCGCCGGAGCCCTCGCCGGAGAGCACCAGCAGGTCGCGGGCGCGGGTGAGCGCCACGTACAGCAGCCGCCGGGACTCGGCGGCGGCGGAGCGCCGGTCGTCCGCTCTCGCGCTGGCGAGCGCGGCGGTCTCCACGAACGCCTCGCGGGCGGGGTCGAACAGCGCCACGCACAGCCGGCCCTCGCGGTCGAGCAGCGCGCGCCGCAGGTCGGCCCGGGCCCGCGCGCCGAGGTCCGGAACGAACGCGACCGGCCACTCCAGCCCCTTCGCCTGGTGCACCGACAGGAGCGCCACGGCGTCGGCGGCCTCCAGCTCGGCCTCGGGCTCGCGCGGCGGCCTCGCGGCCTGCGCGCGCAGGTGCGCGGCCAGCTCGGCGGGCGTCCCGCCGTCCTCGCCGAAGCGGGCGGCGAGCGCGAGCGCCTTCTCGAGGTTCACCGCCCGCCGCTCGCCGTCGGGGCCGGCGAGCAGCGCGGCGTCGAGGTCGAGCGCCTCCACCGCGCGCGCGCACAGCTCGCCGACGGGCACCCGGTCGCGGAGCGCGTGGAGCGTGCGGTACGCGGCGAGCAGCCGGAGCAGGCGGGCCCATTCGTCCGCCGGGATGGCGCGCGGCGCGGCGTCCCGCAGCGGGCTCGCGCCGGGCCCCGAGTCGGCGGCGGGGGCCGCGTCGGCGCCCGCCGCGACGCGATCGACCTCGGCGGCCAGCTCCCCCGGCGCGAGCCAGGGCAGGCGCGCGAGGCCGGCGCGGGCGAGCAGGAGCAGGGCCCCGTCGGACACGGCGCACGCGGGGGAGCGGAGCAGCGCCGCCCACGCCACCGCGTCGGACGGGTCGGCGACGGCGGCGAGCAGCTCCCCGAGATCCCGCACCTCGGGCGCCTGGTAGAAGCCGCCGCCGCGCGCCAGCCGGTACGGGACGCCGGCGGCGCGCAGCGCCCGCTCGTACGGCGCGATCTGCGTGAGCCGCCGGAACAGGATGGCGACGTCGCCGAAGCGCGGGCGGCGCGCGGTGACGCCGTCGCGCTCGCGGATCTCCGCGCCCGCCGCGCCGGACACGAGCGCCCCGATCCGCGCCGCGATGGCCTCGGCCTCGCGCTCGCGCCGCTCGGCGGCGTTCCCCTCGGCGCCGTCCTCCAGCACCTCGCAGGCGGGCCGGAGCGCGTCGGGGCGGGTGGGGACGAGCCGGTCGTGCTCGCCGAACGCGAGCTCGTCGTCGCGCGGCGGCGCGCCGGGTGGCGGGCGGAACGCGCGGGCCGAGACCTCGTTCACGAGGTCGAGCACCGCCGGCGCGGAGCGGTGGTTCTCGGAGAGGTGCAGCACCCGCCCCTCCCCGGCGTCCAGGCGGCGGATGAGGCGCGCGAACACCGCCACGTCGGCGCCGCGGAACCGGTAGATCGACTGCTTGAGGTCGCCCACCGCCACCAGCACCGGCCCCGGCCCGCCGCCGGGGCCGGCGACGAGCTCGAACACCTCCTGCTGCACCGGGTTCACGTCCTGGTACTCGTCCACGAGGAGCGCGCGCAGCCGCCCGCGCAGCTCGGCCCGAACCCCGGGGTCGGCGCGCAGGAGATCGCGCGCGCGGAGCAGCAGGTCGTCGAAGTCCACCGCCCGCGCCGAGGCCTTCCGCGCGGCGTAGCGCGCCTCCGCGTCCTCCACCAGGCGCGCCAGCTCGGCCTGCTGCGGCCCCGCCAGTACCCCCGCCGCGAGCGGCTCCAGCGCCTCCCACGCGGCCGCGAGCGCCTCCCGCGCCTCCCGCAGCGCGGGCCCGTCGGCCTTGAGCACGCGCTTGCCGCGCAGGGCGTCCGCGAGCCCGCCCAGCCGCGCCAGCGCGTCGGCGGAGAGCGCGCCGTCGAGGTCCCCGGGCCGGAGCGCCTCGCGCGCCCGCCCCACCGCCTCGACCAGCGCGCGCGCCCCGGCGGTCGCGGCCTCGGCGCCGGCGCCGAGCAGCGCGAGCGCGGCCGCGTCGAGCCGCGCGCGGGCGGCGAGCGCGGCCTCCTCGTCGGCGGGCGCGAGCGCGACCGGCCCGCCGTCGCCGCGGGTGGCGCGCTCGCGCAGGAGCCCGCCCACCAGCGCGGGGAGGCCGCCGCGCGCCGCGCCGAGCCCGGCCGCGAGCGCGCGCGCCGCGGGGCGGCCGGCGTCGAGCGCCGCCACCACCGCCGCCTGCGCCGACGCCGCGATCCAGCCGGAGGCGCGGTCCTCCTCGAGCACCGCGGCCTCGGGATCGAGCCCGGCCTCGGGCGCGTGCTCGCGCAGGAGGCGGCCGCAGAACCCGTGGATGGTGCCCACCGCCATCGCGTCGAGCCCGTGCAGCCGCTCGAGCCAGGCGCGGGCCTCCGGCGACTCCGGGTCGGCCTCGCGCGCGGCGCGCGCGCGCGCCGCGACCGCCCCGCGGAGCCGCTCCTCCAGCTCCTGGGCCGCCTTCTCGGTGAACGTGATCGCGGCGAGCTCGCGCGGCTCGCAGGGCGAGCCCAGCGCCGAGCCCTCCAGGAGCCGCACGCACAGCTCGACCAGCGCGGTGGTCTTGCCCGAGCCGGCGCCGGCCGACACCGCGGTCGGCGCCTCCAGGCGGAACAGCGCCTGCGCCGCCGGGCCGAACGTCACCTTCCCGCTCACGGCGCGGCGTCCTTGCCGGCATCGCCGGCGGCGCGGCTCGCGAGCGCGGCGGTGCCCTGGAACCGGCACACCGCGCCGAACGGGCAGCCGTCGCACCCGCGCGAGGCGATGGGGAACGCGCCGGCGCGGACCTGCCGGACCCGCTCCACCACCGCCGCCGCGAACGGCCGCGGCCCGTCCGGCGCGCCCGGCGGCGGCGCCGGAGGCTCGGCCGCGAGCAGCGGATCGCCCGCGTCGAGCGCGACCGGGTCCAGCCGCTCGGCGCGGCGGAGCAGCGCGTAGGTGGCCTCGAGCCGCGGCCGCCCGGGGAACGCGCGCGCCGCCGCCATCAGGTAGGCGGGGATCTGGAACGCGGCGTCGCCGAACGCCTCCGGATCGAGCCCGTCCGCGTACGCGTCGCCGCTCCGCGCGTTCTTGTAGTCCACGACGAGCAGGCGCCCCGGGCCGGCGTCGATCCGGTCCACCCGCCCCTCCAGCCGGACGCGCTCGCCGTCCCAGGCGAGCTCGAGCGCCGGCAGCGGGCCGCCGCGCCCGAAGCGCAGCTCCACCGCCGCGGGCGCGAGGCCGCCGTGGTCGCGCGCCTCGGCGCGCACGACGCGGTCGAGCCGCGCCAGCACCGCCTCCCGGCGCGCCGCCCAGGCGGCGGGATCGCCGGTCCGGCCCTCGCGCTCGAACCGCGCGAACACCTCCGCCGCCGCGGCCCGCATCTCCGCCAGGTCGGCCTCGCCGCCGTCGGGCGGCCAGGCGTGCCGCTCCATCCGGCCGCGCACGAAGCGCTCCAGCGCCGCGTGCAGCAGGCTGCCCTCGTCGCGCGGGTCGATGTCGAGGTCGGCGGCGGCGCGGTCCGGGAGCCGGAGCACCTGGGCCAGGAAGCCGCGGAACGGGCAGCGCGCGTAGCCCTCGAGCCGCGTGGGCGCCCACTCCTCCGGGAGCGCGGCCGCGAGCGCGGCGAGCGCGGGCGGGTCCACCTGCCCGGCATACGGGGCCGGCCGGCGCGCCAGCACCGCGGCGCGCCGGGCCGACTCGATGGCGCCGCGCCGGAGCGCGTCCGCGGCGCGCGGCCCCAGCGCGGTGCCGGCCAGCGCCGCCGCGCCCGCGTCGCCGGCGCGGACCGCGGCCCGCAGCGCCGCGCGGACGGTGCGCGCCCGCGCGAGCGGCGGCTCGGGCGCGGCCGCCGGGCCGGCGAGCTCGACGCCGGCGGCGGCCAGCGCCTCGGCCGCGAGCGGCGCGAGCGGGCCGCCGTCGCCGGCCGGCCCGGGCGCCGCCCACGTGATCGCGACGGCCTCGCGGCCGGCCGCGAGCGCCGCGAACGCGCGGTAGGTCGCCTCCGCCCGCCGCGCGCCCGCCGGCGCCACCGCGGCGCGGCGCAGCCGCCGGTTCAGCGCGAGCCGCTCGGGATCGCGCAGGAGCGGCTCGGGCGGCGGCGCGGCGGGGAAGGCGCCGTGGCCGGCGCCGGTGACCACCACCGCCCGCGCCGAGAGGCCGGGCGCCTCGTCGAGGCCGGACAGCTCCACCGCGCCGGCCGCCGGCTCCGGGCCGGGCGGCAGCGCCGCCTGCTCGAGCGCGAGCCCCAGCCGCTCGAGGAACGCCGCCGGCGCGAGCGCCGCGCCGCCCTCGCCGAGCAGCGCGGACGCGCGCACCACCGCCTCCGCCGCCTCCTCGAGCCCGGCCAGGGCGGCGAGGTCGCGCGCCACCTCGGCCGACGGCCCGCGCGCGGCGCGCCGGCGGAGACCGGACGCGTCGAGGAACGCGGACAGGCGCGCGGCGTGGGCGCGGGCCGTGCCGGGCGCGGCGAGCGGGCGCAGCGCGGCCTCCAGCGCCTCGACCGCCCCGGCGGCGCGCGCCACCGCGGCGCGCTCGCGACCGGCGGCGCCCCCGAGCGCGGCCAGGCGCCGCCGCAGCGCCGCGGCCGGCGGCCCGCGCCCGTCGAGCGCGCCGGCGCGGTCCAGGACCGGTCCCACCGCGCCGCCGCCGGGCGCCGCGAGCCAGCCGCTCGAGAGCAGGCGCTCCGCGGCCGCGCGGCCCAGGTCCCCGGCCGCCGCCAGCGCCTCGCGGACCCAGCGGACCAGCGGCACCTCGGCGAGCGCGGGGCCGCGCCCGGACGCGAACGGGATGCCGCGCGCGCCGAGCGCCCGCGCGAGCGCGGGGCCGGCCCGGCGCGGCGCCGGCGACACCAGGGCCACGTCCTCCGGCGCGAGCCCGCCGGCCAGGAGCCGCTCCACCGCCTCGGCCACCGCCTCCGCCTCGCCCGCCTCGCCGGCGCCCGGGAGCGCCAGCACCTGGCCCTCCGGCCCGGCCGCGCGGCCGGCGGCCCGCCCGCCGGCGAACGCGGCCAGCAGCGCGGAGGGCCGGACGGCGCGGTCGGCGCCGTCCACGTGCGGCAGGACCACCTCCACGTCGCGGCGGGAGGCCACCTCGTGGAGCGCCTCGAACCGCCGGAGCAGCGGCTCGGCGGGCGCGCACAGGTCGGGCCGCTCCGGGAAGTACGGGAGGTGGACGCGGCTCCGCCGGGCGCGCGCCATGAGCGCGGCGACGAGGTCCCACTCCGCCGGGGCGAGCGCGACGTGCCCGTCGAGCAGGAGCAGGTCGAGGCCGGCGGTCTCGGGCGAGGCGGCCCCGCGCGCGGCGGCCGCGGCGGCGGTGCGGGCCGCCCCGGCCCGGTCGAGCGCGCCGAGCGCGCCGAGCCGCGCCTCGTACGCGGCCAGCGCGTCCGCGAGCGCCCCGAGCCGGCCCGCGGCGGCGCCGGTGAGGCCGCCCTCCTCCGCCGTGGCGCGCGCGTCGGACGCGGTCACCTCTGCGCGGCGCAGCTCGGCGAGGGCCGCCGCGAGCGCGGCAGCGAGGCCGCTCGACGCGTGCAGCCCGGCGAACGGACCGCCCGCCTCCGCCCCCGCGCCGGCCGCCAGCAGCCGCTCGGCGAGCGGCGGCAGCACCGCGCGCCGGTCGCCGGAGGCGGCGAGCAGGCCGGGCACGAGCCGCTCGAGCGTGGACACCGAGGGCCCGAACAGGAGCCCGCCCTGCGCGTCGCACAGCCGGCGTGCGGCACGGACCGCCGCGAGCGGCGTGGGGACCAGGCAGAGGACGGGCACGCCCGACCCTACCGCGCGCGGCTGACGCCCGACGGCGCCGCCGCCGTCACTCCTCGCGGTAGATCGCCAGCGAGCCCTCGTTCTCCCAGACGTCCACGCGGGCCACCGTCACGCGCCCCCCCTCCAGCTCGGCGAGGCGCCGCGACATCTCCCGGTAGAAGAACCGGGCGATGAGCTCGGCGGTGGTGTTCTCCTGGTCGAACGGAGCCACCTCGTTGACGTTCTGGTGATCGAAGCGGGACCCGACCTCCGCGACCAGCTTCTGCAGGTCGGCGAAGTCGATCACCATCCCGATCCGGTTCAGCGTCGAGGCGCGCGCGTGCACGCGGACGCGCCAGTTGTGGCCGTGCAGCCGCTCGCACTTGCCGCCGTGGAAGCGGATCTGGTGCGCGGCGCTGAAGACGAAGTCCTTCGAGATCTCGTAGACGGGACTGCCCATGCGCGCGGCAATATACCCGGGCACCGGCCGGCGCGCACCCCGGTTCGGCCACGGCGCCGCCGGCGCGAACCGCCCCGGCGGGAAAGGGCTCCCAGGGACCATGAGCGGACACGGACCTCACGGCGGCGGGCACGGGCACCACGGGCACCAGCACGGGCACGGCGATCACGCGCCGGGCCGGGACCGGCACGGGAACCCCGAGGACCTCGCCGCGTACCTCGCCAAGCTGGAGGGCGCGGACCGCGCCGGGTGGCAGAAGCCGGACGCGGTGGTGGAGGCGCTCCGGCTGCCCGAGGGCGGCGTGGCGTGCGACGCGGGCGCCGGCCCCGGCTACTTCTCGCTGCGGATGGCGCGCGCGGTGGGGCCGCGCGGCCGCGTGTACGCCATCGACGTCGAGCCCCGGATGATCGAGCTCCTGCGCGAGCGGACCCGCGCCGCCGGCGTCGAGAACGTCCACCCGCTCCTCTCCACCGACGGCGCGCCGGCCCTGCCGCCGGAGCCCTGCGACGCGATCCTCGTCGTCAACACGTTCCACCACTTCCACGACGGCGCCGCCGACCTGCGCCGGCTCGCCTCGCGCCTCAAGCCGGACGGACGGCTCGTGAACGTGGACTTCCAGGCGGGCGAGCTCCCGGTCGGCCCGCCGCCCGAGCACAAGGTGTCGCGCGAGGGCTTCCTCGCCGCGGCGCGCGAGGCCGGGCTGGAGCTGGCGGAGGAGCACGCGTTCCTGCCGTACCAGTACTTCCTGTCGCTGCGGCGCGCGGGCTGAGCGCGCGCGTCAGGGGCCGAGGAGCGCGCGCACCGCGCCGGCGGGATCGTCCCCGATCAGCCACGCGCGGATCGCCGCGACGCCGTGCGCGCCCGCGGCGCGGAGCTCGGGGACGCGCGACGGGTCCACCCCGCCGAGCGCGACCAGCGGGAGCCCGAGCCGCGCCGCCGCGCGCAGCGCGCCGACGCCCACCGGCGCGCCGTAGGGACGCTTCGAGGGCGTGTCGTAGACGGGCCCGAACGTGGCGAAGCCCGCGCCGCCCTCGCGGGCGCGGAGCACGTCCGCCTCCGAGTGGCACGAGACGCCCAGCAGGGCCGCGGGGCCGAGCAGGCGGCGCGCGTCCGCCGGCGACACGCCCGCCGACGGGAGGTGGGCGCCGTCGGCCCCGGCCGCGAGCGCGACGTCCAGCCGATCGTTCACGATCAGGCGCTGGCCCGCGTCGCGGCAGACGGCGGCGAGCGCGCGCGCGAGCCGGAGCAAATCCAGACCGCAAAGGTCCTTCTCTCGCAGGTGGATCGCGGCGATCCCGGGGGGCAGCCCGCGGAGGGCCGCCGCCGCGCGGGCCGGCAGCGAGGAAGCGAGCCGCCGGTCCGTGATCAGGTGGACAACGGGGACCTCCATCCGTAATCTCCGCCTCCGGCAGCATCCTGCGCGAGGAGAGCATCCGTGTCGAGCGATCTCCAGAGCTTCCTCGCCTTCCTGGAAGCGCAGAAGGCGAAGCAGGCCCCCCGTTTCCCCTCGGTGAAGTTCGACAAGGTGCTGTCCTTCATGGGCACCACCAGCCTCGGCGGCACCTACAACGCGGTCTCGGTCAACCGCGTGCTCGGGATCGAGCCCGGCCCCACCGGCCGCGAGCTGCGCCTGCGCCTCGCCGGGCCGCTGGCGCGCACGCCGGCCCGCGGCGAGTGCATCACCGTCCACCTCACCCGCGTCGAGCAGTACCAGGGCTTCCAGGTGAAGACCCGCGCGCTGTCGGTGAACTCGGTGGCGGCCGACCTCCTGGAGGAGGACGAGGACGGGCTGGTGGTGAAGGGCGCGTCGATCTTCACCGTCCACCACAGCCCGTACACGCTCAAGTTCTTCGAGAACGTGCCGTTCGAGGAGTTGGTGCAGATCGTGGGGAGCGTCCGCTACGCGCTGGTCGGCGTGGGCGAGACGGCGAACCTCTCGCCGCGGTTCATCTTCCACCACGAGGTCCGCGACGGGCGCCTCACCCTGTTCCACGGCGACGGGCTCGCGCTGAAGACCTACATGAACCTGAAGTCGAACCGGCTCGAGACGCGGGCCGTGATCGACCTCGACACGTACCGCGGCTACGCGCTGCGCGGCACGGTGGAGGAGTTCGCGCCGCACCAGCACCCCGAGGCGTACGACCGGATCTGCCGCGGGTACACCGCGGGTGGATGGGGCAAGCCCTCGCGCGTGTTCCGGTCCGTCATCGACGACGTCGCGCCGCTCGAGCCGGCCGGCTAGGCGCGGCGCGCGCCCAGGCGCATCGTCGGCCCGCCCCTGGACGGGCTCGAGGGGTGACCCTTCGACTCCGGCAGGCCTGCGGCCTGCCCACGCTCAGGGTGAGCGGTTGGAGCGCTCATCCCGAGCGTAGCGCGGCCGCAGGCCGCGCGGAGTCGAGGGAGCGGAGCCGAGGAGGCTCAGGTCCCGATGAGCCCGCTCATCGGCGAGGAAGCCGCGGCGTGCAGCTTCATCGGGATCCGGCCGGCCAGGAACGCCTTGCGGCCGCCCTCCACGCCGGCGCGCATGGCCTCGGCCATGAGCACCGGGTCCTTCGCCTCGGCGATGGCTGTGTTCATGAGCACCGCGACCGCGCCCAGCTCCATCGCGAGCGCCGCGTCGCTGGCCGTGCCGACGCCCGCGTCCACCAGCACCGGCACCTGCACCGTCTCCATGATGATGCGGAGGTTGTACGGGTTGCGGAGGCCGAGGCCCGAGCCGATGGGCGCGCCGAGCGGCATCACCGCGGCGCAGCCGGCGTCCTCGAGCTTCTTCGCCGTGACCGGGTCGTCGTTCGTGTACGGCAGGACGGTGAAGCCCTCCTTCACCAGCACCTTCGCCGCCTGGATCAGCCCCTCCACGTCGGGGAACAGCGTCCGGCGGTCGCCGATGACCTCGAGCTTCACGAGGTCGCCCATCTCGAGCTCGCGGCCGAGGCGCGCGGTGCGGATGGCCTCCTCGGCGGTGAAGCAGGCGGCCGTGTTGGGCAGCAGCTTCATGCCCTTCGGGATCCAGGCGAGCAGCGACTCCTCGCCCTTCTTCGACAGGTCGAGCCGCCGCACCGCGACCGTCACCACCTCGGCGCCCGAGGCGGCGAGCGCCCGCTGCATGGTGGGGAAGTCGGGGTACTTGCCCGTGCCCACCAGCAGGCGGCTGGTGAACGCGTGCGCGCCGATGCTCCAGGTGTCCGCCATGGCCTACCCTCCTCCGACGAAGGCGACGATCTCCACCGAGTCGCCCGGACCGATGCGGTGGGCCTCGTAGCGGTCCTTGGTGACGACCGCCTCGTTGACCTCGACCGCCACCCGCGGCGCCTTCACGCCGAGGTGCGCGAGGAGGCCGGCGACCGTCAGTCCGTCGGGGATCTCCCGGAGCTCTCCGTTCAGCCTCACCTGCATGGTGCGGGGGATCTAGCAACGGCGGCGCCGCCGCGTCAAACGCCGCGGGCGCGGCGACCCGCGGGCGCGGCGGGCGACTGACAGCCAATCCCTATCAGCGACATCGCGACGATGTCTTGGAGTTATCAGCCTGGGCGCGGCATCCTCCTTCGCGTCCGAGAGGAGGACCTGAACATGACGACCACGACCCGTACCCAGCCCCCCGCCACCCAGCCCACCCGCGCGGCCCGCCGCGACCTGTTCCGCAGCCCGAGCGCGCTCCCCGAGGCCGACCGCCGCCGCATCGCGGACGCGCTCGTCGCGACGCTCGCCGACGGCATCGACCTGCAGACGCAGGCGAAGGTCGCGCACTGGAACGTGAAGGGGCCGCACTTCTCGCAGCTCCACGCGCTGTTCGAGGAGCTCGCCACCGCGCTCGCCGGCCACGGCGACGACGTCGCCGAGCGCGCCGTCACCCTGGGCGGCCGCGCCGCCGGGACCGCCCGCGAGGTGGCCGCGGCGAGCCGCGTGCCCGAGCTGCCCGCGGGCACGGTCCGCGACCTCGAGCTGGTCGCGCTGCTCGCCGACCGGGTCGAGGCGTACCTCGGCGGCCTCCGCGCCGCGCAGGCGCTCGCCGAGGAGCACGGCGACCCGGAGACGGTGGACCTGCTCACCGGCGTCGCCGCCGACGTGGAGAAGCACGGGTGGTTCCTGCGCGCCACCCTCGGGGAGTGAGCGGGCGGGGCGCGGCGGGGCGAGGCGCGCTACACTGCGCGCGTGACGCCCCTCCCCCCTCGCCCCGGCCCGGGCGCGCGCCTGGCCCGGCCGGCGGCCGCCGTGCTGCTGGTCGCGGCCATCGGCGCGCTCGCCGCGTTCGCGCCCGGCCCGGCCACCCGCGCGCTGGAGTCGCTCCGCCAGAGCGCGCCCGCCGCGGCGGCGGCGCTCGCCGCGGCCTACGTGGCGAGCGGCCCGCTCATGATCCCCGCGCCGCTGCTGCACCTCGCGGCCGGGTTCGCGCTCGGGCCGGTGTCCGGCTCGCTGGTGGCGATCCCCGCCAGCACGCTGGGGGCCTGCGCGGCGTTCGCGGCGGGGCGCTGGCTGGTGCGCGAGCGCGCCGCCCGGCTCGCCGCCCGCTCGCCGGCGCTGGCCGGCGTGGACGCGGCGCTGGCCGCGTCGGGCTTCCGGGTGGTGCTGCTGCTCCGCCTCGCCCCGCTCGCCCCGTTCACCGTGCTCAACTACCTGCTCGGCGCGACGCCGGTGCCGCTCCGCGCGTTCGCGCTCGCGTCGCTCCTCGGGAGCGTCCCGGGCCTGATCCTGTCGGTGTACGTCGGCTCGCTCGCGGCCGACGCCGCGGCGCTGCGCGCGACCGTGGACGCCGGCCGCGGCGGCCCCGGCGCGCTGATCCTGCCCGCGATCGGCACCGGCGCGATCCTGCTCGCCATCTCCTGGGTCCTGCGCCGCGCGCTCGCTGCCTCGGCCGGCGCGCGGCCGCCGCCGGCCTGACCCGGGCCCGCGCGATCAGGGACCGTGCGCCGGGAGCACGCCGCGCGCCTCCAGCGCCGCCCGGAGCGCCGCGCTCGCGGCGGCGTGCGCCGCCTTCCACTCCGCGTGCGCGTCCGGCCCGACCCGGTTCGCCACCGCCAGGGCCGCGGCCGCCGGCACGCCCGCCGCGTGGCAGGCGGCGAAGACGCCGGTCAGCTCGAGGTGCTCCGCCGCCCCCACGGCGGCGAGCGCGCGGGCGCCCGCCGCGGTGCGGGTGATGGCGGGCGGCACCGCCACCGCGTGCGCCGGGAGCGGCAGCGCCCAGCCCGCCGGCCAGCGCACCCGCTCGATCGCGGGCCGGTACGCCCGGCCCTCCACCTCGTCGAGCGAGGTCGCGACGGCCTCGGACGCGGAGAGCAGGTCGCCGGGCGCGAGCCGCGCGTCGTAGGCGCCGCAGGTCCCGACGAACAGGACGCGCGCCGGCGCGTGCTGGGCGACGAGGCGCGCCGTCTCGATCGCGGCGGAGACGGCGCCCACCCCGGTGACGCCCGCGATCCAGCCGGGCGGTGGCGCCGCGTCGAGGCCCGCCAGCTCGGGCGGGAAGGCGGCGAGGAGCAGGCTCGGGCGTTCGGCCATGCCGCATCGTAGTCCACCGCGGGGTGCCGCGTGCGGGCTACGAGCGGGCCGGGACCGGCGCCGGGGCGTGCGCCAGCTCGACCTGGGCGCCGCGGGCGTCGCGGGCGGCGGCAGCGGAGCCGGCGGGGACCGCGAGCGTGAAGAGGAAGCCTGCTTCGAGGGCGATGGCGAGGGCGACGATTGCGAGGGCCTTCATGTTCAACCTCCGTTGGCCTTTCCTACGGAGGGAGGCCGGGCCTATTTCGGCGCGACGGCGCGCGCCCCTCCTGGCCGCGGGCGTCACGGACCGGCCCTTCGCGCCTCCGGGGAGGGACGGCGTGGCGCCGGGGGAGGCGCCGCTTGCCGGTCGCCCCACCCCGTGCTTTCGTCCCTTCCCGTTCACCCGAGGGAGATCCGCCGCATGCGCCCGACCCCGTCTCCGCTGCTCCTCGCCGCCGCCGCCGTCGCAGCCCTGGCCGCGGCCGCGCCCGCCTCCGCCGCGCCGCCGCGCGCCGGCGCGGGCGACGTGCTGCCCTTCCCCGCCGCCGAGCGGACGCTCCCGAACGGCCTGAAGGTGATCGTGGTGCCGACCGGCTTCCCGGATCTCGTGTCGGTCCAGATCCCGATCCAGACCGGCTCGCGCAACGAGGTCGAGCCCGGCAAGACCGGCTTCGCGCACTTCTTCGAGCACATGATGTTCCGCGGGACGAAGGCCTACCCGCCGGACGCCTACCAGGCGGTGCTCACGCAGATCGGCGCGCGGCAGAACGCGTACACGAGCGACGACCTCACGAACTACCACACGACGTTCGCGAAGGCGGACCTGGAGAAGGTCCTCGAGATCGAGGCGGACCGCTTCCAGCACCTCGACTACTCGGTGGAGGGCTTCAAGACCGAGTCGCGCGCCATCCTCGGCGAGTACAACAAGAACGCCTCGAACCCGATCGTGAAGCTCGAGGAGGTGCAGCGCGACGCCGCCTTCCGCGCGCACACGTACAAGCACACGACCATGGGCTTCCTCGCCGACATCGAGGACATGCCCAACCAGTACGACTACTCGCGCACGTTCTACGCGCGCTGGTACCGGCCCGAGCACTCGACGGTGATCGTGGCCGGCGACGTGAGGCCGGAGAAGGTGTTCGCGCTCGTCGAGAGGTACTTCGGCGGGTGGAAGCGCGGCGACTTCCAGGCGCGGATCCCCGCCGAGCCCGCGCCGCAGGGGCCGGTCTACGCGCACGTGCCCTGGACCACGCCGACGCTGCCGTGGGTGACCGTGGCGTTCCACGGCCCGGCGTTCTCCGAGACGGGCAAGGACTGGGCGGCGGTGGACCTCCTGTTCGACCTCCACTTCGGCGAGACCTCCGACGTCTACCGGAAGCTGGTGGTGGACGAGCAGAAGGTGGACGCGCTGTTCACCGACACCGGGCCGAACGTGGACCCCGGCCTGGTGACCGTGTACGCGCGGCTCAAGAAGGCCGAGGACGCGCCGTACGTGCGCGACGTGATCCTGAAGGCGTTCGCGCAGGCCCGCGCCGCCGCGCCGGATCCGCGGAGGCTCGCCGACCAGAAGTCCCACGGCCGCGCGGCGTTCGTGCGCCGGCTCGACTCCACCGACGCCATCGCGGGGATCGTGGCGCGCTTCGCGCACTTCCGGCGCTCCTACGCCACCGCGAACCAGCTCTTCCGCACCTACGCGTCGCTCCAGGGCGCCGACCTGCTCGCCGCGGCGCGCCGGTACTTCACCGACGCGGGCCTGGTGGTGACGACGCTGTCGAAGGACCCGCTGCCGGCCGCGGTGAAGGCGCAGCCGGCGCTCGCGTCCCTCGAGCCGCGCCCGCCGGCGCCGGCCGGCCTGCCGGTCACGCTCCTCCCCTCGAAGCTCCCGGTCGTCACGGTGAAGCTCGTGTTCCCGGCCGGCAGCGCGAAGGACCCGAAGGGCAAGGAGGGCCTGGCCGCGCTGGCCGCCGACATGCTCGCCGCCGCGGGGTCGCAGCGGATGCGCCTCGACGAGATCCGCGAGGCGCTGTATCCGCTCGCGGCCAGCCTGGAGGCGCAGGTGGACAAGGAGATGGCGACGCTCACCGGCCGCTTCCCCGCCGACGGCTGGCAGCGGTTCGCCGACGTGGCGCTGCCCCAGCTCACCGAGCCGGGCTTCCGCGAGGAGGACTTCCGGCGCATCAAGGACGAGCACCTGAACGCGCTCGTCCAGGACCTGCGCGAGTCGAACGACGAGGAGCTGGCGAAGGAGCGGCTGCAGGCGAACGTCTTCGCCGGCACGCCGTACGGCCACCCCGCCCTCGGCACCGTGGCGGGCATCCAGGCGGTGACGCTCGACGACGTGAAGGCGTTCGTGAAGGCCCGCTACGCGCGGCCGGACGTGCTGGTCGGCGTGGGCGGCGACGCGCCGAAGGCGTTCCTCGGCCGGCTCCAGGCGGAGCTGGGGCGGCTGCCGGTCGCGCAGGCGGAGCCGGCGCCGGCGGTGACCGGGCGGCGGCACAAGGGGATCGAGGTGGAGATCGTCCAGAAGGACACGCGCGCCACCGCCATCTCCTTCGGCCTGCCCATCGCGGTGACCCGCGGCCACCCGGACTTCCCGGCGCTCTGGCTCGCCAAGACCTGGCTGGGCGAGCACCGGTCGTCCACCTCCCACCTCTACCAGCGCATCCGCGAGACGCGCGGGATGAACTACGGCGACTACGCCTACGTCGAGGCGTTCCCGCGCGGCATGTTCCAGTTCTTCCCGGATCCGAACCTGGGCCGGCGGGCGCAGCTGTTCGAGGTGTGGATCCGGCCGGTCCAGCCGCAGAACGCGCAGATGGCGATCCGGATCGCGCTCCACGAGCTGCGCAAGCTGGTGGACGAGGGGCTCTCCGAGGCGGACTTCGAGGCCACGCGGGCCTACCTGATGAAGAACGTCTACGTGATGACGGCCCGGCAGGAGCAGCAGGTCGGCTACGCGCTCGACTCGCGCTGGTACGGCATCCCGGAGTTCACGCGCTACCTGCGCGACGGGCTCGCGAAGCTCACCCGCGAGGACGTGAACCGCGCCATCCGCACGCACCTCTCCGCCACCGACCTCTCGTTCGTGATCGTGACGAAGGACGCGAAGGCGCTCGCGGCGGCGCTCGCCGCGGACGGGGTCTCCACGGTCAAGTACGACGCCGAGAAGCCGGCCGCGCTCCTCGAGGAGGACCGGGTCATCGGCGCGACGAAGCTCGGCATCCGGCCGGACGCCATCCGCATCACGCCGGCCGACGACGTCTTCGCCCGCTGACCGGCCCGACCCGCGGCGCGCCGCCCGGCGCGGCCGCCGCGGCCCGCGCCATCCCCGCCACGCGCGTGGGGTCGGCGCGCACACGCCAGAGCGGCTGCCGCCGGGATCCGGATGCTGGTACAGTGGCCGCTCCGGTATCGCGGGATACCGGGCGGCGCGGCGGGAACCTCCGCGCGCCGCGGCGTGGGCGGGCGCGTGGGCGCCCCGGGTGGTGGGAGGCGGTGCGGATGGGCGGGGTGTCTCAGGTTGCGTCGCGCGCGGGCTCGGCCCGGCCGCAGCTGACGCGGTTCCACCAGCGGGTTGCGGCGGAGGCGCTGACCGCGCGCGGCGGGGGCGGCACGTCCCGGCTCGCCCCGGCGCTGGCCCACTCCGCGGTGGACCTGAACCCCCACCAGATCGAGGCGGCCGCGTTCGCGCTGGCCGCGCTCCCCACCGGCGGCGCGGTGCTGGCCGACGAGGTGGGCCTCGGCAAGACGGTCGAGGCGGGCCTGGTGCTCGCGCAGCTCGCGGCCGAGGGGAAGCCGCGCGCCGTCATCCTGGTGCCGGCCTCGCTGCGCGCGCAGTGGCGCGAGGAGCTGCGCTCCAAGTTCGGCCTCGAGGCGGACGTGGTGGACGGCGACACCTGCCGCGAGCGCGAGCGCCAGGGGCTGAAGACGAACCCGTTCGACACCGGCGGGATCGTGATCTGCTCGCACCCGTTCGCCGCGCTGCGCGCCGCCGAGGTGGAGCGCGTCCACTGGGACGTGGCGGTGATCGACGAGGCGCACCGGCTGCGCAACGCCTACCGCAAGGACCACCGCACCGGCCAGGCGCTCCGCCGCGCGCTGCGCCGCTCGCCCAAGCTCCTGCTGACGGCCACCCCGCTCCAGAACGACCTCATGGAGCTGCTCGGGCTGGCGGCGTTCATCGACGACGCGCTGCTCGGCAACGAGGAGACGTTCCGGCTCCAGTACGCCTCCGGCGAGCTCACCGAGGACAAGGCCGCCGACCTGAAGGCGCGGCTGGCGCCGGTGGTGGTGCGCACCCTGCGCCGGCAGGTGAAGGAGTACGTCAAGTACACCGCCCGCCGCTCCATCGTGGAGGACTTCGCGCCCACCGCGCAGGAGCAGGAGCTGTACGACCGCGTCTCCGAGTACCTGCGGCGCGAGGACGCCTACGCCATCCCCATGGCCCGGCGCGCGCTGTTCGTGCTGGTGTACCGGAAGATCCTGGCGTCCTCCTCGTTCGCGCTCGCGGCCACGCTGGACCGGCTCGCCGACACGCTCGACCAGAAGATCGCCGGCGTCGAGTGCACCGCCCAGGCCGACCTCCTGCTGGAGATGGACGGCTTCGCCGAGGAGGTGGAGGAGCTCTTCGACGACGAGGGCGCCCCGCAGAAGCCGAAGGGCCAGCTCGCGCTGCGCCGCATGAACGACGAGCTCGACGAGCTGCGCGCCTGCGCCCGGCTGGCGCGCGAGATCAAGGTGAACGCGAAGGGCGACGCGCTGGTGCGCGGGCTCGACCGCTGCTTCACCGTGGCGAAGGCGTGCGGGTGGCCGGAGAAGGCGGTGGTGTTCACCGAGTTCCGGCGCACGCAGGACTACCTGCGGCGGCTGCTCGAGGCGAAGGGCTACACCGTCACCTGCCTCTCCGGCGACGTGAGCGGCACCGAGAAGCGCGCCGCGCTGGTGGAGGAGTTCCGCGACCGCACCCAGATCCTGCTGATGACCGAGGCGGGCGCGGAGGGCCTGAACCTCCAGTTCTGCAACCTGGTGGTCAACTACGACCTGCCCTGGAACCCGCAGCGCGTCGAGCAGCGCATCGGCCGCTGCCACCGCTACGGCCAGCAGCGCGACGTGCTGGTGCTGAACTTCCTCAATCGCTCCAACGCCGCCGACGCCCGCCTGTTCGACCTGCTCTCGCAGAAGCTGGCGCTGTTCGACGGGGTGTTCGGCTCGTCCGACGAGATCCTGGGCGCGCTCGGCACCGGCATCGACTTCGAGAAGCGGGTGCTGGACATCTACCAGGCCTGCCGCTCCGGCGAGGAGATCGACCGCGCGTTCTCGAAGCTGCGCGGCGAGCTGGACGACCGCATCTCGGCCCGCTACGCGGCGGCCCGCGCGCTCCTGTTCGAGCGGTTCGACGGCGAGGTGCGCGGCCGGCTGCGGGTGGCGGAGAAGAACGCCAAGGAGGCGGTGGCCCGGCGCGAGGCCGACGAGGAGGCGCTGGTCGCGGCCGCGTTCGAGGAGGAGGCGGCGCCGCCGCCGGAGGAGCCGGCCCGCGGCCGCACCCGCCGCGCGAAGCTGATCCAGGCCGCGGCGGAGCGGATCCGCGCCCGGCCGCAGGACGCGGTCTCGTTCCTGGAGCTCCCGAATCGCCTGCTGCCGGCCTCGCTGGGCAAGCTGGCCGGGCGCGAGGGCTGGTGGTTCGCCTACAAGTACGCGTTCGACGCGCTCGTGTCGGAGGAGCGCGTGGTGCACCTCGTGCTCTGGTTCGACGGCGAGCGGTTCCACGCGCTCTCCCCCGAGGACGCCGACGCGTTCGCGGCGCTGCCGGCGGAGGAGACGCAGGCGGGCCCGCGGGGCGCCACGGTCTCGATCGGCGAGGCGCAGGAGCAGGCTCTGGAGGCGTTCCACGCGACGCTGGTCGCCGACCTGCAGGAGCGGATCGGCGCCGCGTACGACGCCTCCCGCGATCGCTGGGATCGCGCCGTCGAGGACGCGCTCGCCGCGCCGCGCAAGGCGGTCGAGGACGCGCGCGCCGCCTGGGGCCGGGCGCGCGGCGCGCTGGGCGATCGCTCCGACCTGCCGCTGCGGGATCGGCGCGCGCTGCTGGAGCGGGCCGAGCGCGAGTACCGGCGCAAGCTGGACGACCTGCGCGCGGTCGAGGCGCAGCGCTACGCCGAGAAGGACCGCGCCGTCGCGGATCTCAAGAAGCGCTCCGAGGTGAAGGAGCGCCGGACCCTGGTCGCGACCGCGTACTGGCGCTGCGTGTGAGATTGCCGCCGGCGCCCTGGACGGCGGCGGTCCTCTCCCCAGAGCCGGACGCTTCTCTGGGCTACCGCTGCACTGCCTTGGGCGCGTAGCCCACCCCGCCGCACAGCATCGCGTCACCCGTTCGCGCGACTGGCGGCGCTCCGGTCGGCGCTGGCCCGCGCGAGAAGACGCGCCGCTCCGGATATCGGGTGTGTGGCCCGTTCGTTGCGGCCCGCGGTACCAGCGCATTCTCCTGCGCGTTGCCCGATGGTGCGGTAGGACCGTTCCGCCTCCTGGTCCGAAACGGCGACGAGGCGGGCGGCGCCCGCGCATCGAGCGCGCTGGTCCGCGTGAACGGCGTGGACGTCCTCGCACCGCGAAGCTTCTCAGTGCAGTGGCCCATATCAGCACCCGTCTGGTAGGAGGGTCGCGTGAAGGTCAACGACCGACTGCGGGCGCAGAGAACGAAGCTCGGACTCACCGACGCCGAGGTGGCTTCCGGCGCTCAGCTCAGCCGCGACGAGTTCCGCGATCTGGAGCAACACGAGGATGAAGCCGTCCACGTGTTGCATCTCCGGAACCTGCGGCTACTCTGCGAAGTGCTTGGGGTGGACGCACTCGACCTGCTCGGCATCCCGTGTGCGTCCTGCGCGGGATCGGACGTCGGTCGGTCAAGGGGCGGCCGCCATGATGTCGTCCGGGAGCGCAGGGTGGCCCTCGGGCTCTCGCAGGCCGACCTTGCCGACCGGATCGGCTTCGAGGCTGGCGTGGTGGATGACATCGAGCGAGACCCGGACTACCTCGAACGCTGGTCAGCCGGGTTGGTCCTGTCGCTCGCCGAGGTGCTCGCCGTCCCGCCGCAGGTCCTCCTGGACGTCAGGTGCCCGAAGTGCGGACGGTAAGGACGAAGCGTCCGGCTAGCTCGGTACTGGACCACCGGCGCCCACGCCGGGGTTGGCGAACGACTCCGCTTCCGCCCTCACGGCGGCGTCGGCCAGTGGCGCGGACTCATTGCGTCGATGCTCCTGGGCGGCGACCGTCCTCATGCCGTTCGGGGTGCATGGCGACGCTCTCTCCGTGGAGGCCGCACTTCGGCGACGCGCCGGGCATCACCGCCCGCTGGCGCCGGTGCCGGCCGCGGCCGTCGCCGGCGCCACCAGCTCGAAGCGGATGGGCACCGCCACGCGCCCGCCACCGGGCGACGCCAGCGTCGCGAGCGCCCGCTGCACGCAGGTGGACAGCTCGGGCGTGCCGGTGGAGTCGGCGGCCACGCCGATGCGGCCGCCGCCCAGCTCGACCACCAGCACCCCGTCCACCGCCGGATCCCGGCGCAGCGCCTCCGCGTAGCACGCCTGCAGGTCGCCGGCGCGGGTCAGCACCGCGCGCTTCGCCTCCGACGGGCCGGCGATGGGCTCGCCCACGTCCACCCTGGGCGTGGCGCCCTGCGCCGCGGACGCGAGCGGGCGATCCGCGCCGGCCCCGCCGCGCGCCAGCGCCGCGCCGCCGTCGGTCCAGGCCCAGTCCACCGGCTCGACCGGCAGCGTGAACGTCTTGCCGCGCGGATCGGCGCCGCAAGTCGCGTCGTCGGGGAGGTCGAAGGTCAGCTCCAGCGCGAGCCGGCCGGCGCGCTGCGCCTCGAGCACGCGCCGCGCAGCGCCGGCGTCGGCCTCCACCGGCAGCCCGCGCTCCTCGCTCGGCCACAGCCGCGACCCGCCCTCCGCCACCGGCAGCACGCCGGGCTCGGCCAGCGCCAGCCGCCGCTCGCTCGCGTCGTACGGCGCGAACGCCAGCCGCGCGGCCGGGAGCGTGATGGCGTAGCGCGCCACGATGGCGGCGTCGCGATCGGCGTCGTGGCGGGCCTCGGCCTCGCCCCGCTCCACCGCGTCGCCGCGCGGGCGGAGCCGCTCCGGCGGGGTGAGCGCCCGGCACAGCGCGGCCAGGTCCTCCGCCGAGCGGATGGCGCGCGGCGCGGGCCCGGGCGTGCCGGCGTGCCGGACGGCGGGGACGGCGGACGCGGGGGCCTTGCCGCCCGCAGGGGTTGCGGCGGTGAGCAGGGCGGCGACGAGGGCGAGCGTCATGATGCTGCAGGGTAAGGACCGTGGAGCGCCCGCGGCGAGGTCAACGCCCCACGCGGATCCGGAGCGCACCCGGGAGGATCGTGAACCGCGCCGGCAGGCGGCCCGGCGACTCGCCGTCGGAGTCGATGCGCACGCGCGCTCCCTCCAGCGGCTCGGCCTCCACCGTGCGCGCGCGCAGCACCCGGGTGTTCTCGAGGCGCACGTGGGTGCCGTCGTAGAGCATGGGGCGCTTGGCGATGAAGTCGCCCATCCCGAACGCCTTCCACACCACCACGTCGAACACGCCGTCGTCCATGCGCGCGTCCGGCGCCACCTTCATGCCGCCCCCGAAGTAGCGCCCGTTGCAGACCGAGATGGCGGTGATCCGCTCCTCGTGCCACACCCCGCCGTCCACGCGCCACCGCACCGGCTGGTCCGACCAGCTCATCAGCGCGCGCGCGGACGCGAGCATGTAGGACAGCTTGCCGCTGGGGAGCTTCAGCCCGCGGTTCACCAGCGCGCTCACCTCGCCCGAGACGCCGAAGCCGGCCACGTTCGCGAAGTGGCGCGTGACCGGCGCGCCGTCCAGGCCCACCAGCTCCAGCCGCCCCAGGTCGAGCACCGCCACGTCGCGCGAGGCGAGCGTGCGCGCCGCCGAGTCCACGTCGGGGTCGATGCCGAGCGTGCGGCACAGGTCGCCGCCGGTGCCGCGGGGGATGAACCCGAAGTGCGCCTCGGGGTCGCGCGGACCGGTCTCGCCGGTGAGCCCGTCGATGACCTCGCTGGCGGTGCCGTCGCCGCCCACCGCCACCACCAGCTTGCCGCCGGACGCGAGCGCCTCGCGGGCCAGCCGGACGCCGTCGCCGCGGGCCTTGGTGAAGGCGCACTCGAAGTCGCCGATGGAGGCGCGCACCGCGCGGGCGATCCGGTCGAAGTGGCGGCCGGTGCGGCCGGAGGCGCTGGCTGGATTGACGATGAGGAAGGGCTTCACCGATCGGGATCATATCCCGGGACGGGGGCGCCGCGGCGGGCGGCGCGTCACGAACCTGTCGCGGGGCCGCCACGGCCCCCGGCGCCCCACCTGGCACGCGCCGCGCAAAGGCTCCGGCCGCGCCATGCACGCGGCGCGACCGGAGGCCGGATGAGGATCGGCGTCGTCTTCAGCACCCTTCCCCGGGAGGACACCACCGGGGTGCACGTGCTCCGCGCGCTGCGCGAGATCGGGTGCGATGCGTTCCACCACGAGCCGCTGCGGCGCACGCCCGCCGGCGGGATCGAGCAGGCCGGCTACGAGACCCTGCCGCCGGCGGACCTGTACCTGCAGGTGGACGACGACCTCGCCTACCCCGGCCCGGTGGGCCTCGGCGTGCCGTCGGCGTACTACTGCATCGACACGCACCGGCTGGGCGCGCCGCTCGCCGGCGGGAGCCTGCTTCGCCCGGACAAGGCGCGCGGCTTCGACCACGTGTTCAGCGCCCAGCGCGACGGCGTGGACCTGCTCGCGCGCCACGGGATCGCGGCGCGCTGGCTCCCGCTCGCGTACGACCCCGCCCGCCAGGCGCCGGACCCCGCCCAGGCGAAGCAGATCGACTGGTGCTTCCTGGGCACGCCCCTCGGCGACCGGCCGCGGATCTGCCGCGACCTCGCGCGCCGGTTCCCGAGCTGCGTGTTCGGCCAGGCCTACGGCGAGGCCGCGCTGCGCATCTACCAGCAGAGCCGGATCATCGTGAACCTGCCGGTGGGCAACGACGTGAACATGCGCTTCTTCGAGGCGCTCGGCGCGGGCGGCCTGCTGGTGGGCGGGGCGGCCCACAACGGCGAGGACGAGCTGGTGGAAGGGCTGGTCCAGTTCGAGGATCCCGCCGAGCTGCCGGCGCTGGTGGGGCGCTGGCTGTCCGACGGGGCCGGCCGCGCCGCGCTCGCCGACGCGCAGCAGCGCGAGGTCGCCGGGCGCCACACCTACGCGCACCGCATGCGCGCGCTGCTCGCCGCCGTCGAGGCGGGCCCGCCCGCGCGCCCCCGCCCGGCCCGGACGCCGGCGGACGACCCGGCGGCGCTGGTGTCGGAGGCCGTCGCCCGCCTCGAGGCGGGCGCGCCGCACGACGCGCTGCGCCTCGCCGACCGCGCCGCGGGGCTGGACGGCGCGCGCCCGCAGGTCCACCGGGCGCGGGCGCTCGCGCTCGCCGGAGCGGGCCGCCCCGCCGACGCCGCCGGCGCGCTCCTGCGCGAGCTGGAGCTCTCGCCGGGATCGGGCGAGGCGTTCCGCACCTACCTCGGCATGCTCGACCAGGTGGCGGACGCCGCCGGCGTGCCCGGCGCGGCGTTCACGCGCGCCTACCTGCGGGTGCTCGACCTCGCCTCCGAGGCGCCGGCCGGCGACGCCGGCCCCACGCTCGAGGCGGCCGCGCACGCCGCGGCCGCGGTGCTGGGGCGGCACGCCGAGTTCGAGCGGGCCTGGGGCGCGCTCGCCGACGCCGACTCGCGCCACTGGATGCTCGAGCTGTGCGCGCACCGCGCCCTCGGCGCGGCGCGCGTGCCGGTGCGCTTCGACGCCGCGCGGGCCCGCGCGCTGGAGGACGAGGTGCAGGGCCGGCTGCTGCGCGAGCGGGGCGCGGTCCCGGCCTCCGCCACGCGCGGCGCGTCGCACGCGTTCCAGGGCTGGCGCCTCGACCGCTACGACCTGCGGCCCGCCGGGCTCCCGCTCGAGCTGCTCTCCACCGCCGAGTACGTGGTCGCCACGTTCTTCCTGCGCCAGTACCAGCTCGAGCGCGCCGGCGTCCGCGTGGCCGCCGCCGAGGGCGACGTGGTGGTGGACGGGGGCGGCTGCTTCGGCGAGACCGCGCTCCACTTCGCGCACCAGGTCGGGCCGGGCGGCCGCGTGCTCAGCTTCGAGTTCCTGCCCGCGCACCTGGAGGTGTTCCGCGCCAACCTGGCGCTCAACCCGGCGCTGGCCGGCCGGGTGGAGATCGTGCCGGAGGCGCTCTGGGACCGCAGCGGCGAGGCGCTCCCCTTCACCGAGCACGGCCCCGCCACGCACCTCGGCGCGGCGCCCGGGGCCGCGGCCGCGGTGGCCCGCACCTGCAGCGTGGACGACCTGGTGGAGGCGCGCGGGCTCCCGCGCGTGGACTTCCTCAAGCTGGACGTGGAAGGCGCCGAGCTGGCCGCGCTCCGCGGCGCCGAGCGGACCCTCCGCCGCCATCGCCCCAAGCTCGCCATCGCCGCGTACCACCGCCCGGAGGACCTGGGCGCCCTGCCCGCCTGGATCGACGGCCTCCGCCTCGGCTACCGGCTCTACCTCGATCACTTCACGCCGGGCGCGTGGGAGACCATCGCGTTCGCCGCCCCGGCGGCCGCCTGAGCGCCCCGCGCGCGGCGCAGCGTCGCGCCCGCCTCGGCCCGCGCCCGCAGCGCGCGGACCACCCGCGAGATGGGCACGCCCACCGGACAGCGCGCGTCGCACGCGCCGCAGCCGTCGCACGCCGCCAGCGCACCCGCGGAGAGCGCCAGGTCCGGTCCGGCGCGGCCGTGGAGCCGGAAGGCCGCGTGCACCCCGAGCGCGCGCACCGCCGGCGCCGCCGCGGCCAGGTCGCAGGCGGGCTCGCACAGGCCGCAGGAGATGCAGCCCGCCGCGGCCTCGTCCACCTCCCGGTCCGCCACGAGCGTGGGGAGCAGCCCCTCGGAGACGTACGCCGCCCGGAACCGCTCCAGCCCGGGCCCCCGCGCGCGCAGCCGCTTCAGCGGGTGCGCCACCAGGGCCCGGTAGGCGAGGTACGCGAGCGCGCGCGGCGAGGCCACGCGCCGAGTCTAGCAGCCGGGCGTGCCCGGCGCCTGCGGCGCGCGGTCCCCGCGCTCCGGCGCACCCGCCTGCGGCGGGGCGTCCCCGGCCAGCGCCGCGCGCAGGATGGCCACCTCGTCGCGGGCCGACATGAGCCGGAACCCGGCCTCCGCCACCCGGGCCCGCGCGGCCGGATCCCGGACCAGCGCCTCGCAGGCGTCGGCCAGGCCCCCGTACTCGGCGAAGGCGACGCCCGCCTCGAGCGTCCGCTCCTCCTCGGGGTCGGCGCCGCGCTCCGACACCACGCAGCGCCGGTTCGCCAGCAGGTACGACACCCGGACGATCTCGAACACCTTCGCCTCGTAGAAGTGCACGTTCAGCACCACCCGGGCGCGCGCGATCCGGGCGTCGCGCGCGGCGCCGTAGAGGCCGAAGGCGACCTCGACGGCGAGGCCGCGGGCGCGCAGCGCGTCGATCACGCGCGCCCGCCGCGGGTTCATCGAGCCGTAGAAGAGCACGTCCACCTCCTCCGGCGCGGGCGCGATCCGGCGCAGCCCCGGCACGTAGCCGATGGGCACGACCCGCGGCGGCGGCAGGCCGAACATCGCGTAGCGGGCGGCGTTGCGCGGGCTGTAGTCCCACACCTCGTGCGCGGCGAGCAGCGCGCGCACCGGGCCGGTCAGCCAGGGCGAGGCCGGGTCCACCTGCTCGAGGTTGTAGAGGACGGCGTCGCGCGCGAGCGGCTGCCGGACGTGCGGCAGCAGGTTCGCGCCGAGCACGATGGGGCGGCGCCCCCGGGGCGCGGTGTCGCCGGTGAGGACCGCGTCGTGGCCGAGCGCGCCGAGCGCGGCGTGGAGCGTCTCGGCGACCTCGTGAAACGCGGCGCTGTGGACGTAGCCGGGGGGGGAGACGACGGAGACCGCGTAGCGCGCCATGCGAGCCGGGGATGCACGCGCCGCGCCCGCCGCGCGCGGCCGGGATCCCGCGCGATCCCGGCGCCCGGCGTCAACGGCGTGACGCCCGCCGGCAGCGCCTACCCCCGCGCCGCCGCCGCGCGCCCCGCCAGCCAGCCGGTGAGGATGGCCACGCCCAGGCCGGTCCCGTCGCTCGCGTGCTCGTGGCCGCCCACGAGCGCGCCCGCCGCGAACAGCCGCGGGTGCACCGGGCGGCCGCGCCCGTCGAGCGGCCGCAGCGACGGATCCACGCGCACGCCGGCGGAGAGCAGCGGCTGGGGCGCGCGCCGGTCGCGCACCGTGAGCGAGGTGGCGGGCCGTGCCGCGAGGTGCACCCCCGAGTCGCGCCCCTCGGCGGCCTCCACCGGCAGGCCCATGGCGCGCTCCGCCAGCACCCCGTGGCGCGCCAGGCCGCCGCCCAGGAACCGCCCGGTGGCGAGCACCCAGCTCCCCGCCAGGATCGCGGCGTCGCCCACCTCGACCCGGTCGCCGGGCGCCCCCCCCGGCGCCCGCAGCTCGCCGGCGAGCACCGCCACGCCGGCGCGCGCCAGCCGCGCCTCGAGCGCGGCCTGCAGCCGGAGCCCCGGGACGCTCGGGACGTCGGAGAGCGTCTCCGCCACCGGCACGCCCGCCGCCGCCGCCACGCGCTCGGCGACGCGCGCCGCGGGCGAGAGCCCCAGCACCGGCGGGAGCAGCACCGCCGCGGCCCCGCGCGCGCCGTTCGCGAGCGCCGCCCGCAGCCGCTCCCCCAGCCGCTCCGCCTCGCCGGGCGGCTCGAGCGCGCGCGCCAGCTCGTGCGGGCGCGCCCACGGGTCGAGGCCGGGCAGGTCCACCTCCAGCTCCCGCACCTCGGGGCCGCCGCGGCCGGCGTGGCGGGCCAGCCCGTCCGCGACCAGCGCGGCGTCGAAGGCGAGGTGTCCGCGGAGCCCGGCCACCGCCAGCGGCCCCGCCACCGCGAGCAGGTCGCCCGGCTCGGCCGCGCGCTGGCAGGTCGCCGCCGCGACCACCTCGCCGGTCGGCGTGGCGAGGAAGCGCGGGCGCTCCAGCACCGGCGCGAGCAGCGGGTCGAGCGCGCGCACCGCGAAGTCGAGCGCGTCGGGGAGCAGCACCAGCCCCTCGCCGACCGCGGCGTAGGGGTGGCCGGGGCGCTGCCGCGCCAGGCGCCGCGCCGACTCCACCGGCCCGCGCCGCCACGAGAGCGGATCGCCGGGGAGCGCGGACAGGTCCGGCGCCACGCCCACCGCGCCGGAGGAGAGCGCGGTCGCGCCGGGCGCGCGCCGCACCAGCGCCACCTCGCAACCGGCCGCCCGCGCCGAGAGCGCCGCCATCGCGCCGGCCATGCCGCCGCCCACCACCAGCACGTCGGCCCGCACCGTGCGCGACGGGGTCACGGCGCCTCCCAGGGGCCGCAGCCGCCGCGCAGCAGCTCCTCGGCGGCGAGCTGCGCGCCGTCCAGCACCGGCCGCCGCTCGCGCCAGCCCTGGTCGAGCAGGTCGGACAGCTCGGCGCGGACGCGCTCGGGCGGCCAGGACAGCTCGCGGCCGGCGAGCTGCGCGCCCACCCGCGCGCAGTCGAGGCCGCCGCAGGCGCCCACCGCCAGCCGGCAGCGCCGCCGCAGGTCCTGGAGGCGGCGCACCTGCTCGTGGCGCGCGCAGTAGACCACCTCGGCCGCGAGGATGGCCTCGTCGCGGCACAGCACCAGGCCGAGGCGCCGGTCGTCGCGCACCATGCCGCAGATCTCCCGCGCGCGGCCGCCGTGCCGGTACACCAGCCGCGCCGCCACCGACGCGTCCACCGGGAACTCGCGCGCCAGCGCGGCCGGGTCCGGCACCTCGTCGCCGCCGGGCAGCGGCTCCTGGTGCGTGCGGCAGGGCGTGACCGGGCGGCCCAGGAGCGCCTCGACGCGGTCGGCGGCCTCCTCGGACTGCGCGCGGTACGAGGCGAGCTTCCCGCCCACGATCGAGAGCAGCCCGGCCGCGCCGTCGGCGGCGCCGTCGAGCAGCTGGTGCTCGCGCGAGAGCGCGTCCTCGTTCGGTCCGTACGCGTACATCGTGGTGCGCAGGCCGCACCAGGCGCGGGTGATCCGCGCCCGCCGCACGCCGGGGACGAGCGAGGCGGCGCCCTCCAGCAGGTACTCCACCTCGTCCTGGGTCGCCTCCAGGTCGTCCGGGTCGCCGTACCAGTCGTCGTCGGTGGTGCCGACGATCGACTCGTTCTCGTGCGGCATGAGGAACATCTGCCGCCCGTCCACCGCGCTGCAGATGACGCCGTAGCTGGACCAGCGGCGGTCGAGCGTGAGGTGCACGCCCTTGCCCGGGCGCATCGGCACGCGCACGCCGCTCGCGCGCGCCAGGGCCGGCGACCACGCGCCCGCCGCGTTGAACACCACCGGCGCGCGCGCCTCGCCCTCCTCGCCGGTGAGCGCGTCGCGCCAGCGGACGCCGCGCACCCGGCCACCCTCGGTGAGCAGCTGGCGGACCTCCGTCCAGGTGCGCAGCTCGGCGCCGTGCGTGCGGGCGGAGAGCGCGTTCAGCACGCACAGCCGGAACGCGTCGATGCCCCACTCGTCCAGCGTCACCGCGCCGTGCAGGCCGGGGCGCAGCCCGGGCTCGAGGCGGTACAGCTCCTCGGCGGTCAGCCGGGTGGAGGGCCGCCCGCGCTTCAGCGGCTGGTACAGGTCGTAGGTGCCGACGTAGACCTCGGTCGCGTACCAGGCGGCGCGCTCGGCGAGCGTGGCGCCCTCGGCGCGCGAGCCGAACGGCATCAGGAACGGGATGCGGAACAGCAGGTGCGGGGCGATCCGCTGGATGTACCCGGAGTCGCGGCAGGCCAGCTCGGTGACCTTCCGGTCGGAGAGCATGTAGCGGATGCCGCCGTGGATCATGCCCGAGCTGTTGCCGCTCGCGCCGACCCCGAAGTCCGACTTCTCCAGCAGCAGCACCCGCAGCCCGCGCATGGCGCAGTCGCGGGCCGTGCCGGTCCCGTTCACGCCGCCGCCGACGATGATGACGTCGTGCTCGCCCATCGCGCGCGCCCCCGGCCTCGGAGCGTAGCCCGGACCGGCGGCGCGGTCGCGCGAAAGGTGAGGCGCCGGGGACGGCCGCCCGCGGCGGCGCGCCGCGGGGCGGGCACGCCGCTACTTCGGCTCGAACGTGCTCTTCACGTACAGCTCGCGGAGCTGGCGCGCGTCCACGTCGCCGGGCGCCCCGGTCATGAGGTCGGTGCCCTTCTGCGTCTTGGGCCAGGCCACCACGTCGCGGAGCGACTCGGCGCCGGTGAGGAGCATGACCAGGCGGTCCATGCCGAGCGCGATGCCGCCGTGCGGCGGCGCGCCCATCTTGAGCGCGTCGAGCAGGAAGCCGAACTTGCTGCGGGCCTCCTCGTCCGAGATGCCCATGGCCTTGAACACCCGCGCCTGGACCTCGGGGTCGTGGAGGCGGATGGAGCCGCCGCCGATCTCGAACCCGTTCAGCACCAGGTCGTAGCGGTAGCAGTTCACCTTGCCCGGGTCGCTCTCGAGGAACTGGAGGTCGGAGTCGTGCGGCCGCGTGAACGCGTGGTGCGCGGCGGCCCACTGGCCGGACTCCTCGTCGTACTCGAACAGCGGCGGGTTCACCACCCACAGGAAGCGCCAGGCGCCGCCCGAGCCGTACTCGGGGATGAGGCCCATGCGCTTGGCGAGGTGCACGCGCAGGTTCGCCATCACCGTGTGGACGACCGACTCCTTGCCGAACTGGAACAGGAGCAGGTCGCCCGCCTTCGCCTCGCAGGCGTCGTTGATGGCCTGGCGGAGCGCGGGGGTGATGGTCTTCGCGAGCGGCGACTGGGTCCACTCGCCGCCCTCGCCGACCTTGGCGCGGGCGAGCCCCTTCGCGCCCATGCCCTTCACGTACTCCTCGAGCTTGTCGATCTCGGTGCGCGAGAAGTTCGCCGAGGCGGGCACGCGCATCGCCTTGACGATGCCCTTCGCCTTCACGGCCTCGTGCATGAGCGGGACGCCGCCGCCGTCGTGCTGGCGCACCAGGTCGGTGAGCACCACGTGCGGCATGTCGAAGCGGAGGTCGGGCTTGTCGTTCCCGTACTTCGCCATCGACTCCTCGAACGGCATGCGCTGGAACGGGCGCGGGATCTCGATCCCGAGCACCTCCTTCCAGAGCTTCACCACCAGCCCCTCCATCACGTCGAACACGTCGTTCTGCTCCACGAACGACATCTCGACGTCGATCTGGGTGAACTCGGGCTGCCGGTCGAGCCGGAGGTCCTCGTCGCGGAAGCAGCGGACGATCTGGAAGTACCGGTCGAAGCCCGCCATCATGTACAGCTGCTTGAACAGCTGCGGGCTCTCGGCGAGCGCGTAGAACTTGCCGGGGTTGAGGCGCGAGGGGACGAGGAAGTTGCGGGCGCCGCCCGGCGTGTACTTCACCATGAACGGCGTCTCGAGCTCGAGGAAGCCCTTGTCGGTGAAGTAGTTGCGGGTGAGGTGGTTCACCTTCGCGCGCGTCATGAGCGTCTGCTGCAGCGGCGCGCGGCGCAGGTCGAGGTAGCGGTACTGGAGCCGCTTCTCCTCGCCGGTGTCGATCTTGTCCTCGATCTGGAACGGCGCCGGCTCGGAGCGGTTGAAGATCTCGAGGTCGGAGGCGTGGACCTCGATCTCGCCGGTGGGGAGCTTCGGGTTCACGTTGCCTCCGCGCGACACCACCTTGCCGCGGACGCCGACGCAGTACTCGAGCCGGAGCTGGCCGGCGAGCTCGTGCACGTCGGGGCGGACGTCCTCCTCGAACACCACCTGGGTGAGCCCGGCGCGGTCGCGCAGGTCGATGAACACCGCGCCGCCGTGGTCCCGCCGGTTGTTCACCCAGCCGAACAGCACGACCTCCTTGCCGATGTCGGCCTTGGTGAGTTCACCGCAGGAGTGGGTACGCTTGAGCTCGGTGATGAAGCGCGGCAAGGGACGGGCCTCCGGACGTGGGGAAAGGCAGCTAACACTGCGGAACCTCAGGCGTCAAGGACGACCGCAGCCCTTCCGGTGCGCGCCGTCGCGGGGCGTCCCGGGCCTCGCGGGCATGTGGAAGTTTCAGCCCGGACCCTGGAATTCCTGCAGTGCGCCGCGGCGCGGAGCGGACGCGGGCCCGCCCGGCGGCGCGCCGGCGCTGGCCCCGTGGTTGCAGTCCCGGCTCCCGGAGAGGGAGGCATCGCATGGACGTGGACGAGGGCGGCGTCGGGATCGATCCGGTGTGCGGGCGGCCGGTGCTCCAGGAGGACGCGGAGGCGTTCGAGTACAAGAAGCGCCGGTACTTCTTCTGCTCGCGCCGCTGCCGGGAGCGGTTCGAGCGCCACGCGGAGCGGCTCCACGTGGGCGAGCTCGCCAGGATGGGCGCGCTGTTCGGGGAGCGGCGCGACCGCTGGGGCGTCGCCTGAGCTCCGTCGCCGGATTCCCCGAGATGACGGGCGCATGCGCCGCGCGGCGCGCACGTCCCTGATCCGGGCACTGGACCCCTCCGGTGGGCTGGACGCAGGATGGCGGTCCCTTCGCCTTCCGCCCGCCCTCCCCTCGCACCCGGAGACCCGCCCATGCCCGCGCCCTCGCTGCCGCAGCGCTTTCGAGCCTTCGTCGTCCGGGAGGGCGACGGCACCCGCTCCGCCGGCTTCGAGGAGCTGCCCGCCTCCGCGCTGCCGGAGGGCGAGCTGACGGTCGCGGTCCGCTACTCCAGCCTCAACTACAAGGACGCGCTCGCGGTCACCGGCAAGGGCAAGGTGATCCGGAAGTTCCCCATGGTCCCGGGCATCGACCTCGCCGGCACCGTGCTCGAGTCGCGCGACCCGTCGTTCCAGCCGGGCGACGAGGTGCTGGTGACGGGCTGGGGCATCGGCGAGGCCACGTTCGGCGGCTACGCCGGCCTGGCGCGCGTCCGCGCCGAGTGGGCGCTGCCGCTCCCGCGCGGCCTGACCGCCCGGCGCGCGATGGCGATCGGCACCGCCGGGTTCACCGCCGCGCTGTGCGTGGACGCGCTGGAGGACGCCGGCGTGCGCCCCGGCGGCCGGCCGGTGATCGTCACCGGCGCGGCCGGCGGCGTCGGCAGCGTCGCCGTCGCGCTGCTGGCGCGCGCGGGGTACGAGGTCGCGGCCTCCACCGGCCGCCCCTCGGAGCGCGCCTTCCTGGAGTCGCTGGGCGCCTCGCGCATCGTGCCGCGCGAGGAGCTGGCGCGGCCGGCCACGCGGCCGCTCGAGTCGGAGACCTGGGCGGGCGGCGTGGACGCGGTGGGTGGCGCGGTGCTCGCCACCGTGCTCCGCCAGACCGCGTACCGCGGCGCGGTGGCCGCCTGCGGGCTCGCCGGCGGGACCGACCTGCCGGTCACGGTGCTCCCGTTCGTGCTCCGCGGCGTGCGCCTGCAGGGCGTGGACTCGGTGATGGCGCCGCAGGCGCCGCGCGCGCGGGCCTGGGGCCGCATCGCGCGCGATCTCACCGCCGACCGGATCGACGCGCTCACCACCGAGATCCCGCTGGCCGAGGTGCCGGCGTGGAGCGAGCGGATCCTCGCCGGCCAGGTGCGCGGGCGCGCGGTGGTGGCCGTGGCGCCGTAGCGCGCGGGCGGCGCCTCAGCGCGCCGGCCGCAGGTCCTTCAGCTTGAGCTGCAGGCGGCGGGTGCCGTCCCACTCGTCGAAGCCGATGGTGAACGCGGCGTCCACCGGGCCGCCGCACGCCGGCGCGCGGTCGCCCATGCCGAAGCCGATGGCGTCGAGGCCGCGCCCGAGCGCGAGCTTCAGGTGCGCGCCGCCCGCCCCCACCGTCCGCGCGCGCGCCGCGGCGCCGCGCAGCGCGAACACCGGCTCCGGGTGGCCGGCGCCGAACGGCCCGAGCCGCGCCAGCCCCTCGGCGGCGTCCTCGGTGACCTCGGCGTCGCCCACCCAGCCGTCGATCCGGCAGCGCGGCACCAGGTCCTCGTCCGCGATGGTGGCGGCGGCGTGCGCCTCGAACGCGGCGCGGAACGGCTCGACCTGCGCCCGCTCCACCGTGACGCCGGCGGCGTGCCGGTGGCCGCCGAAGCGGGCCAGGTGGCCGGAGCACGCGGCGAGCGCGTCGTAGAGGTGGAAGCCCTCGATCGACCGCCCGCTGCCCTTCCCGGCGCCGTCCTCCAGCGCCACCAGCACCGCGGGGCGGTGGAAGCGCTCGACCACGCGCGACGCGACGATGCCCACGACGCCGGCGTGCCAGCCGTCGCGGGCCAGCACCAGCCCGCGCGCGCCGGCGGCCACCCGCGCCCCCGCGTCGGCGAGCGCCTGCTCCAGGATGCGCCGCTCGATCTCCTGCCTGGCCTGGTTCTCCCGGTCCAGCTCGTCGGCGAGCGCCTGCGCGGCCGCCGCGTCGCCGGAGAGCAGCAGGCGCACGCCGCGCCCCGCGTCGTCGAGCCGGCCCGCGGCGTTGATGCGCGGCGCGAGCCGGAACCCCACCTGGCCGGCCGTGACGGGCGTCCCGTCCGCGATGCCGGCCACGCGCTTCAGCGCGCGCACGCCGGGGCGCCGGCTGGTCGCGAGCTGCTCGAGCCCCCAGCGCACCAGGATCCGGTTCGCGCCGACCAGCGGCACCACGTCGGCGACCGTGCCGAGCGCGACGAGGTCGAGCACCTCCTTCAGGTTCGGCTCGGGCCGGGCCGGGCCGAAGCGACCCCGCTCGCGGAGCCGGCGCCGGAGCGCCATGGCGAGCGCGAACGTCACGCCCACCGCGGCCAGGTCCTTCGACGGGTAGGCGCAGCCGGGCTGGTGGGGGTTGAGGATGGCGGCGGCGGCCGGCAGCTCCACCGGGACCGTGTGGTGGTCCACCACCACCGTGTCCACGCCCAGCCCGGCGGCGACGCGCACCTCGTCCACGCTCGTGATCCCGCAGTCGAGCGTCACCAGCAGGCGGACGCCCTGCGCGGCCAGGCTGCGGACGGCGTCGCCGTTGAGGCCGTAGCCCTCCACCAGCCGGTGCGGCGTGTAGGTGACGACGTCGGCCCCCGCCGCGCGCAGGAAGCCGCAGAGGAGCGCGGTCGAGGTGACGCCGTCCACGTCGTAGTCGCCGTAGCAGGCGATGCGCTCGCCGCCCTCCAGCGCGCGCGCGATCCGCTCGACCGCCGCCTCCATCCCCTTCATGCGGAACGGATCCGGCAGGTCGGCGAGGCGCGCGGCCAGGAAGGCCTCGGCCTCCGCCGGGTCCGCGTGGCCGCGGGCCGCGAGCACGCGCGCGGCCAGCGGGTGCAGGCCCAGGGCGGCGGCCAGCTCCGCCGCGCGCGCCGCGTCCACCGCCGCCTCCACCCACCGCTTCCCGGTCGCGACCGACACGGTCCGCTCGGTAGCACGCCGCCCTGACAGGGCGGCGGCCGGGCGCGGGGACGCGGCCGCGCGCGCGGAGGGCCCGCGCGCCCGCAGGCGGTGCGGCGCGCGCTCCGGGCCGTGCGCCACGCCGTGCGCACGTTTCGGGCCGCCGCGCAGGTCGCGCGCGCGAGACGGGAGGATGGATGAAGCACGCAACGAGATGGATGCTGGCCGGCGCGCTGGCGGCCGCGGCGCTGGGTGGCGCGTACGCGCAGAGCGGCGGCACCGGCGGCAGCGGGACCGGCACGCCGGGGTCCGCGGGGTCCGGCACCAGCGCCACGGGGGCGGACACGGCCGGCGCCGGCACGATGGGCACGGGCACGACCGGCACCGGGACCGACACCACCGGCACCGGCACCACCGGGACCGGCACCGACGGCACGGGCACCTACCCGCCTCCCGCAGGCACGGGCACGGCCGGCGCGCCGGGCACGGGCGCCGGCGGGACCGAGGCCTATCCGCCGCCGACCGGCACGGGCACGGGCAACGACACGACCGGAACCGGCACGACGGGGACCGGCGCCGACGGCACCTACCCGCCACCAGCCGGGACCGGGACCACCGCGACGCCCGGCACCGGGGCCGGCGGCACCGACGCCTACCCGCCGCCGCCCGGCGCGGGCACGGACACGAACGGCGCCGGGACGAGCGGCACGACCGGCGCGGACACCTACCCGCCGCCGGCCGGCACCGGGACCGACGCGAGCGACGCCGGCACGACCGGCGGCGTCCAGCGCTGAGCGCGGCGGGCCGCGGCTGCCCCAGTCACCTCGGGTGAACGGGGGCGGCCGCGGCTCAGGACGCCGCGCGCCGCCTGGCCAGCGCCGCCTCGATCGCGGCGACCAGGCGCGCGGGGTCGAACGGCTTCTGCAGGAACACGTCCGCGCCCGCCCGGCGGAACGCGTCCTCCGCGTGCTCGTCGCCCGACATGCCGATGAGCACCGGATGGTGCCGGCTGGGCGCGTCGTGCACCGCGCGGATGACCTCGCCGCCGAGCCGCCCCGGCAGGCGGTGATCCACCACCCAGACGTCGGCCGGCGGGAGGTCCGCGAGCTGGAACACGCCCGCCTGGGCGGGCAGGCCGATGACCGCGTGGCCCATCCGCCGGAGCACGTCCACGAGCAGCTCGCGCAGATCCGCGTCGTCATCGATGACGACGATGCGCAATCCGGCCGTGGAGCCAGTCGCCCCCATGCCGCATTGATGGGGGCTCCCCGTCGATACGCGAACCCCCCGCGCGGGGTCGCCCCTGGTGATTGCGCAATCGGTGGTGATCGGATCTTCACGCTGCGATCGTGTCGCGCGAGAAGTTCACCGACGGTGTGCGACCCGGCGCCGCGCCGCGCGACGCCCGTCCCGCCTACGGGGGCCTTCCCGCCACGACGCGCGGCGCGCCGGCCTGGGCCGGCTCGGCCTCGAAGCTGCGCGCCGTCCCCGGAACGGCGAAGGGCCCCCCGCTGGCGCGAGGGGCCCTTCCGGAAGCCGTCCGCCGGCGCCGCGGCTACTTCGCGGTCCGGGCCTGCGGCTGCGCCGCGGCCGCCGCGGCCGCGCCCTTCGCCTTCGCCTTCTTCTTCTCGGCCCGCTCCTCCAGCCAGATGGTCATCGGGGCGGCGATGAACCAGGTGGAGTAGGTGCCGGAGATGATGCCGAACAGCATCGCCATGGAGAAGTCGAAGATGGTGCCGACGCCGTAGACGAGCAGGCCGATGAGCGAGAGCGCCGTCGCGAACGAGGTGAGGAAGGTGCGGCCCAGCACCTCGTTGATGGAGAGGTTCACGATGTCCGAGAGGCTCCGGCCGCGCAGCTTGGCCTGGTTCTCGCGGATGCGGTCGTAGATGACGACCGTGTCGTTCACCGAGTAGCCGACCACCGTCAGGATCACCGCGATCGAGGTCAGGTTGAACTCGCGGCCGGTGATGGTGAAGTAGCCCATGGTCATGATCGCGTCGTGCAGCATCGCGATGACCACGCCCGGGCTGAAGCGGAAGTCGAACCGCAGGCCGATGTACACCACGATGAGGCCGATGGCGTACAGGATGGCCTTCAGGCCCTGCGCCTGGAGCTCGCGGCCGGCCGCCGGGCCCACGTACTCGACCCGGCGCACGTTCGGCTGCGCGTCGCCCAGGTGGTCCTTCAGGCCCGCCTGGACGTTCTCCTGGATGCCCTGGGTGATGACGGCGTAGGAGCGCGTGCCGGCGGTGAGCCCCTGCTCCTCGCGGACGTCGCGCACCTTCACGCCGGCCGCCTCGACCGCCGCCCGGACCGCGGCGGCGTCCACCGCGCCCGAGAACTGGAAGTCGATCTTGTCGCCGAACTCGGGGTTGAACGCGAAGCCCGCCACCGGCAGCTTCGCCTTCACCGCGTCGGCCACCCGGGCCACGTCCGCCTCGGTGAGCAGCGAGATGCGCTCGACGCGGATGAGGAAGGTGTGCTCGGCCTCGGCGCCGTAGGTCTGGACCGAGGCGCCCTTGAAGCCGAGATCCTCGACCGTCTTGCGGATGTCGGCGGGGTCCACGGCCTTGCCGAACTGGACCTCCATCTCGGTGCCGCCCGCGAAGTCCACGCCCATGTTCAGGCCGTGGACGAACGGGAGCGACCACACGATGACCGCCAGGTTGACGACCAGCGAGAGCGCCACGGCGATGTGGCGCTTGCCCACGAAGTCGAACTTCGTGTCGTGGGGGATGATGTCGAAGGTCTTGAATTGCATCAGACGCTCAGGCGCGCCGTGTCGTGGCGCGTGAAGTACTCCATGATCACCCGGGTCACCACGATCGACGTGAACATCGAGGCGACCAGGCCGATGATCAGCGTCACCGCGAAGCCGCGGATCGGCCCCGACCCGTACTGGAACAGCACCACGCCGGCGACCAGCGTGGTCACGTGCGAGTCCACGATGGTCCAGAACACGCGGTCGTAGCCGAGCTGCACCGACTGCCGCACGTTGCGCCCGGCGCGCATCTCCTCGCGGATGCGCTCGTTGATGAGCACGTTCGCGTCCACCGCCATGCCGAGCGTGAGCACGAACCCGGCGATGCCCGGCAGCGTCAGCGTGGTGCCGATCATCGACATGACCGCCAGCACCAGCAGGCCGTTCAGCGCCAGCGCCACGTCGGCCACCAGGCCGGTGCCGCGGTAGTAGACGACCATGAACACGACCACCAGCGCGAGCCCGACCAGCGCCGCGAGCGTGCCCTTGCGCACCAGCTCCGGCCCGAGGGTGGCGCCCACGGTCCGCTCCTCGGTGATGGTCACCGGGGCGGGGAGCGCGCCGGCCTTCAGCACCAGCGCGATGCCGTTCGCCTCGTCGAACATGTCCTGCTGGTTGCGGCCCGAGCCCAGCGTGATCTGGCCGTTCGAGGAGATGCGGCCCTGGATGTAGGGCGCGGTCTCGACCTTGTCGTCGAGCACGGTCGCCATCCGGCGCCGCATGTTCTCGCTGGTGAGCTTGTCCATCAGCCGCGCGCCCTCGGGCGACATCTTGAAGGACACCACCGGGCGGCCGCGCTGCAGCGTGTCGGACTGGTCGATCGCCACCGCCGCGTCGGCGATGTAGTCGCCGGTCAGCTCGGTCTTCGCGCGGAGCAGGTAGGTCCGGTAGTAGGTGGTCTTGATGGGGCCCTGGCCGACCTGGCCCTCGCCGATGCCCACCACGTTCTTCTGCGGGTCGAGCAGCGGGTTCAGCTTCTCCGTGATCACCTTCTCGAGCTCGGTGCGGGTGTTCGCCGCCACCATGGTCGCCGCGCGCGAGCCGCCGCTCGGCAGCTCGACCGGCTCCACCGTCCAGCAGCCGCTCTCGGGCAGCGGGAGCGACAGCCCCTGGCGGTCGCCCTGGCACTGCGGGAGCTGCGTGCGGACCTGGTCGAGGACCGGGTTCTCGTCGTCGGCGATCTTGAACTCGAGCTGCGCGGTGCGGCCCAGCAGCTCCTTGGCCTTCTCCGGATCCTTGAAGCCCGGGAGCTGGACCTGGATCTGGTTGTTGGCCTTGGTCTTGATGTCGGGCTCGGTGACGCCCCACTTGTCCACGCGGTTGCGGATCACCTTCTCCGCCTGCTTCACCGCCTTCTCGCGGAAGTCGCGGAGCACCGAGTCCTTGAAGGCGAAGCGGACCGCGCCGTCCGGCGCGCCACCCGGCGAGTACATCTCCTCCGAGTAGCCGGTCGAGCCGAGCACCGCGTCCTTCACCTCGCCCGGGTTCGCGGCGCTCACCTCGACCTGCGCGCCGCCGCCGACCACCTTCGTGCCGGTGAACGCGACGTTCTTGCCCTTGAGGAACTCGCCGATCTCGTCGGCGCGGCGGGCGACCTTGGTCTTGACCGCGCGATCGACGTCCACGCCCATGGAGAGCAGGATGCCGCCCTGGAGGTCCAGGCCGAGGTTGAGGTGGTGCTTCGCGTCCGGCGCCCAGCCCGGCACCGAGGTGTCGTACGCCTCGGTGTTCCGCTGGTCGGGCGGGAGCTTGAAGTAGAACCAGCTCGGGACGAGCTGGTAGATCGACAGGATCGCGACCGCGACGACGAGCGCGACGCGCCAGTACCAGGAGCGTTCCATCTACTTCTTCCCCTCCGCCTTGGCCGGCTGGGCCTCGACCTGCTTCCACTGACCGGCGACCTGGCCCTTGAGCACGCGGAGCTTGGTCCCCGCGCCAACGTCGATGGTCACCGTGCGGTCCTCCACCAGCACGACCGTGCCGATGATCCCGCTCTGCGTCACCACCTCGTCGCCCTTCTTCAGGGCGGTCACGAACGCCTGGTGCGCCTTCGCCTGCTTCGCCTGCGGGCGGAAGAAGACGAAGTAGAAGACCACCGCGATCGCGATGAACGGCAGGAAGGTGACGATGGGGTTCTGCGCCTGACCGTCGGCGGTCTGCGACAGGAAGGCGTGCAGGACGGGATGCATGGATGTGCTCCGGAGCTCGATTCGCTTGGGTGAGAAAAAGCGCTGTGTTCTAGCGTGATTTCGACGAGGGCCGCAACCCCTTTGTTCCCCGCCGGGGCCCCCGGGCGTGCGCGCCCGCGCACACCCGGCCGGCGGGCCCCGTCAGCCGTCGCCCGCCGCGCGCCAGGCGGCCAGCCGCTCGGCGCGGAACGCCGCGAACCGGCCCTCCTCGATGGCGCGCCGGGCCTCCGCCATGAGCGACAGGTAGAAGTGCAGGTTGTGCAGGGTGTTCGCGCGCAGCGCCAGGATCTCGCCGGCCTTGAACAGGTGGCGGAGGTAGGCGCGGGTGAACGTCCGGCACGCGTAGCACCCGCACTCGGGGTCGGCCGGCCGCTCGTCGTCGGCGTAGCGCGCGTTGCGGATCACGACCTTGCCGCGGCTCGTGAACAGCAGCCCGTTCCGCGCGGTGCGGGTGGGGAGCACGCAGTCGAACATGTCCACGCCGGCGGCGATCCCGGCGAGCAGGTCCTCCGGCGTGCCCACGCCCATGAGGTAGCGCGGCTTCTCGCGCGGCAGCCGGGGCGCGTCCCGCGCCACGCCGTCCCACATCTCGGCCGGCGTCTCGCCCACCGCGTAGCCGCCCAGCGCGTAGCCGGGCAGGTCGAGCGCGGCCGCCTCCTCGATGGCCCGGGCCCGCAGGTCCCCGTGCAGCCCGCCCTGCGCGATGCCGAACAGCGCGCAGCGCGGCCCCTCGCGCGCCTCGATCTCCCGCCACGCGTCGCGGCACCGCACCAGCCACCGCTGCGTGCGCGCCAGCGACAGCTCGTGGTAGGCGCGGTCGGCGAGCGCCGGCGGGCACTCGTCGAACGCCATGATCACGTCGGCGCCGAGCGCCTCCTGGACCTCGATGGCCTTCTCCGGGGAGAGGAAGTGGCGCGAGCCGTCGAGGTGGCTGCGGAAGGTGACGCCCTCCTCCGAGATCTCGACCAGCCCCGGCCCGCCGCGCTCGCGGCCGGCGCCCTTCTCGCCCAGGCTGAACACCTGGAAGCCGCCCGAGTCGGTGAGCACCGCGCCGGGCCAGGACATGAAGCGGTGCAGCCGGCCGAGCCGCTGGATCCGCTCGTGCCCCGGGCGCAGGTACAGGTGGTAGGTGTTCGCGAGCACGATGCCGGCGCCCAGCGCCTGCAGGTCGCGCGGCTCGAGCGTCTTCACCGTGGCGGCGGTGCCCACCGGCATGAACACCGGCGTCTCGACGGTGCCGTGCGCGGTCTCGAGCCGCCCGCGGCGGGCGGCGCCGTCCTCGGCGAGGAGCTGGAAGCGGATCACCGGGCCGGTGTCGCCCGGGCCGCCGGGCCTGTCAAGCCGGGCGCCGGCCGGCGCGCGCCACCCCGGCCACCACGCCGCGCCAGGCCCGGCCCGCCCGCCCCTCCAGCACGAGCCGCAGCCCGGCGGTCCGCTCCACCGCGCCGCCGGGCTGGTTCCAGCACACCACCGCCCGCGCCGCGGGCGCGAACACCCCGCGCCCGAGCCGGAGCAGGACGAGATCGCCGACCAGCGGGAGCTGCCCCGGCCAGCGCACCGCGCACCCGCCGTCCGAGACGTTGAGCGCGCTCGTGTCGAACGCGCCGCCGCCGTGCTCGACCCGCAGCGGCAGGTCGCAGGGGAAGCGCGGCGCCCGCTCCTGGAACGAGACCGGCTCGCCGCGCGCGGCGGTGGCGAGGAAGCCGGCGGCCGGCAGCGAGGCGCGGTCGAGCGCGAGGTCCACGCCGGGGGGCAGCGCCGGCCGTCCCATCCGCCGGACCATCGCGACCTTCCCGTACAGGGTGGCCCGGATGGCCTGGCCGTAGATCCCGATCCGCACCGCGACGCGGTCGCCCACCCGCGAGTCGGAGAGCGCCGGCACGAACAGCTGCCCCGCCTCCGGCCGCCAGCCGGCCAGGTACTGCCCCGGTTCCACGTTGACCGAGACGCTGTGCAAACCCCCCGCTCCTCGCCGCCCGTATAGCACACACCAGCGCACCTCACGGCGCGCCGGACGGGACGCGCGGGGGCTCAGCGGCGGAGCAGGAGCATTGCGTCCCCGTAGCTGAAGAACCGGTAGCCGCGCGCGACCGCCTCGCGGTAGGCGGCCAGCACGCGGCCCTGGCCGCCGAACGCGCAGACCAGCACCAGCAGGGTGGAACGGGGGAGGTGGAAGTTCGTGACCATCGCGTCCACCGCGCGGAACGGGTGGCCGGGGCGGATGAACAGCTCGGTGCGGCCGGGGCCGGGGGCGACCTCGCCGTCGCGCCAGGCGCTCTCCAGCGTGCGCACGGAGGTGGTGCCCACCGCCACGATCCGCCCGCCGCGCGCGCGGGCCGCGGCGAGCTCCGCCGCGGCGGCCGGGGAGACCTCGTAGCGCTCGCCGTGCATGCGGTGCGCGTCGAGGTCGTCGCCGCGGATGGGCAGGAACGTCCCGGGGCCCACGTGCAGCGTCACCGCGGTGCGCCGGACGCCGCGCGCGGCGAGCCGCGCCAGCAGCGGCTCGGTGAAGTGCAGCCCGGCGGTGGGCGCGGCGGCGGAGCCGGGCGCCCGCGCCCAGATGGTCTGGTACCGCGCCGCGTCCTCGGCGTCCGGGGCGCGGCGGATGTACGGCGGCAGCGGGATGCGCCCGGCCCGGCCCAGCGCCGCCTCGAGCTCGGCGCCCTGGCGGTCCAGGGTGACGCGGTAGAAGCCCTCTCCCTCGACGGCGTCCACCCGCGCCTCGAGGCCGTCGAAGGCGAGCACCGCGCCCTCGCGGATGGGCTTCGAGGCCTGCCCCATGGCCCGCCAGCGCCGGCCCAGCCCGCCCTCCAGCGGCTCGCACAGGAGCAGCTCCACCTTGCCGCCCGACGCCTTGTGGCCGAGCAGCCGCGCCGGGATGACGCGCGTGTCGTTGAAGACGAGCAGGTCGCCCGGCGCGAGCAGCTCCGGCAGGTCGGCGAAGCCGCGGTGCGCGGGCGCGCCCTCCCCCGGCGCGAGCACCATGAGCCGCGAGGCGTCGCGCGGCGTGACCGGCGCCTGGGCCACCAGCCCCTCGGGCAGGGCGAAGTCGAAGTCGGAGAGGCGCACGGTCGGTCAGTACATCCGCAGCACGTCGGTGCCCGGGTAGTAGTGGCGGAGGATCTCGCGGTAGTCCTTCCCCTCGCGCGCCATCCCCGCCGCGCCCCACTGGCACAGCCCGGCGCCGTGGCCCTGGCCGCGCCCGTCGAACGCGAAGCCGCGGCGCACCTCGCGGACGTCGAACGCGAGCGAGGGCAGTCGGGCCCAGCCGAGCCGCTGGCGGAGGTCGGTGGCGGCGAGCGTGACCCGGCGCCCGCGCCCGGCCACCTCCACCTTCTCGGCGCGGCCGCTCGCGGACCGCGCCACCACCCGCGCCGCGGTGGCCGCCCCGCCCAGCCCGGCGAGCCGCCCCAGCTCCGCCGCGCCGACCTCCAGCGACCAGCGCACCCGCGGCGCGCGATCGCAGCGCCCGCACTCCACCGAGGCGAGGTACGGCAGGTCGCGGCCCAGCGCCGGCATGCCGGCCTCGGTGCGCCCGCCGCAGGCCGCGTGGAAGTACGCCTCCACCGGCTCCATCCCCTGCACCAGCACCTCGCCGTGCGTCGCGTCCACCGCCGCGCGCGCCTGCGGGCTGGCGCGCCCCGCCGCGAACACCTGCGCGATGACGCCGCTCGCGATGTCCCAGCGCCGGTTCGCCGCCTGCGCCTCCACCTTGCGCGTGAGCGCGTAGCTGCGCGCGGCGACCGCCTGCGCCTTGAGCGCCTCGGGCGGGAAGCTCCCCGGCATCTCGCCCGCCACCACGCCGGCGACGTAGTCCTCGAGCCGCAGCTCCTGGATCTCCTCCGGCTGCGCCCGGACCTGCACGCGGATCAGCTCCTCGGCGCGCGCGGGGGCCGCGGCCGCGGCGAGCGCGGCGGCCAGCGCCGCGGCGGTGGCGAGCGGGCGGCGCACGGCGGAGCCCTCAGCCCTCGTCGGCGGCGGCCGGGACCCGGGCCCGGCGCGCCTCCTTCACCTTGTGCCAGACGAACCAGGCCACCGCGAGCACGCCCGCGACGACGATGACCAGCTCGAAGCGGTGGTAGACGGCCTTCACCCGCGGATCGGTGTGCCAGGCCTCGCCGGCCCACTCGCCCACCCACGCCAGCGCGTAGCACCACGGGTAAGAGCCGACGAACGTGTAGGCGATGAACTTGCCCATCGGCATGCGCGACACGCCGGCGGGGAACGCGATGAACGTGCGGACGACCGGGAGCAGCCGGCCCGCGAACACCACCCACTGGCCCCAGCGCTGGAACAGCCGGTCGGCGAGGTCGAGCTCCTTGTGCGAGAGGAGCACGTAGCGGCCGTACTTCTCGATGAGCGGCCGGCCGCCGAACTGGCCCAGGTAGTAGGCCGGGATGGATCCCACCACGCAGCCGATGGCGCCGGCCAGCGCCGCGCCGTGCAGCGTCATCTCGCCCCGGTACACGAGGTACCCGGCGAACGGCATGATGATCTCGGAGGGCAGCGGGATGCACGCGCTCTCGATGGCCATCAGCAGCACGATGCCGCCGTAGCCCATCGACGAGATCACCGACGTGGTGAACACCGCCAGCGCCTCGATCACCTTGGAGATCATTCGCCCTCGCCGTCCCCGCCCGCCGGGCCGCCTCGCGCGGCCGCGTCGGCGCGGTAGTAGACCGCCTCGTAGGGGCAGGTGCAATCCTGCTCCGGCGGCTCCGGATAGAAGTAGCGCTCGCCGCGCCCGTTGCGGAGCCAGTGGCCCCGCGCGCCCTCCTCGCCTTCCCCCGCGAGGTACTGCGGCTGCAGCGTGACCTTGCCGCCGCCGCCCGGGAGGTCCACCGCCAGGTGCGGGATGGCGAGCCCGCTGGTGCGCCCGCGCATCGCCTCGAGGATCGCCACGCCCGCCGCGAGCGGCGTGCGCAGGTGGCCGGTGCCGGCGGCGAGGTCACCCTGGTGCAGGTAGTAGGGGCGGACGCGGAAGGTGAGCAGGCGCTCGTTCAGGTCGGTGAGGATGCGCGCGGAGGAGTTCAGGCCGCGCAGCAGCACCGACTGGTTCTCGACCGGCACGCCGTGGTCCACCAGCCGCTCGCAGGCCTCGCGCGCCTCGGGCGTGCACTCCTTCGGATGGTTGAAGTGCGTGATGACGAACAGCGGCGCGTGGCGACGCAGCGCCGCCGCGAGCGCCTCGGTGACGCGCATCGGGTTCGTGACCGGCGCGCGCGTGGCGACGCGCAGCACCTGCACGTGCGGGATGGCGCGCAGGCCGGCCAGGATCCCGTCGAGCTTCTGGTCGGACAGCGAGAGCGGGTCGCCGCCCGACACGATCACGTCGCGCACCTCGCGGTGCGCCCGCACCCACGCGATCCCCTCCTCCACCGCGGCGCGGTCGAAGCCGCCCTCGTCGTCGCTGAACGTGATGCGCCGCCGGGTGCAGTGGCGGCAGTAGACCGCGCACCGGTCCACCGCCAGGAACAGCGCGCGGTCGGGGTACTTGTGGACGATCGCGCGCACCGGCCGGTGCGGCTCCTCGCCGATCGGATCGTCGAGGTCGCCCGGCGCGGGCACCGCCTCGGCCGCCGACGGCATCACCTGCAGCCGGACCGGGCAGCCCGGGTGGTCGCGGTCGATGAGCGAGGCGTAGTAGGGCGTCGCCGCCACGCGGGTGTGCCCGGCCGCGAGCGCGAAGCCGCGGCGCTCGGCCGGGGTGAGCGGGAACAGCCGCTCGAAGTCGGCGGCCGTGGCGAGCGCATGGCGCTGCTGCCAGCGCCAGTCGCGCCACTCGGCCTCGGTGGTGCCGGGGAAGAGCTCTCGCCAGGTCATCGCGGGTGCGGCGCAGGCCTCAGGAGACCGGGGGGGAGCGCACGCGAGGCGCGGAAGGTAACGGCAGCAGGCAGCCGAGTCAAACCTCCAGGGGCCCGGCAGGGTTCCGTGCCTGCCCTCCAGGCGAGGGCTCCCCTTTCGGCTACACCGCGGGGGCGCCGTCGCAGATGTCAATGGCGGCCCTCTCTGTTAAGCAATGCGGGCGAACGGGCTGCCGGACCGGGCCTCCTGGAGCGAGCACGACATGGCGAATCTTCCGGTGATGGGCGACGTCGGCGGGGTGACCGAGGAGCTGGCCGGCGGCGGCCGGACGAACGGGGAGGCGAAGGCCCCGGCGGTGCGGCGCGAGGACGCGCCCCGCCCGGTGGCGAACGTGCTGTCCCGGTTCAAGCCGGGCCCGCGCTCGATCTGGGCCGACGTGCCCGACGCGCTCTGGAACGACTGGCACTGGCAGCAGCGCGAGCGCGTCATCCGGCTCGAGCAGCTCGAGCGCGTCCTGCGCGTCACGCCGGAGGAGCGCGAGGCGGCGGTGAAGACCGAGGCCGAGTTCCACATGGGCATCACGCCGTACTACGCGGCGCTGATGGACCCCGAGGACCCGACCTGCCCCATCCGCCTCCAGTCGGTGCCGACGATGGGCGAGCTCAACATCCTCGCGTCCGACCTCGAGGACCCGCTCGCGGAGGAGCGGGACATGCCGGTGCCGGGCATCACGCACCGCTACCCCGACCGCGTGCTGTTCTACACGACGCACAACTGCCCGGTGTACTGCCGCCACTGCACGCGCAAGCGGAAGGTCTCCGACCCGACCAGCGCCGCGGCCAAGCGGCAGATCGAGGAGTCGCTCGCGTACATCGCGCAGCACCCCGAGATCCGCGACGTGGTGATCTCCGGCGGCGACCCGCTCTCGCTCTCCGACGACCGGCTCGACTACATCCTCGGCCGGCTCCGCGCCATCCCGCACGTCGAGATCTTCCGGCTCGGGACGCGCAACCTCGTCACGCTGCCGCAGCGCGTGACCGACGACTTCGTGTACATGCTGCGCCGGCACCACCCGGTCTACGTGAACACGCACTTCAACCATCCGAAGGAGTGCACGGCCGAGGCGTTCGAGGCCGCCCGCCGCCTCGCCGACGCCGGGTGCGTCATCGGCAACCAGATGGTGCTGCTGAAGGGCGTGAACGACGATCCGGCGGTGGTGAAGGAGCTGAACCACAAGCTCCTGCTCATGCGGATCCGGCCCTACTACATCTACCAGTGCGACCTGGCGCGCGGCATCAGCCACTTCCGCACGCCGGTCGAGGCCGGCATCCGCATCATCGAGGCGCTCCGCGGCCACACCTCGGGCCTCGCGGTCCCGCAGTTCGTGGTGGACGCGCCGAACGGCGGCGGCAAGATCCCGGTGAACCCCGAGTACGTGGTCTCCCACGAGGGGAAGCGCTGGGTGCTCCGCAACTTCGCCGGCGAGCGGTTCGAGTACGTCGAGCCGTAGGCGCGGCGCGCCCGCGTCGAGCCCGCCGCTCGGGGTTCGACGGGCTCACCCCGAGCGGCGCTCGAGCGGCCTCAGTCGAGGACGGCGATCGCCTCGATCTCCACGCGCGCGCCGCGGGGGAGCCCGGCCACCTGCACGGTGGAGCGCGCCGGCGCCGGCGCGGGGAAGTGCTTCGCGTACTCCGCGTTCATCCGCGCGAAGTCCCCGAGGTCGGCGAGGAACACCGTGGTCTTCACCACGTGCTCCGGGCCCGCGCCGGCCGCGGCGAGCGCCGCGCGCAGGTTCCCGAGCGCGCGCGCCGTCTCCTCCTCGATGGTGCCCTTCACCAGCTCGCCGGTGGCCGGGTCGAGCGGGATCTGCCCGGAGAAGTAGAGCGTGCGGGCGCCGCGCGCCTCGATGCCCTGGCTGTAGGGGCCGATGGCCTTCGGGGCGCCGTCCGTCGCGATGGGGGTCTTCATGCGCGGCACCCTACCCGCGCGCGCCGCCGCCGGCAACGCGCCGGCCGGGGCCGCGGGCCGCCGGGGTCACACGCGCTGGACCGACTGCACGCCCTCGATCCGCTCGATGCTGCGGATGACCGAGTTGAGCTGCTTCAGGTCGCCGATGGTGACCTCGAAGTCGTTCACCGCGCGCTCGCCCGGGGTGGTCCGGCAGCTCGCCTGCGAGATGTTGACGCCGGCCTCGCTGAACGTCTGGGAGATCTTGGCGAGGATGCCGGGGCGATCGGTGGTGATGACCCGCAGCGAGACCGGTCGCTTGAAGTCGCCGCGCACGTCCCAGGCCACGTCCACGCGCCGCTCCGGGTCGATGCCCAGCACCTTGTCGCAGGAGGCGGTGTGCACCGTCACGCCGCGGCCGCGGGTGATGAAGCCGACGATCGCGTCGCCCGGCACCGGGTTGCAGCACTTGCCGTAGCGGACCAGCACGTCGTCGATGCCGTTGATGCGGACGCCCTCGGTCGGGCGGCGCGCCATCTTCCGGAACAGCTCGGTGATGCGGCTGGTCGGCGCCGCCTCCGCGGGCGGCGGCGGCTCGGCGAGCCGGTCGGGCGGGAGCACCTGCTGGAGGAGCTGCCCCGGCGACACCTTGCCGTAGCCGACCGCGGCGAGCACGTCGTCCGCCACGCGGTACCCGAGCGCCTGCGCCGCCTTCTCCAGCTCGCCGCCCTTCTGCAGCTTGTTGAGCGTGACGCCGAAGCGGCGCAGCTCGCGCTCGGCGATGTCGCGGCCGATCTCCACCGAGCGCCGGTGCTCGGCCTGGCGGATGAACTGGCGGATGCGGGCCTGCGCGCGGCTGGTCTTGACGAAGGTGAGCCAGTCCTTCGACGGGTGCGCGTTCGGGCTGGTGAGGATCTCGATGGTGTCGCCGTTCTTCAGCGTGTAGCGGAGCGGGACGAGCTTGCCGTTCACCTTCGCGCCGACGCAGTGCTCGCCGATCTCCGAGTGGATCGTGTAGGCGAAGTCCACCGGCGTGGCGCCGCGCGGCAGGCTCTTCACCGCGCCCTTCGGCGTGAAGACGAACACCTCGTCGGAGAACAGGTCCACCTTGACCGTCTCCAGGAACTCGCGCGGGTCGGCGAGGTCGCGCTGGAACTCCACCAGCTGGCGCAGCCAGCCGAACGACGCCGCGTCCTTGCGCGACAGCTCCGCGCCCTTCCCGTCGCGCCCCTTCTCCTTGTAGGCCCAGTGCGCCGCCACGCCCTCCTCGGCGATGCGGTGCATCTCGCGGGTGCGGATCTGCACCTCGATGCGCTCGCCCGCCGGGCCCACCACCGTGGTGTGGAGCGACTGGTAGAGGTTGGGCTTCGGGATGGCGATGTAGTCCTTGAAGCGGCCGGGCACCGGCTTCCACAGCGAGTGCACGAACCCGAGCGACTCGTAGCACTCGGCCACGGTGTCCACGATGACGCGGAACCCGATGACGTCCTGGATCTGCTCGAAGTCCACGTCGAGCTGCCGCATCTTCCGGTAGATCGAGTAGACGTGCTTCACGCGCCCCGAGACGTCGGCCTTCATGCCGGCCTCGGCCAGCCGGCGCCGGATGATCTCCACCACCTCGGCGACGAACCGCTCCTTCTCGCGGGCGCGCACCGAGACCTTCTCGTTCAGCTCCGAGTAGTCGGCCGGGCGCAGGTACTTGAACGACAGCTCCTCCAGCTCGGTCTTGATCCACTGGATGCCGAGCCGGTTCGCGAGCGGCGCGTAGATGTCCAGCGTCTCGCGGGCGATGCGCTCCTGCGACTCGGGCTTCATCGCGTCGAGCGTCCGCATGTTGTGGGTGCGGTCCGCGAGCTTCACCAGCAGCACGCGGATGTCCTTCGCCATCGCCACCACCATCTTGCGGAAGTTCTCCGCCTGCTTCTCCTCCTGCGTGTTGGCGGCGGTGAACTGCGACAGCTTGGTGACCCCGTCCACCAGGTCGGCGATCTCCAGGCCGAACAGCTCGGAGATCTCCTTCTTGGTGGCGAGGGTGTCCTCGATGGTGTCGTGCAGCAGCCCGGTCACCACCGACGACTCGTCCAGCTTCAGCTCGGCGAGGATGCCGGCGACCTCCAGCGGGTGCACCAGGTACGGCTCGCCCGACTTGCGGATCTGCCCCTGGTGCACCTTGGCGCTGTAGACGTAGGCCTTCTTGATCAGGTCGAGATCGGGATCGGGGTGGTAGCCGGATACCCGGTCAAGGATGTCGTTGAGCCTGAGCAAGGTCGAAGGGCCAGCGTAACGGGTCGCGTCCGAGTGCGGCAAGCTTGTGGGCCTGCCCATCATCTCAGATCCCGTAACGCGGCGCGCCAGCCCGTGCCATGACCCGGGGGCGCGGCAGGCGCCGGGACGGGTCGCGGCGGCCCCCGGGACAGGGGTGGGGGGCGCCCGGAGGGCCGTCCGGCCGAGCCGGGGCGTGAGGCCGAGCGGCGCGCCCGGGCGTCGGCCGCGGCCCGGCCTGCACCGGACGTTGAGGACCCCGTCGGCGCGGGGTAACGTCCCGCCGGGCCAGGGAGACGACGGGATGACCTGCGAAGGCTGCGGCGCGGCGCTCGACGCCACCATGGACCGGTGCCCGGCGTGCGGCCGCGAGCTCGAGTTCGGCCGGCTCACCGGCATCCTGGGCGTGGTCTGCCGCGCCTGCGACGCGTACAACGAGCCGGGCGCCCGGGCCTGCGCCGCGTGCGGCAAGCCGCTCGGGGCGGGCGAGTCGCCGCCGCCCGGCACCCCGAAGCCGGTGTCGCCCCCGGCCCCGGCCCGCGCGGCCGCGCCCGCCGCACCCGCGCCCGCGGCCCCCGCCGCCCCGGCGCCCGGTTCACCCATCGTGCATGCCATCGGGCGCGCCGGCGCCGCCGCCACCCGCTTCATCCCCGCGTCGGCCATCCGCGCGCTCCGGCCCGACCCGCGCTCCGCGCCCGCCCCCGCCGCCGCCCCCGCCGCAGGCCCGCCCTCCGGCGCACCGCCGCTCGCGCCGGGGCGCGTGGAGCTGGTGCCCGAGCCCGGCCCCGGACCGGCCCGGGCGCCCTTCCGGCTGGCGCGGCCGTCCACCGTGGCCGGCCGGAGCGAGGGCGCGCTCCGCCTCGCCGACGACCCGTCGATCGGCAGCCGCCACGCCACGTTCCTGTTCCGCGACGGCGCGCTGCTGGTCCGCGACGAGGGCGCGCCCGGCGGCGTGCTGGTGCGGCTGCGCGGCCACCCCGCCTCGCTCCGCCCGGGCGATCCGTTCGCGGTCGGCGGCCGGCTGCTCCGCTACGCCGGGCCGCTGCCGCCCCCGCCGCTGCCCGCGGCCGACGGCACCCGGCGCATCGGCTCTCCGCGCCCGCCGCCGCCGGCGGTGGCCGTGGAGGAGCTGCTGGAGGGCGGCGCGCCCGGGCGCACCTGGGTGCGCAGCGGGCCCTCGATCACCGTGGGGCGGGCCGGCGCGGCGGTGTCGCTCGGCGACGACCCGAGCATCGCGCCCGCCCACGCCGAGCTGCGCATCGAGGCGGACGGCACCGCCCGCCTGCGCGATCTCGGCTCCGCCACCGGGACGTTCGCGCGCGTCCCGCCGCACGGCGAGCGCGAGCTGCGCGAGGGCGACGCGGTGCGCCTGGGCCGGACGGTGCTGCGCGTGAGCGCGATCGCCGATCCCTGAGGCGCCGCCGAGGAGGAGCGAGCCATGGCCGTCGTGTTCGTCTCGATCACCCCGCTCGGCACCGGGACGCCGAGCGTGTCGCGCTACGTGGCCGGCGTGGAGCGGATCCTCCGCGGCACCCGCCTCACCAGCCAGCTCACCGCCATGGGGACGATCATCGAGGGCGACCTCGACGAGATCCTGGCGGTCGTGCGGCGGATGCACGAGCACCCGTTCACCGAGGGCGCCGTCCGGGTCTCGACGTCCATCAAGATCGACGACCGGCGGGACCGGCCGGAGCACAGCATCGCGGGGAAGGTGCGGTCGGTGGAGGAGAAGCTGAAGTAGCTCAGCGCGCCGGCGGACCCGGCGCGGGCGCGGGCGCGGGCGCAGGCGCCCGGTACCGGAGCTGGCGCTCCGCCACGCCCCGGCGCGCCAGCACCACGATGACGAGGCCGCCGGCGACCGCGACGGCCATCGCCAGCACGAAGAACCAGAACGGACCGCGGCGGCGGGTGGGCACGGCCGGATGGTAGCCCGGCGCGCACCGCGCCGCACGTCCGCGCGTCCCGCGTTCCTGGTACCTGCGTTGACCCATGGCGATGGGCGTGGCGGAATGCGCCGCATGGCGAGGGACGCGGCGTGCCCGCGGTGCGGACGGGAGAACGGGACGGCGGTCGCGTTCTGCCAGGAGTGCGGGCTGCCGCTGCGCGCGCCCGGGCCGGCGGCGGAGCCGCCCGCGGGCGGTGGCCGGCGCTGCGGCGGCTGCGGCGCCGGGCTCGAGCCCGAGGACCGGTTCTGCGCGCGGTGCGGGACCGCCGCCGCGCCCCGGCCCGGCGACCCGCACGCGGCGCCCACCGCCTCCGGCATCGCCGGCCCGCCGCCGCCGTCCTTCCGGCTCGCCGCGGTCCGCACCGACGGCCTGCCCGGCGCCGAGTACGGGGTGCCGGCGCCGGAGGCGGTGTGCGGGCGCACCGAGGGTGAGATCCGGATCCCGGACGACCTCACCATCTCGCCGCGCCACGCCTGCTTCCGCGTGCAGGGCGCCGCGCTGCGGGTGGAGGACCTGGGCAGCGCGAACGGCACCTTCGTCCGCATCCGCCGCCCCCACCGGCTGGCCGTCGGCGAGGAGATCCGCGTCGGCCGGCAGCTCCTCCGGCTCGAGCCGCTCCCGCGCCCGCCCCCCGCGGTGCACGGCGTGCGGAGCTGGGGCGCGCCGGATCCGGGCTGCCGCTTCCGGCTGTCGCAGCTCCTGGAGGGCGGCGGGCAGGGCGAGATCGTGCCGCTGCTCGAGGGCGAGAACGCCATCGGCCGCGAGGCCGGGCGGATCAGCTTCCCGGCCGACCGCTACGTCTCGGCGCGCCACGCGCGCATCGACGTGCGGGGCGACGCGGTCACGCTGGTGGACCTGGGCAGCTCCAACGGGACGTTCGTGCGCATCTCGGCGCCGACCGAGATCGCGCCGGGCGACCAGCTCCTGCTCGGCGCCCAGCTCCTGCGCGTCGAGGCGTGAGGTCGGCCCGGGGCCCCGGGGCCGCCGGCCCCGGAGACACGACGGCCGGGCGTCTCCGCCCGGCCGCGCGCGAGACCCGTGGCTCGGGGGAGCCGGCTAGCCGAAGGACTTCTCCTTCTGCTCCTGCTCCTCCTTGCAGCGGATGCAGAGGGTGGTCACCGGCCGCGCCTCGAGGCGCTTGGCGGAGATCTCCTCCTCGCACTTCTCGCAGATGCCGAACGTGCCGTTCTCGATGCGCGCCAGCGCCTTGTCGATCTTGGCCAGCAGGAACTTCTCGCGGTCCCGCAGCCGGAAGATCATCGACTGCGTGTACTCGCTCGAGGCCAGATCGATCTCGTCCGGGAGGTCGTCCGTGTCGAAGGACGATTCCTCGGTCAGGGTCTTCTTCGCCTGCACGAGGAGCTGGCGCTTGGACTCCTCCAGCATCGTCTTGAACCTCTTGAGATCCTTCTTGTTCAAGCGTGCACCCCGCTCCGCCCCGAGACCTGGGGCCGGAAAATGAAGGCCGAGAACCTAAACGGCAGGGGTGCCGGTGTCAAGGTGAGGGGGCGCCCGCCGGGCGTGCCGCCGGCGCGGCGCCTCCCGCGTCCGGCGGAGGCGCGCGGGGCCGGCGAACCTTTTGACTCGGGCACCGCCGCGGCGGATCCTCCGCGGATGGCCGACGGCAAGCTGGATCGCGACTTCCTCCGCAGCGCGCTCGCGCTCATGTCGCGCTCGGACGTGGACCGGCTCCTGTTCGTGTCCGACCACCCGCCCTCGCCGACCGAGGTGCGCGGCCGTCCGACCAAGCGCAAGCTGGTCTACGCGGTCTCGAGCGAGGGCATCGCGAACCAGCTCAAGGCCAAGAAGGCGACGGCGGTGATGATCCCGCCTTACGACTACACCCGCATCGAGAAGATCAAGGTGGCCGTGGTGGCGGCGCAGTCGGCCGGGCTGCTCAAGGACGGCGACACCGTGCTGGCGCTGTGCGGCCCCGGCGACGACCGGGTCATGGACACGCTGGTGAAGCTGGTGATCGGCTCGGAGGACCCGGAGGAGAAGCTCCGGGTGGACACGCTGGGCCTGCCGCCGGAGTTCTCGTCCCAGGTGGTGGAGAGCCTCATCCACACCGCCATGGAGATCGGCGCGGAGGGCTACGAGGGCCACCCGGTGGGCACCATCGTGGTCGTCGGCGACTCGACCGCGGTGATGGAGAAGAGCCGGCAGCTCATCCTCAACCCGTTCCAGGGGATCAGCGAGGCGGAGCGGAACGCGCTCGATCCGCCCATCCGCGAGGCGATCAAGACGTTCTCGGCGCTCGACGGCGCCTTCATCATCCGCGAGGACGGGGTGGTGCTGGCGGCCGGGCGGTACCTGCTCTCCATGTCGCGGGACGTGAAGCTGCCCATGGGCCTGGGGGCGCGCCACAGCGCCGCGGCCTCGATCACCGCCGAGTCCAACGCCGTCGCGATCACCGTGTCCCAGACCACCGGGACGGTGCGGGTGTTCCGCGAGGGCGAGATCGTGCTGGAGCTGCGGCAGAAGCTGCGGCGCGTCTGACGCCCGCGCGCCTTCGCGCTGTGCGCGCGGCGCGCTTCGCGGTACCCTCCGCGCGTGCCGAGCCCCGCCGAGCCCGCTCCGTCGCCGCGCGCCGTCCCCTCCGCCCCGCCCGCCTCGCCCCTCCGCGACCCGCGCCTCGACCGGCTGGCGCTCGCGCTCGGCGCGGCCGTCACCGCCCTGCACGTCGCCTACGGCGGGCTGATCGCGCTGTCGCCGCAGGAGGCCTACTACTGGACCTGGAGCCGGCGGCTCGCGCTCTCGTACTTCGACCACCCGCCGCTCGCCGCCTGGACCATCGCGCTCACCACCGCGCTCGCCGGCGAGGGCGAGCGCGCCATCCGGCTCGCCGCCGCGCTGCACTCGGCCGTCTTCGCGGTGTTCCTGTGGCTCACGGTCCGGCGGCTGTTCGGCTCGCGCCCGGCGCTGGTGGCGCTCGCGGCCGCGCTCAGCGTGCCGCTGTTCGGCATGGGCCAGGTGATCGTCACGCCCGACGCCCCGCTGCTCTCCGGCTGGGCGATGGCGCTGTACTTCACGGTGCGCGCGCTCGACGAGGAGCGGCCGCGCTGGCTGCTCGCGGCCGGCGCGGCGGTGGGCTGGGCGGTGCTGGGCAAGTACACCGGGTTCCTGCTGCTGCCGCAGATCCTGCTGGTGCTCGCGCTCGACCCGCGCGGCCGGCGCATGCTGCGAACGCCCTGGCCGTGGCTGGGCGCGGCGCTGGCGCTGGCGCTGTTCTCGCCGGTCGTCGCCTGGAACCTCCAGCACCGGATGGCGAGCTTCGCGTTCCAGACCGCCGAGCGCGTCGAGCGCTCGGGGTTCCGCCCGGTGCTGGTGGGGCGCTTCCTCGCGCTGCAGGCCGGGCTCGTGACGCCCATCGTGCTCGTGCTCCTGGTCGAGGCGGTGGTGGCCGCGGTGCGCCGCCGCCGCGAGGCGGCCTACCGGATCTGCGCGATCTTCTCGGCGCCGCTGCTCGTGCTCGCGGCGGTCATCTCGCCGTTCCACTGGGTGAAGGGCAACTGGCTGGCCGCGGCCTACCCCACCGCGCTCGCGGCCGCGGCCGCCCTGGCGGTGGAGCGGCGCGGCTGGCGCTGGAAGGCGGGCGTCGCCGGGGTCGCGCTCGCGGCGGCCGCGTCGGTGTACGTGCACCTGGTGCCGGTCTGGCCGGCGCTGCCGTTCCCGGCGCGCGACGAGGGCTCCTCCGGCTGGCGCGAGCTGGCCGCGCGGGTGGAGGCGGAGCGCGCCGCGCTCGGGCCCGACGCGTTCGTGGCGGGCTGCAACTACAAGGTCTCCGCCGAGCTGGAGTACTACCTGCCCGGCCGGCCGCGCACCTGGTCGTCCGAGATCACCGGCGAGCACGGGCTCCAGTACCGCTACTGGTTCGACCCCGAGGCGCTCCGCGGCCGCTCCGGCGTCCTGGTGCTCGACCGGCGCGAGAAGCGCACCTGCCTGCGCCGCGCCGAGGCGTGCGCGCCGCTCGAGGCGCTGCCGCCGCTCACCGTGCGGCGCGGCGGCGACGAGGTGACGACGTTCCAGCTCTGGCGCTGCCGCTGGGCCGGGCTCCCCTCGTCCCGCTGACCCCGCGCGCCCGCGCCAGGCAGGCCGCGCCGAGCGCGCAGGCCTCGCACCGCGCCGGATCGCGGCGCGCCGGGCACAGCCCGCTCATCCCGAGGTGGCAGAGCGCGAAGTCGAAGCGGACCGGATCGGCGGGGTCCACGCGGCGCAGCGCGGCGGTGATCTCCTCGGCGGTCCGCCAGCTCGCGTCGCGCCGCGCGGTGAGCCCGAGCGCGCGCGCCACCCGGTGCACGTGCGTGTCGAGCGGGACCACCAGCGCCGAGGCCGGCACCTCCCGCCACAGCCCCAGGTCCACCGCGTCGGGGCCGCGCACCATCCAGCGCAGGTAGAGGTTCCACCGCTTCGACGCGCCCGGGCCGGCCGGGTCGGGCAGGAGGTGCCGGAGCCCGCGCGGCCCGCGCCCCCGCAGCAGCGCCCGGGCCTCCGGGGCGTCGCGCAGGTCCGCCGCGAGCCGGGCCAGCGCCGGCCGGAGCGCGGCCGGGCCGCCCCCCGCCTCGAGGAAGAGCGCGCCCAGCCGGCGCCCGAGGCCGCCGTGGCGGCGGCGCACCGCGCCGATCGCGGCCGCCAGCGCGGCGAGGTCCGGCGGGCGGTTGAACCGGTAGACGACGCCCTCGAACGCCGCCGGATCCGGGGCGGCCGCGAACGCCTCGCAGAACCGCGCCGGCGAGGGCCCCATCGCGGCGAGCACGCGCGCCACCACCGGCTTGAACAGGTCGGCGCGCCCGTAGGCGAGGCTCACCGCCACCAGCCCCGCGACCTCGGCGTCGGCCGGGTCGCGGAACGCGCGCGGGAACTCCACCGGGTCTGCCGCGATGCGCGCGGCGCGGTCGAGCGAGCGGTCGAGCCGCTCGAGCAGCGGGCGCAGCGCCTCGGCGCGGGCGGCGGGGAAGGCGGCGGCGCGGCGGGGCATGGCGCCCCTCTTGTGCCGCGCCGGGGCGGCGCGCGCAACCTCAGCGGCCCTGGTCCTTGCGCAGCTCGCGGATGACGTGGCCGAGCTCCGGCCCGATGAGCTTCTCCCACGCGAGCCGCACCGCCGCGCGCGAGCCCGGCACCGAGAAGATCACCCGGCCGCCCCACGTGCCGGCCACCGCGCGGGACAGCATCGCCGCGCTGCCGATCTCCTGGAACGAGAGCATGCGGAACAGCTCCCCGAAGCCGTCCAGCCGCTTCTCCAGCACCCCGGCCACCGCCTCGTAGGTGCGGTCGCGGCCGGCGATGCCGGTGCCGCCGTTCACCACGATGGCCTCCGCCCCCGCCGCCGCGGCCTCGTCCAGCGCGGCGCGGAGCTGGGCCGGCTCGTCCTTGACGATCCGCGAGCCGGCGACGTCGTGGCCCGCCGCGAACACGGCGTGCTTCAGGAACGCGCCGCTCTCGTCCTCGGCCTCGCCGCGCGTGTCGGAGGCGGTGATCACGAAGACCCGTACCCGCTTCGGCGCCTCGTGCCTGTGCTCCTGGTGTCCCATGTCGTCCCCCGTCCGCGCGGCCTCGCTCCACGAGGCGCCGCGCCCGGATCCGTGACCTAGTTCCCGCCGGGCGCCCCGTCTCCGCCGTCCAGCGCGTCCAGCCGCTCCGCGACCTGCGCGGCGTCCGGGGCGTCCGGCCGCAGCCGGAGGTACTCGCCCCACGCCGCGGCCGCCCCGCGCCGGTCGCCCTGCGCCGCGCGGGCGCTCCCCAGCGCGCGGTGGGCCTCCGCCAGCGACGGCTCGAGCGCCACCGCCCGCGCCGCGTAGTCCGCCGCGTCGGCGGCCTCGCCCCCGCCGAGCAGGACCTCGGCGGCGGCGGCCAGCCCGCGCGGCTCGTCGAGGTCGAGCGGCCCGTACGGCCAGCCCTCGGGCTGCAGCGCCGCCCCGACCCGCACGCCGGCGAGCCCGCCCGGCACCTCGCGCACCTCCTCCACGTACCCCGGCGCGCGGAAGCGGAGCACGTGCCCGCCGGCGTCGGCCCGGTCCACCGGCACGGTGCGCGCGCCGCGCCCGAGCGGGCGATCGTCGAGCAGCACCTCGGCCGACCGCGGCAGGACCTCCACCAGCAGCGACGCCGGGCGCGTCCCCTCGAACCGCGCCCGCGCCGCGCGCGTGCAGCCCGCGCCGAGGGCCAGCGCGGCGGCCGCGGCGAGCGCGCACGCCCCGCGGCGCCGCTCGAGGCGGCGCCCGCGCCGGCCCGCCGGGCCCGGGAGGGAGGTGTCGAGGTGCGGCTCCATGCGCGCCGCGACGGTATATAAGCGCTCGATGCCGGACAAGTTCGCCGTGGCGCAGGCGCTCCGGGAGATCGGCGCGCTGCTGGAGCTCGAGGGCGAGAACCCGTTCAAGATCCGCGCGTACGACACCGGCGCGCGGGCGCTCGAGGGGCTCTCCGAGGACCTGGCGCGGGTGATCGCCGAGGGACGGCTCACCGAGCTGCCCGGGATCGGCGAGGCGCTCGCGAAGAAGATCGCCGACCTGCACGCGACCGGCTCGACCGACCTGCTGGCGCGGCTGCGCGCGCGCCACCCGCCCGGCGTGCTCGAGCTGCTGCGCGTGCCGGACCTCGGCCCGAAGAAGATCGCCGCGCTGCACGCGGCGCTGGGGGTGGCCAGCGTCGCGGAGCTCGAGGCCGCCTGCCGGGAGGGGCGCGTCCGCGGCGTGAAGGGCTTCGGCGAGAAGACCGAGCAGCGGATCCTGGAGGGCATCGCCCGCCTGCACGCGCGCGAGGCCGACCGGCGCGTGCTGCTCGCCGAGGCGCTGGCCGCCGCCGGGCCGCTGCTCGCGCACCTGCGCGCGGTGCCGGGCGCCGAGGCGGTGGAGCTGGCCGGGTCGGCGCGGCGCGGGCGCGAGACGGTGGGCGACGTGGACCTCGTCGCCGCGTCCCGCGACCCCGCCGCGCTCGCCGCGGCGCTGACCGGCCACCCGTCGGTCGCGGCGGTGCTGGGGAGCGGCGACACGAAGACGAGCGTGCGGCTCGGCTCCGGGCTGCAGGTGGACCTGCGGGTGGTGCCGCCGGAGGACTTCCCCACCCTGCTCCACCACCTCACCGGCTCGAAGGCGCACCACGTGCGGCTGCGCGGCATCGCCCGCGATCGCGGCTTCACCCTGAGCGAGTGGGGGCTCTTCCGCCTGCCGCCGCGCGAGCGCGGGGCCGCCGCCCCGGCGCCGGAGGCCGCGCCCGACCCCGCCGCCAAGGTCGGGATCGCGAGCGAGGCCGCGCTCTACGCGGCGCTGGGCCTGGCGTACGTGCCCCCCGAGCTGCGCGAGGACCAGGGCGAGATCGAGGCCGCGCTGGACGGGACGCTCCCGGCCGACCTGGTCGAGGAGCGCGACGTGCGCGGGATGGTGCACTGCCACACCACCTGGTCCGACGGCCGGGCGAGCGTCGAGGAGATGGCCCGCGCCGCCGAGGCGCTCGGGATGGCGTACCTGACGGTCACCGACCACTCCGGCTCGGCCGGCTACGCCGGCGGGCTCGACCGCGACCGCATCCGGCGGCAGTGGGACGAGATCGACCGGGTGCAGGAGCGGGTCTCGATCCGGCTGCTGAAGGGCACCGAGGCCGACATCCTCGAGGACGGCGCGCTCGACTGGCCCGACGACGTGCTGGAGCGGCTGGACGTGGTGGTCGCGAGCGTCCACTCGCGGATGCGCATGGACGAGGACCAGATGACGCGCCGGCTCGCCCGGGCCATGGCGCTCCCGGTGTTCAAGATCTGGGGGCACGGGCTGGGGCGGCTGCTGGGCGAGCGCGAGCCGTACGCCTGCCGGGTGGAGGAGGTCCTGGACGCGCTCGCCGGCGCGCCGGGCGCGGTGGAGGTGAACGGCGATCCCCGCCGCCTCGACCTCGAGCCCCGCTGGATCCGGGCGGCGCGCGCGCGCGGCATCCCGCTGGTCCTGTCGGTGGACGCCCACTCGGTCGCGGCGCTCGGGTACCTCCGCTTCGCGGTGACGACCGCGCGCCGCGGCTGGGCGCGGCGGGGCGAGGTGCTGAACGCGCTCCCGCCGGACGCGTTCGCGCGGGCGGTCCGTCCGGTGCGGTAGATCGGCCCGCCTCGCCGGGCGCTCGACGCGGGCGCCCATCTCGCCTACCTTTCCCGGCTGCGTGCCCACCCAGCCCACCACCCGCGAGGCCCTCCGCAAGGCGTTCACCAGCTGGCGCACGGGGGTGGTGGCGCTGCTCGCGTTCCCGTCCGGCCTGCCGCTCGGCATCGTCCTCTACACGGTGCCGTACTGGATGCAGCAGGAGGGGATCGACATCAAGACCATCGGGCTGGTGAGCGCGGCGCAGATCCCGTACGCGTTCAAGTTCGTCTGGTCGCCGATCATCGACCGCTTCGCGCCGGCCTGGGGCCGCAAGCGCGCCTGGATCCTCGTCGGCCAGGCCATGCTGGTCGCGTCGCTGGCCGCGTTCGCGGCGAGCTCGGGCCACCCCACCGTGCCGCTGGTGGCGCTGCTCACGCTGGTGGTGTCGTTCGCCTCCGCCACCCAGGACATCGCCTACGACGCGTACACCGTCGAGGTGCTGCGGCCCGAGGAGCGCGGCGTGGCGGTGGGCGCCCGCAACGCGCTGGCGCGCGCCGGCATGTTCGTGGGCCGGGTGGTGAACACGTTCGGCCCGAAGCTGGGCTGGGCCCCCACGTTCGCCGCCATCGCGGCCAGCTTCCTGCCGTTCGCCGTGGCCACCGTGAAGGCGCCCGAGCCCGACGTCCCGCCGGCGCCGCCGCGCACGCTGCGGCAGGCGATCTGGGAGCCGTTCGTCGGGTTCTTCCGCCACGCGCGCGCGCTCGAGATCGCCGCGTTCCTGTTCCTCTACAAGTTCGCCGACAACCTGGTCACCGCGCTCGTGTCGCCGTTCCTCGGCCAGCTCGGCTTCGACCCGGTGGACATCGGCATCGCGCAGGGGACGATCGGCATCGTCGCCACCATCGCCGGGACGTTCCTGGGCGGCATCCTGTGCACGTCGTGGGGGGTCGGCCGGGCGCTGTGGATCTTCGGCCTGCTCCAGGCGGTCTCGAACCTGGGCTACGTCGCGATCGTGGACGCGGGCGTGAACCGCCCGGTCATGTACGCGGCGGTGGCCTTCGAGGCCGCCACCAGCGGCATGGGCACCGGCGCGTTCGGCGTGCTCCTGCTCCGGCTCACCCAGCGCCGCTTCAGCGCCACGCAGTACGCGCTGTTCTCGAGCATCTTCGCGCTCGGCCGCACCTTCGCCGGGCCGCCTGCGGGCGCGCTGGTGGACGCCATCGGCTGGCGCGACTTCTTCCTGCTCACCGTCCCCTGCGCCATCCCGGGCCTGCTCATGCTGCAGCGGTTCGTGCCCTGGCGCTCGCGCGAGATCCCCGCGGCGCTGGACGAGGCGGCCCCGCCGGCCGCGCACGGCACGCCCGCCACGCTGGGCGGGCTGGCGGCGCGCGGGCTCGCCGGCGCGCTGGCCGGGACGGCGCTCGCGTACCTGGCGTCCGCGCTGCTCGCCGCGCTGAAGGCGATGCGTGGCGGCCAGGCCGGCCTCGACCTCGGCGCCGCGCTGGTCCGGATGTTCCACCCGGTGCGCGCGGTGGACTGGGTGGACGTGGTCGGGCCGCCGGTGGCGGGCGTGGTGATGGGCTTCGCGGTGGCCGCGTACGTGGCGGCGCGGCGCGGGATCCGGGCCGCGTAGCGCCCGCCGCGCCGCCGGGTGGGCTCTCCCCCGCGCGCCGCGCACCTCGCCGCACCGCCGCGTCGGCGCACGCCCATCGCCCCCGGCCGGGCGCGCGCGTGGGCTCGCGAAGGGCTCACCGCGTGCGCGCGCTTTCGCTTAGGATGCCGCCTCGTTCCGTAGGGACCATTCACGATCAGGAGAACATGATGACGTCGGCTCCCCGCCTCACGACCCTCGCCCTCGCCGCGCTGCTCGCGCTGCCGGGCGTCGCGTCCGCGCAGTCCCGGTACTCGTCGCAGCCCTCCATGCGCCTCGGCGGCCTCATCGGCTTCGACTCGGGCGACCTCGACGGCCTCGCCCTCCGCCTCGACGGCGAGATGGACCTCCAGCGCATCTCGCCGAACGTGATGCTGGTCGGCGTCGGCTCGGTCGGCTGGTCGCACCTGTCCGACGACCTGGGCTACGGCTACGACGTGACGAACGACGTGTTCACGATCATGCCGGCGGCCCGCCTGGCGGTCGCGCTCGCGCCGCAGGTCGGCGTCTACGGCGACCTGGGCCTCGGCCTGTACCACGCCTCGCTCGAGGTGGACGTGCCGGATCCGTTCACCGGCCTCCGCCGCACGGTGGACGACTCGGCCACCGGCCTGGCGATGCGCATCGGCGCCGGCGCGTACTTCAACATCGCCCCGAAGGTCCGCCTCGTCGGCGAGATCGCGCTGCACCCGTACTTCGGCGACTACGACGACGACACGTTCACCTTCATGGTGGGCGCGACGTTCGGCCTCTAGCACCCGCGGGGCTCGAGGGCGGCGCGGGCGCGAGGACGTCCACCGTCCCGCGCCGCTCCAGCACCCGCACCGGCCAGAGGCGGAAGTCGCGCAGCGCGCGCTCCGCCTCGGCCTCCTTCCCCCGCACCCGGCAGATCCGCAGCGCCTCGCGCGGCGTCCCCGCCCAGTCCGGCGCCGTCGGGTTGGCGCGGTGCGCGAGCCCGTGCACCGGCGCGTCGAGGCCGCGCGCGTGCGCGACCCAGGCCGCGTGCCAGACGGCCGGCCACACCGACCAGTAGTCGCCGGTGATCAGGCGGCAGCGCGCCGCGAGCACGTCCGCCGTGTAGCGCCCCGCCGCCGCGTCCAGGTCCGCGCGCACGCGCGCGAGCGACGGCGCGCCGGCCACGGCCAGCGCCGCCGCCGGGACCAGCGCCAGCGCCACGGCCCGGGCGAGCGGCCCCTCCCGCAGGGCGCGCGCGACCGGATCGGCCAGCAGCGACACCGCCGCGAGGTGGACCAGCACCGCCGCCGGCGCGAGGTAGCGCCAGTGGTACGCGTTCACCTCGACCCAGCGCAGCACGCCGGCGGCGAGCGCGTACGCGAGCGCGGCGAGGCAGAGCGCGGCCGCGCGGAGCAGCGCCGCCCGCGCGTGCGGCCGCGCCGCGGGCCAGGCGAGCTGCACCAGGACGCCCGCCGCGGCGCAGGCGCCGAGCGCCGCCGGCCACCGCCCGGACGCCTCCCAGGCGCGCCCCAGCAGCGCGGCCCAGGCCCGCGGCCACTCGTGCGGCGGGAGCGTGCCGAGCGGCAGCCGGAGCAGGTTGCCGGTGAGGACCGGGTAGAGCCGGATCATGACCTGGCCCGCCCCGAGCCCGGCGGCGAGCAGCGCCACCTCGGTGGCGAGGCGCAGCCGGAGCGCGGGCCGGCTCGCGCCCTGCGCGAGGTCCACCGCGGCGCGCGCGACCGCCAGCGGGAGGAGCACCAGCCCCACCGCCGCGTTCACCCAGTGCGCGACCAGGCAGAGGGCGAGCCCGGCCGCGATCCGGCCCGGGCCGGGCAGCGCGGGCGCCAGGCGGTCCGGGTCGGGGCGCGGCTCGGCGGCGGCGAGGCCGGCGAGCGCCAGCGCCAGCGAGAGCCCGTAGGGCTGGCTCCAGAGGTACTCGAACAGCCACGGCGCCGGCGCGGCGGCGAGGAGCGCCGCGACCGCGAGCGCGCCGGCGAGCCGCCACCGCGCGCCGAGCGCGTGGCGGGCGAGCAGCACCACCGCCGCGAGGCCCGCCAGGCCCAGCAGCGCGCGCTGCAGGAGCAGGTTCCAGAGCGGATCGCGGACCGGGAGCGCGAGCAGCGGGACCAGCATCCCGTAGCGCTCCTGGTCCCAGTAGAACGGCGTCCAGCGCTGCAGCGCGACCAGCACCGGGACGATCGAGTCGCCGTCCTCCAGCCGGTGCAGGCCCCCGAGGTCGAGCAGCGCCGCCGCGGCGGCGAGCGCCGCGAGGGTGGCGAGCGCGCCCCGCGCCCTGGTGATCGCCCGCGTCACGGCGCCTCCCTCCCGGACGCACGAAGGCCCCGCCGCCGGAGCCGGCGGGCGGGGCCTCGGGACGCCCGGGCCGGGCCTACTTCCGGGCCGCCTGGGCCCGGTCCTTCGCCTCGGCGGCGAGCGCCCGCACCGAGAAGCCCGGCGTCTGGCTGGCCTCGTCGGTCGCGACCGTCGGGAACGGCTTCGCGCGCGCGCGCATCTCCTCGAGCTTGTCGGGCGGGATGGACGGCGAGCCGCGGCGCAGCCAGGGATCGTACTGGTACGACACCGGGGGGCCGCGGAGCAGCCGCTTCTCGTCCCAGATCTGCGCCGAGCGCTCGTAGGACGGCGGCGTGTGCTCGCCGGAGTCCATGCGGATGGCGTCCTTCGGGCAGGCCTCCACGCAGAAGCCGCAGACGATGCAGCGCAGCTCGTCGATCACGAACTTCGCGGGGTACTTCTCGACCGGATCGTCCGGGTACTCGGCCGCCTCGATGTAGATGCACTGCGCCGGGCAGATGGTCGCGCACATGTAGCAGGCGACGCAGCGGGGCTTCCCGTCCTCGCGCGGCACCAGCCGGTGCAGCCCGCGGTAGGCCGGCGCGTAGGGCGCCCGCTCCTCCGGGTACTGCAGCGTGACGTTGTCGGAGTGCCCGAAGCCCCCGCGCTTGCGGGCGAGGATGTCCGGGTTCGCGTCCCGCGAGAAGAACAGGTTCTTCAGGAAGTGCTTCGTGATCGTGCCGATGCCCCGGATGATCTCCGGGAAGTACATCGACTCGCGCAGGTCCGGCGGGCGGTTCTCGAGCTGGTAGGGCATGGCGTCAGTGTCCGGCGGCGGCGTGGGCGGCGCCGTGCCCCGCCGCGGGGGCGGGCGCGCGGCCGACCGCGGCGGTGAGGACGGCGATGACGACGATGGTGAGGATGCCGATCCAGGCCAGCAGCTGGCCGCTCGGATCGAGCAGCAGCGCGCCGCCGGTCACGAAGACGTTCACCAGGGCGGCCGGGAGCAGCAGCTTCCAGCACAGCTTCTGGATCTGGTCGAAGCGGAAGCGCGGCAGCAGCCAGCGGATGGTGAGCTGCAGCCACATCATGACGATCATCTTCGCGATGAACGCCCCGGCGCCCACCGCCGCGAACCAGAACGGCGTCAGGTTCTGGCGCAGCCAGCCCTCGAACAGGATGGGGTGCCAGCCGCCCAGGAACACCGCGGTGATCACGCCCGCGAGCACCACGATCTCGGCGAACTCGGCCAGGAACAGCAGGCCGAACTTCATGCCGGAGTACTCGACGAAGTAGCCGACGATCTCGCTCTCGCCCTCGGGGAGGTCGAACGGCGCGCGCTTGGTCTCGGCGAACGCGCTGGCGAAGAAGATGAGGAAGCCGATGGGCTGCAGCAGCAGGCCGAGCGCCGGCACCGGGCCGAGCACCGGGGTCCCCTGCGCCACCACCATCTCCTCCAGGCGGAGCGTGCGGTAGGCGATCATCGTGCCGACCAGCGAGAGGCCCAGCGAGACCTCGTAGCTGATCATCTGCGACGAGGCGCGGACGCCGCCGAGCAGGGCCAGCTTGTTGTTGGACGCCCAGCCGGCGAGCGCGGTGCCGTACACCTGGAGCGAGGCGATCGCGAACAGGTAGAGCAGGCCGGTGTCGGTGCGCGAGACCTGCAGCGCGATCTGCTCGACCGCGCCCGCGGCGGCGGCGCCCGCCAGGCCCGGGATCTGGTTCAGCTCGATCCCCTGCCCCACCGGGATGATCGCGAACAGCGCGAACACCGGCGCGAACGCCAGCATCGGCGCGAGCTCGTAGAGCACCCGGGTGCGCCCGGTGGTCTCGATGCGCTCCTTGGTGAGCATCTTGAGCGCGTCGGCGGCGAGGAACGGGATGCCGCCCAGCGCCGAGCCGAACACCTTGATGCGGTTCGCGCCGATGCGGTTCTGGATGAGCGCCGACCACTTGCGCTCGGCCACCGTCAGCAGCGACGAGCTGATCATCAGCACGACGAGCAGCAGCGTGACGACGTTCGCCACCGAGGCGCCGTAGTACACGGCCGCGCGGGAGACGCCCGGCGACCCGCTGATCCAGCCGGTCAGCGCGTTGAAGCCCCAGCCCAGCCACCCGGCTGCCAGGTAGAACCCGGCCGACAGCAGCACCAGGCCGGCCAGCGTCGCCGCGATGACGAGGAGCATTCCGAAGAATCGGTTCACCGGCTCTCCCTCCTACGACGTGCGCGACATCGCGCGGCGGTAATCCTCGGTGGTCTCGGACGGCACGCGGTCGCGGTTGCCCGGCAGGCGGCCGTCCACGGTCCCGGCGGCGAGCGGCACGATCCCGAGCCGACTGCCGGTGGACGGCAGCGAGTCCCAGGCGAAGTCGCCCAGGGCGCTCCCGAGCTGCGGCCCCAGGGCCGCGAACACCTCGCGGCCGCTCGCGAAGGCGAGCGGCAGCCCCAGCGCCGCCCCGAGCTCGGCGGCGAGCGCCCAGTGCGGCCGCGACTCGCCCTTCGGGAAGTACGCCATCTCGAAGCGCTGCGCCCGCCCCTCGAAGTTGACGAACGTGCCGTCCATCTCCGAGTGCGGCGAGGCGGGCAGGAGCACGGCGGCGTGCTGCGCGAGCGCCGCGTCGCCGTACGACTGCGCCACGATCTCCAGCGCGCCGAGCTTCTCGGCGGCCTTCGCGTCGGGCACCTCGGTGCCGACCGCCCAGAGCCCCTTCACCTTGCCGGCGCCGGCCGCGGCCACCAGGTCCGCGAACGGCCGGACCGCGAGGCCGTACGCCGCCGCGGCGAGCTCCAGGCCCTTGCGGTTGGGGTTCTCGTCGGCGCGCTTCAGGAAGTCGTCCTGCCAGCCGTCGGCGCGGCCGCCGGCGTAGACCTCGCCGACCTTGAGCCCCTCCTTCGCGACCTTGCAGGCCACCAGGAGGTCCTCGAGCGACGCGACCGGCGACAGCAGCACCGCGAGCGAGCCCGCCGCGACGTGCGGCAGCAGCACCTCCGCGGCGCGCCGCGGCGCGACCTTGCGGGGGAGCGGCTGCGCGTTCGCGCCCCGGCCCTCGCGCGCCACCAGCACGCGGCCGGCGTTCAGGTACTTGTAGGACGTGCGCCCGTCGTCGCACATCCACTCCTCGTTCACGGCGTCGTTCTCGCGCGGGCGATACCGGTAGGTGACGTCGTTCAGGTAGTCGAGGAACGTGTTGCAGCCGCGCGCGCAGCCGGTGCAGACGGAGCGGGCCGAGCTCATGAACCACACGCGGCCGCGGAACCGGAAGTCGGTCGAGGTGAGCGCGCCGACCGGGCAGATGTCCACCACGTTGCCGGCGTACTTGTCGTCGAGCGGCTGGCCGGGGAACGTGGTGATGAAGCTCTCGTTGCCGCGCTGGGCGACGCCGAGCTGCGGGTTCTCGGCCACCTCGCGCATGAAGCGGACGCAGCGCGTGCACAGGATGCAGCGCTCCTGATCCAGCGTCACGGTGGGCCCGAGCTCGACGCGCTTGCCCTTCATGACCTTCGGCACGTCCAGCCGCGAGGGCTGCCGGTCGTAGGCCATGTAGTAGTCCTGCAGCTTGCACTCGCCGGCCTGGTCGCAGATGGAGCAGTCGACCGGGTGGTTGAGCAGCAGGAACTCGAGCGTGGCGCGCTGCTGGTCCTTCACGCGCGGCGTGTCGGTCTTCACCGTCACGCCCTCGGCCACCGGCATCTGGCAGGCCGGCATGAGCTTGCCGCCGGGCGCGTTCGACATCTCCACCAGGCACATCCGGCAGTTGGCCGCGATGCTGAGGCGCTTGTGGTAGCAGTAGTACGGGATGTCGATCCCGACCGCCTTGGCCGCCTCGATGACGGTCGTGCCGGGCTTCACCACGACTTCCTTCCCGTCCACGATCGCGGTGACGAAGCCGGGGTTCTTCGGCGGCGGCGGCGCCGGGGGGCCGGGCGGCTTGGGCGGCGCGGCGTCGGGCTTCTTCTCTTCAGCCATCGGAGGCTCCTGGTTCCCGGGCGAGGCTACTGCTCCACCTCGCCGCCGATCATGTTGATGCTGTCGAAGGTGGGGATGAGGTCGGACAGCAGCGAACCCTTGGTCATCACCGGCAGGGCGGCCAGCATCGGCCAGCCCGGCGCGCGCAGGCCGAGCTTGTAGGGGCGGCCCCCGCCGTCGGAGACGACGTAGAAGCCCAGCTCGCCGTTGGCGGCCTCGGTGTAGCTGTACACCTCGCCGGCCGGGACCTTGATCCCCTCCATCACCAGCTTGAAGTGCGCCATCACGCCCTCGATGGTGCCGTACACGAGCGGCTTGGGCGGCAGGGCGTAGCGGAAGTCCTGCACGATGATCTCGCCGGGCGCCATCTGCTCGAAGCACTGGCGGATGATCTTGTCCGACTGCCGCATCTCCTCCATGCGCATGAGGTAGCGGTCGAAGTTGTCGCCGTTCGAGCCCACCGGGATGTCGAAGTCGAGCCGGTCGTAGACCAGGTACGGCGCCGCCTTGCGGATGTCGTACGGCTCGCCGGAGGCGCGCAGGCACGGGCCGGTGAAGCCCAGCTCGAGCGCGTCCTCGCGCGACACCTTGCCGGTGTTCAGGCAGCGGTCGATGAAGATGCGGTTGCGGTTGAGGAGCTGGCCGATCTCCTCGCGGATCGCGACCACGCGGTCCAGCACCTTCAGCGTCTTCTCCTGCCAGCCCTCGGGCATGTCGCGGGCCACGCCGCCGATGCGCGCGTAGTTCGAGGTGAGCCGCGCGCCGCACAGCTCGGCGAGGCGGTCCCAGAGCAGGTCGCGGGCCTCGATGCCGTACAGGAACACGGTCATCGCGCCGAGCTCCATCGCCATGGCGCCCACCAGCGTGAGGTGGTCGCAGATGCGGTGGATCTCGCTGGTGATGACGCGCAGGTACCGGGCGCGCTCGGGGATCTCGAGCTTGGCGAGCTTCTCGACCGCCAGCGCGAACCCCACGTTGTTCATGATGGAGCTGACGTAGTTGAGCCGGTCGGTGTACGGGAACACCTGGCCCCAGGTCACGTTCTCGCAGCTCTTCTCGAAGCCGCGGTGGAGGAAGCCGATGTCCAGCTTCATCTCCTCGATGATCTCGCCGTTCAGCTCCACCACGGCGCGGGTCACCCCGTGCATGGCCGGGTGCGACGGGCCGAGGTTGATGACCATGTGCTTCGAGGGCATCGGCGCGTACAGCTCGCCGTCGCCCGCCCGGGACACCGTCCCCATGGGCGGCCGCTCGCCGGCGCCGGCGCTGCCCGGCGTCGCCCGCGGATCGATGCCTCCGACTCCCTTCGCCTCGCTCATCTCGTCCTCCGCGCGCCCGGTCCTTCCGGAGGGGCGCCCGCCGCCACCGCGCGAGAGCGCGGCCCGGCGGCGTGGAAAGAAACGCTAGTCGCGCGACGCGGGCCCGGGCCCGCGGAAGATGTCGTGCACCTCGCGCTCGACCACCAGCGGCTGGCGACCGCGCAGCGGATAGTCCTTGCGGAGCGGGTGCCCCTCGAACTCGTCGTACATGAGCAGCCGGCGCATGTCCGGGTGCCCGGAGAACGGGATGCCGTACATGTCCCAGCAGTAGCGCTCGAACCAGTCGGCGCCGCGCCACAGGCCGGTCACCGACGGCACGACGCCCTCCGGCCCCTCGGGCACCTTCACCCGCAGGCGGACGCGCTTGTTGTGCACGGTCGAGAGCAGGTTGTAGACGACCTCGAAGCGCGGCGTGGCCCCGAGGTAGTCCACCGCCGTGATGTACGGCGCCATGTTGAAGGCGAGCGACGGCTCCTCCTTCAGGAAGCGGCACACGTCTACGATCCGGCTCCGCTCCACGAACGCGCAGTCGTCGCCGCCGACGCCCTCGTACGGGGCGTGGACGGCATCCGGGAAGCGCTCGACGAGCGCGGCGATCACGGCCTTGGACATGAGGGTCCTCGCGCCTACCGGCCGGGGCCGCCCGCGATCACCGGGAGCGGCTTGCGGTCGATGAGCTTGTGCGACTGGTTCTGGATCTTCTTCTGGAGCAGCATGATGCCGTCGAGCACCTGCTCCGGCCGCGGCGGGCAGCCCGGCACGTAGACGTCCACCGGGATGATGCGGTCGATGCCCTGCACCGTCGCGTAGTTGTCGTAGAAGCCGCCGGAGCTGGCGCAGACGCCGAACGCCATCACCCACTTCGGATCGGCCATCTGCTCGTAGATGCGCTGGAGGATGGGCGCCTGCTTGCAGTTCACCGTGCCGACGACCATCAGCAGGTCGGCCTGGCGCGGCGAGAACCGCGGCATGGCCGCGCCGAAGCGGTCCGAGTCGTACCGCGCCGAGGCCATGGTCATGTACTCCATGCCACAGCAGGCGGTGACGAACGGATAGGTGAACAGCGAGTACTTTCGCGCCCAGCCGAGGCTCTTCGAGACGAGGCCCTGGAGGAACCCCTCCGCCTCTTCCCGGCGCGTGGCGATGACGGGCAGCCCGTCGAGCTCCGATGCCATGTGCGGTCGCTCCTCTCTAATCCGCCCAGTCGAGGACGCCCTTCTTCCAGACGTAGACGAGGCCCGCGACCAGGGTGAACACGAAGATCCCCATGGAGATGAACCCGGGCCAGCCGAGGCCGGGGTAGCCCTGGCCGTCGGGCAGCAGCAGCACGGCCCACGGGTAGAGGAAGATCGCCTCGATGTCGAACACGATGAAGAGCAGCGCCACGACGTAGAACTTCACGCCGAACCGCTCGCGCGCGGAGCCGATCGGCTCCGATCCGCACTCGAACGGGGTCTGCTTCACCAGGCTGGGTCTGCGCGGTCCGAGCACGTTGGCCAGGCCGAGCATCGTGAAGGCGAGAACGACCGCCACCAGCAGGACTACGCCGATCGGGAAGTAGATCTGCAGGGGTGTCAGCATAGGTGGGTACTGGTCGGGGTGGGGAGCCCGTTAAGTGCCCGCCCCAATGGCCTTTGTCAACGGGTTTCCACCCCTTGACATCAGGTTCCCCTTCTGTAGACTCCGCCCGCCTGTTTCCCTAGATTTGCCGACAGGATAGGTCCACAAAGGGTCGCCAGCCATGGGCTTCGATTTCGGTACCGTACTCGTCTTCGCGGTGGTCGCCGTCGGGTTCGCGCTCGGTGGAATTGCGGCATCCCGCGCACTGGGTCCGAAGTGGCCCAACCCCGAGAAGGCATCCATCTACGAGTGCGGCGAGCGCCCCGTCGGGGTTGCGTGGTTCAACTTCAACCCGCGCTTCTACCTCGTCGCCCTGGTCTTCCTCGTCTTCGAGGTGGACATCGCCCTGACCTTCCCCGTCGTGGCCGTCTTCAAGGGCTGGGTGGCCCAGGGTCCGGGCATGGCCTGGGTGGCCTTCTTCGAGCTGCTGGTCTTCACCGGCATCCTGGTGGTCGGGCTGGCCTGGGCCTGGGCGCACGGCGACCTCGAGTGGATCAAGACGCTGGGCGCGCCGAGCGAGGAGGCGCCTGCCCGGGCCGAGCCGCGCCGCGCCGCCTGACGGAACAAGTCGGGCTGCACGAGCGGTTCATCGACTGATCGCGGTCAAACGCAGGACGCGCAAGGCAGGAGGCGGTTCGCACATGGCGGCACGCATGGACCCGGGGATCGGCGGCGAGGTCACGCTGCTCCACACGAGCCAGCTGGACAACCTCATCAACCTCGCGCGCGCGAGCTCGCTCTACTACCTGACGTTCGGCCTCGCCTGCTGCGGCATCGAGCTGATGCAGACCGGCGGCCCGCGCGCCGACCTGATGCGCTTCGGCGCGATCCCCCGCGCCTCCCCGCGCCAGGCCGACTTCATGATCGTGGCCGGCACGCTCACCTACAAGATGGCCGAGCGCGCCCGCCTGCTCTACGACCAGATGCCCGAGCCGAAGTACGTCATCTCCATGGGCTCCTGCTCGAACTGCGGCGGCCTGTTCCAGCTCGGCTACTCGGTCTGCAAGGGCGTCGACAAGGTCATCCCGGTGGACGTCTACGTCCCGGGCTGCCCGCCGCGCCCCGAGGCGCTCACCGAAGGCCTCCTCCGGCTCCAGGAGATCGTCCGGAGCGAGCCCTGGTCCACCAAGCGTCGCCCGGCGGCGCAGGCGGAGGGTGCCTAGCGCCTTCCCGGCTGCCCACTCGCATCTCGCTGACCGGCTGTTTCAGGACGGGGCGGGGCGGAACGCTCGGATGGGGCGTACCGCTTCGCCCTGTACCGTAGAAGAGGGACGAATGACGACTCATGAAATCCACGAGCGGCTGAAGGCGCGGTTCGGAGACGACGTCGGCCCGCTGTCCGAGCCGAAGATCGACGCGTTCTGCGTGGTGAAGGCGGAGCGGATCGTCGAGGTCTCCCGCTTCCTCGCCGCCGAGCCCGCACTCGAGATGGACTTTCTCGAGGACCTCACCGCGGTGGACTGGCCGAAGCGGAACGTGATCGAGGTCGTCTACCACCTGCTCTCGTACCGCCACCGCCACTCGATCGTGCTGAAGGTCGAGGCGGACCGCGCCGCGCCGGTGGTCCCGACCGTCGAGGGCGTCTGGAAGACCGCGAACTGGTTCGAGCGCGAGGTCTACGACCTGTTCGGCGTGACGTTCACCGGCCACCCCGACCTGCGCCGCCTGATGCTGCCCGACGACTGGGTGGGCCACCCGCTGCGCAAGGACTACCAGGAGGCGGGCGGCTGGCACGGCATCTCCAACGTCCGCGAGAACCCGCTCGTCGAGCTGAAGCGGCTCGACGACCAGCGCCGCGCCGAGGCCGCCGCGAAGGCGGCGCCGCCCGCCGCGCCCGACGCCGCCGCGGCCGCCCCCAAGGCGTAGGGAGACGACATGGAAAAGCTCATCCTCCGCCGCGTGGACCGCCAGAACGAGGAGATGATCCTCAACTTCGGCCCGCAGCACCCGTCCACCCACGGCGTCATCAACTTCCTGGTGGAGACCGACGGCGAGGTGCTGAAGCGCGCCACGCCGGACGTCGGCTACCTGCACCGCTCGATCGAGAAGATCGGCGAGCTGGTCGGCTACCCCGGCTTCATGCCGTACACCGACCGCGTGGACTACGTGGCGGCGATGTTCGCCAACGAGGGCTACGCGATCGCGGTCGAGCGGCTGCTCAAGATCGAGGTGCCGCAGCGGGCCCAGTGGCTGCGCGCCATCTCCTGCGAGCTGTGCCGCATCGCCTCCCACCTCGTCTCGGTGGGCACGATGGTCATGGACATCGGCGCGTTCACCCCGATGCTCCACGGCATCCGCGAGCGGGAGACCATCAACGACCTGCTCGAGGCGCTCTGCGGCGCGCGGCTGACCTACAACTACCACCGCATCGGCGGCGTCGCGTTCGACCTGCCGGAGGGCTGGCGGGACAAGGTCCTCCACTTCCTCGACCACTTCGACAAGTTCCTGGCCGAGTTCGACCGGCTGATCTCGTTCAACGAGATCTACGTGAAGCGCCTGGCGAACGTGGCGGTGATCCCGGGCCCGATGGCGATCAACTACGGCCTGGTCGGCCCGAACCTGCGCGGCTCCGGCGTGGACTGGGACGTGCGGCGCGACCTCCCCTACGGCGCCTACCCGAACTTCAAGTTCGACGTGCCGGTGGGCAAGGGCTTCTTCGGCACCGCCGGCGACTCGTTCGACCGGTACTACGTGCGCTGCCTGGAGATGGCCGAGTCCTCGAAGATCGTCCGCCAGGCGCTCGACTCGCTGCCGGAGGGCGAGATCACCGCCAAGGTGCCGCGCAACATCAAGCCGGAGGCGGGCGAGGCGCTCGGGCGCGTCGAGAGCGCCCGCGGCGAGCTGGCCTACTACGTGATCTCCGACGGCACCAACAAGGCGTACCGGGTGCGCGCCCGCACCGGCTCGTTCACCGCCATGTGCATCATCGAGGACATCTCGCGCGGCCTGATGGTCGCCGACCTGGTGGCCCTCATCTCGTCGCTCGACGTCGTCGCCCCGGAGATCGATCGATGAACGCCCCCGCCATCAAGAACCAGGACCTGAGCAAGGGGCCGGGCCGGACGGCCCGCGGCGTCGTGCTCGCGACGCTCGCGGTCGGCTTCGGCCTGCCCACCGTCCTGCTCGCCGCGGTGCTGGTGCTCTCGCCGCTCTCCAAGCCCGCCATGCTCGCCGCGGCGCTCCGCGCCGCCGGGGTGGACGTCTCCGGCTGGTCGCAGACCGGCCAGTACGCGCTCTGGCTGGTGGCGATGGCGGTGCTGGCGCTGATCCTCGTGTCGTTCGGCGCGGTCATCTCCGGCATGACGGTGTGGTGGGAGATGCGGGTCAGCGCCCGCATGCAGAGCCGCATCGGCTACAACCGCGTGGGCGCGGCCGGCTTCTTCCAGTGGATCGCCGACGCGGTGAAGCTCCTCCTCAAGGAGGACCTCATCCCCGCCGACGCCGACCGGCTCCTGTTCCGCGCGGCCCCGTACTTCGTGCTGGTGGGCTTCGCGCTGGTGTTCGTCGCCCTGCCCTTCGGCGAGAGCCTGATCGCCGCCGACCTGAACGTCGGCATCTTCTACATCACCGCGGTCACCGCGCTGGTGGTGGTCGGCATCCTGGTGGCGGGCTGGTCCTCCAACTCCAAGTGGGCGCTGTTCGGCGGCATGCGGTCCGCCGCGCAGGTGATCTCCTACGAGATCCCGGCCGGCCTGGCGGTGATGGTGCCGGTGCTGATGTCCGGCACGCTCTCGATGCAGGGCATCATCCGCTCGCAGGGCGCCTGGCCGTGGGAGTGGCACGCGCTCACCAACCCGTTCGCGATGGTCGCGTTCGCGATCTTCTTCGTGGCGCAGCTCGCCGAGGGCAACCGCACCCCGTTCGACCTCCCCGAGGCCGAGTCGGAGCTGGTGGCCGGCTACCTCTCCGAGTACTCCGCCTTCCGCTTCGCGCTCTTCTTCCTGGTGGAGTTCGGCAACCTCTGGGTGATGTCGGCGATCAGCGTGACGCTGTTCTTCGGCGGCTGGCAGGTGCCGTTCGCCGGCCCCGAGGTGTTCGCGGCGGCGCGCGGCGCCGGCGACCTCCCCGGCCTGGCCTGGTGGGGCCTGCAGCTCGCCTCGATGCTGGTCTTCGTCGCGAAGACGCTGGTGCTCCTCAACGTGGTGGTGTGGGTGCGCTGGACGCTCCCCCGCATCCGCGTGGACCAGATGATGAGCCTCTGCTGGAAGTACCTGGTCCCGTTCGCCTTCGTCTGCTTCGTCGCCACGCTGCTCTGGCAGATCCTGGTGGCGCGCGTCCCGGCCACCGCGCCGGTGGTGGGCGGCCTGATGCTCGTCGCGGCGATCGTGGCGGGCTTCTCCTTCCTCCGCCTGACGCGGCGGAACATCTCCGCGGTCGGCGACCGCGTCGACTTCACCAACTGGTAAGGGGACCGGAACGATGCCTCAGACCGTCCGCGCGTACACCGGCGCCATCCGGGACACGGTGAAGTCCTTCTGGCACGGCCTCTCGATCACGCTCTCGTACCTCGCCCGCCGGCCGACCACGGTCCAGTACCCGGACCGCACGCCCATGCCGGTGCGCGACATGCTCCCGCCGCGCTACCGCGGGTTCCTCGAGGTGGACTCGGGCATCTGCACCGGGTGCCAGGCCTGTGAGCGCGCCTGCCCGATCGGCTGCATCCAGATCTCGCTCGAGAAGGACGCGGCCAACCCGAAGCAGCGCGTCGTCACCCAGTTCGACATCGACGAGGCGAAGTGCATGTTCTGCGGCCTGTGCGTCGAGCCCTGCCCCACCGGCTCGATCCAGCACACCCGCGAGTTCGAGGGCACGCACAAGCACATCCGGAACCTGGTGTTCCGCTGGGCCGACCCGATGAACCCGTTCCCGGTCTACAAGGTGGACAAGAACGCGGAGTACTACCCGCGCGTCCCGCTGGGCTCGCTGGTGCGCCAGCGCCTCGAGACCATGGCCTGGGACCGGTCGGCGCCGCAGTTCCTGCCGCCCGAGCCGCCCAAGCCGGCCGAGGCGAAGCCCGCCGCGAAGGCGGCCCCGGCCGCGAAGCCCGCGGCGGCCGCTCCCGCTGCGCCCGCCGCTGCGGCCCCCGCCGCCGCGCCCGCGCCGGCCAAGCCCGCCGCCGCCCCTGCTCCCGCGGCCGCCGCCGCCCCCGCCGCGCCGGCCGCCGAGGCGCCGGCCGCGCCCGCGGCCCCCGCCGCCAACCCCGAGTCCAAGTGAGGCCGCCGATGGAATCCAAGGGAGGAAAGCTCACCACCTGGGCGGTCGCCACCGTCGCGGTGATCGCCTTCGTCGGCTACATGACCACCCAGGTGATCCGCCCCGCCGCGCTGGCCACGCCGCGCCCGGAGGCGGCCGGCCTGGGCCTGCCGGACGTGCTGTTCTACGCGCTCGCGGTCCTCACCGTGGCCGGGGCCGCCGGCGTCGCGCTCTCGCGCAACATCCTCTACAGCACGTTCGGCCTGCTGGTGGCGCTGCTCGGCGCCGGCTCGCTGTACGTGCTGCTCTCGGCGGACTTCGTCGCCGTCACCCAGCTGCTCATCTACATCGGCGGCGTGCTGGTGCTGATCCTGTTCGCGGTGATGCTCACCAACCGCATCACCGACATCAACGTCTCCAACACCAGCTTCGGCCTGTTCGGCGGGTTCCTGCTGTTCGTGGCCGGCGCGCCGGTGCTGCTGGCGGTCGCGCTGCTCACCCCGTGGCAGGCGGGGGCCGCCGCGCCGCTCGCGCCCACCACGCAGGCGATCGGCGACGCGTTCCTCTCGCGGTGGCTGCTGCCGTTCGAGGTGGCGTCGCTGGTGCTGCTCTCGACGCTCGTCGGGGCCATCGTCATCGCGCGCAAGGAGATCAAGGCCGACTGACCGGCCGGAGAACGCCATGCAGATCTCGCTCTCGCACTTCCTCGTCGTCGGCGCCCTGCTGTTCGCCTTCGGCATCGTGACCGTGGCCACCCGGCGCAACGCGGTCGGCGTCCTGATGGGCGTCGAGCTCATCCTGAACGGCGCCAACGTGAACTTCGTCGCCTTCAACCACTACTCGGGCGGCGGCGTCACCGGGCAGGTCTTCGCCCTGTTCGTCATCGTCCTGGCGGCGGCGGAGGCGGCGGTGGGCCTCGCCATCGTCCTGGCCATCTTCCAGACGTTCAAGACCATCGACGTCCGCGCCGCGGACCTGATGCGGGAGTAGCCGATGCACGAGACCGCTCACGAGCTCGGCCGGATCGCCGTCACGAACGTCGGCTACCTCTGGCTCATCCCGCTGTTCCCGCTCATCGGCGCGACCGTCAACGCGCTGATCGGCTGGAAGCTGCAGCAGCTGTTCGGGAGGAAGATCGTCCACCGCATCGCGGTGGCCGCGATGCTGGCGGCCTTCGGGGTGGCGCTGGTCGCGTTCGCCCAGATGCTGCGGCTCCCCTCCGAGGAGCGCTTCCTCCAGGACACGCTCTGGAACCTGATGACCGCCGGCCGCATGACGGTGGACTTCGGGTTCGCGCTCGACCCGCTCTCGATGATGATGGTGCTGGTCATCACCGGGATCGGCTCGCTCATCCACGTCTTCTCCATCGGGTACATGCACGACGAGCCGTCGTACTGGCGGTTCTTCAGCTACCTGAACCTGTTCGTCTTCGCGATGTTGCTCCTGGTGATGGGCGACAACTTCGCGGTGATGTTCTTCGGGTGGGAGGGCGTGGGCCTCGCCTCGTACCTGCTCATCGCCTTCTGGTACACGGACCCCGAGAAGGCGAAGGCCGGCATGAAGGCCTTCGTGGCGAACCGCTTCGGCGACTTCGGCTTCCTGGCCGGCCTGTTCCTGCTGTTCTGGGCCCTGGGCGGCGCATGGACGCCGCGGACCGGCAGCGGGCTGCGGAACAACGACTACCAGCCGCTCGCCGAGCTGAACGCCACCGCCGGCGCCGCCACCGCCGCGCAGTCGCAGGCGCTCGCCCCGAGCGTCCACGACGTGAAGGTCGGCCCCACCATGAACTTCCGCGAGCTGCGGGATCAGGTGGTGATCGAGTCCACCGGCGTGAAGGAGCACCTGGCCGGCTCGAGCATCTGGGGCGTCTCGCTCCTGACGCTCGTCTGCGTCCTCCTGTTCGTCGGCGCGATGGGCAAGAGCGCCCAGATCCCGCTCTACGTCTGGCTCCCGGACGCGATGGCGGGCCCGACGCCGGTCTCCGCCCTCATCCACGCCGCCACCATGGTGACGGCCGGCGTGTACATGGTGGCGCGCCTCAACTTCCTGTTCGCGCTCTCGGCGAGCGCGATGGGCTGGGTGGCGCTCATCGGCGCCGCGACCGCGATCTTCGCCGCGTCGATCGGCTTCTTCCAGTACGACATCAAGAAGGTCCTCGCCTACTCCACCGTCTCCCAGCTCGGCTTCATGTTCATCGGGGTCGGCGTGGGCGCGTACTGGGCCGGCGCGTACCACCTGCTCACGCACGCGTTCTTCAAGGCCACGCTGTTCCTCGGCTCCGGCTCGGTGATCCTCGGCTGCCACCACGAGCAGGACATGCGGAAGATGGGCGGGCTGAAGAAGCACATGCCCATCACGCGCTGGACCTACCTCGCGGCGTGCTGGGCCATCGCCGGCTTCCCGTGGATGAACGGCTTCTACTCGAAGGACGAGATCCTCTACAAGGCGTTCACCAGCGGGCACCTGGCGCTGTTCGGCGTGCCCACCCCGTGGCTCGGGCCGGCCATCTTCGTGGTCGGCATCATCGCGGCGACCGGCACCAGCTTCTACATGTTCCGGTCGTACTACATGACGTTCACCGGCGAGTACCGCGGGAACGCCGGGCACCACGACGAGCACAACGAGGACCCGCACTCCGCCGGCGCCGCCGCCATGTCGCACCTGGCCGTCGCGGTCCACGCCTCGGACGGCGCGGTCCACGCCGACGGCCACGCGCACGGCCACGCCGCCCCGGCCCACGGCCACGCGGTCCACGCCCCGGCCGCCGCCGCGGCGACCGCCCACGCGCCGGCGCACGACGACCACGGCCACCACGGCGGCACGCCGCACGAGTCGCCCTGGACCGTCACGCTGGTCCTCTCGCTGCTCGCGCTCGGCTCCTTCTTCACGCTGTTCCTGGGCATCCCCATGGCCTGGACCGGCAAGGCGCCCATCCTCGAGCACTGGCTCGCCCCGGCGCTCACCGCGCAGGAGGGCGTGCCGTTCCAGCACCTGTCGCACTCCACCGAGTACATGTTCCAGGCGATCGGCGTGCTGGCCGGCGCGGTCGGCTGGTTCTTCGCGATGCTGCTGTTCAAGGACGCGCGGAGCGAGGTCCCGGCGCGGCTGCGCGAGAAGTTCCTGGGCGTCTGGACGGTCGTCTACAACAAGTACTACGTGGACGAGCTGTACGCGGTCGCCGTCCTGAAGCCGTCGATGAAGGTCGCGCAGGCCGCGTCCTGGTTCGACTCGAACGTGATCGACCGCCTGGTGCTCCTGGCCGGCACGGTCACCCGCGTGGTCGCCAACATCGACGGCGCCATCGACAAGTACCTCGTGGACGGCGCGGTGAACGCCGTCGCCAGCGTCACCCAGGAGTGCGGCCGGTACCTCCGCTCGCTCCAGACCGGCAAGGTCCAGACCTACCTGTACGGCGCGCTCGGGGGCGCGCTGGTGGTGGTCCTGCTCAACTTCCTCATCTCGTAGCAACCGGGAGAGCGCGTCATGTTCACGCCAGGAAACGTCCTCAGCTGGGCCACCTTCTTCCCGGTCATCGGGTCGGCGCTCATCGTCGTCCTGCTGGCCGCGAAGTTCTTCCTCCGCCTCGACAAGAAGCTCGTCGACGACGGCTCCCGCTGGATCGCGCTCGTGACGAGCGCGCTCTCCTTCGCGGCCGCCATCGCCGCGTGGCGCATGTACGACCCGTCGGCCACGGGCGTGCAGCTGGTCCAGCACTTCACCTGGATCCGCGCCTTCAACATCGAGTTCTACTTCGGGGTGGACGGCATCTCGATCTCGATGGTGCTGCTGTCCGGCCTCATCTCCTTCATCGCCACCATCGCGTCGATGCCGTGGTGGTCGGGGAAGAAGGACGCCGAGATGGCCGGCATGGTGGACGACGGCCACGAAGACCCGCACCACCCCAAGCACTTCTCGGTGCGGATGGTGCCGGGCTACATGGCCATGCTGCTGCTGCTGCAGACCGGCATGATGGGCACCTTCGTCGCCCTCGACATGTTCCTGTTCTACGTGTTCTGGGAGATCATGCTCCTGCCGATGTACTTCCTCATCGGCATCTGGGGCGGGCCGCGCAAGGAGTACGCGGCGATCAAGTTCTTCCTCTACACCCTCGCCGGCTCCGTGCTGATGCTCCTCGCGATCATCGGCATCTACTACAACAGCGCGCCCGCGCAGCTCGCCGACGGCTCCTGGTCGAGCGGCCACACCTTCAACCTGATCGAGCTCGCCAAGCAGGGCGCGGCCGGCCAGTTCCGCAACGCCGCCCCGATCCTCGGCTTCTCCTTCGCCAAGATCGTCTTCATCGGCCTGTTCATCGGGTTCGCCATCAAGATCCCGATGTTCCCCTTCCACACCTGGTTGCCCGACGCCCACGTCGAGGCGCCCACGCCCATCTCCGTCATCCTGGCCGGCGTGCTCCTGAAGATGGGCATCTACGGCATCCTGCGCTTCAACTACGGGATCCTCCCCGACGCGACCGCCTGGGCGGCCGGCGCCATCGCGGTGTTCGGCGTCATCAACATCATCTACGCGGCGTTCGTCTGCCTCGCGCAGAAGGACCTGAAGAAGCTCATCGCGTACTCCTCCGTCTCGCACATGGGCTTCTCGCTGCTCGGCATGGCGGCGATGACGCCGCAGGGCATCTCGGGCGCGGTGCTGAACCTCTTCACCCACGGCATCATCAGCCCGATGCTGTTCCTCATCGTGGGCGTGATCTACGACCGCGCCCACCACCGCGAGATCGAGAAGTTCGGCGGCCTGGCGCAGGAGCTGCCCGAGTACAGCGCCATCATGGGCCTCGCGTTCTTCGCCTCCCTGGGCCTGCCCGGCCTGGCCGGCTTCATCTCCGAGTTCACGGTGTTCTCGGGCGCGTTCCCGGTGTTCACCACCTACACGATCATCTCGGCCACCAGCGTCGTCCTGACCGCCGCGTACTACCTGTGGGCGATCCACCGGATGTTCCTGGGCAAGCTGAACCCGGTCTACAAGGGCTACCCGGACCTGAACTGGCGCGAGCGCATGTCGCTGTACCCGCTCGCCGTCATCTGCATCTACCTGGGCTTCTACCCGCAGGCGATCCTGGGCGTCATCAACCCGGCCCTGCACGCCCTCATCCAGAACATCAAGCCGCTGTAGGCCCGAGGGGCGACGCATGACGGACCTCATCCCACTGGTCGAAGAGAACCTGCGCTCCACCGCGTGGTTCCGCCCCGAGGCGGCCCTCACGGTGGGCGCGCTGGTCCTCTTCGTGCTGGACATCGCCTGGAAGAAGCGCGCGGCCCGCGTGGCCTGGCTGAGCGCGGCCTCGCTGGTGGTGTTCGCGGCGGCGGCGGCCCTGCTCGCGCAGCAGCCCGCCGACGCGCAGGCGCTCTTCAACGGCATGCTCGCGAACGACGCGTTCGCGATCTTCTTCAAGTGGCTGTTCCTGGGCGCCGGCGCGCTGACCGTGCTCATCACCGCGCAGGGCAAGGACTTCGACGCCTCGCGGGTGGGCCAGTTCTACGGCCTGCTCACCGCCATCGTGCTCGGCCTGTTCATGATGGCGAGCGCGACCGACCTGCTCATGATGTACATGTCGATCGAGCTCGTCTCGATCGTGAGCTACGTGCTCGCCGGCTTCCGCCGCGCGGACCGCAAGGCCGCCGAGGGCTCGCTGAAGTACGTCATCTACGGCGGCGTGGCCTCGGGCGTAATGCTGTTCGGCATGAGCTACCTGTACGGCCTCACCGGCACGACCAGCCTGCTCGAGCTCGGGCCGCGCATCGCGGCCATCCAGGCGTCGGGCCTGTCGCTCGCGGCCACCCGCCTCGCGCTGGTGGTGGGCGCGGTGTTCGTCGCCGCGGGCCTCGCGTACAAGATCGCCGCGGTCCCGTTCCACATGTGGTGCCCGGACGTGTACGAGGGCGCGCCCACCCCGTTCACCGCGTTCCTCTCGGTGGGCCCGAAGGCGGCCGGCTTCGCGCTGGCGCTCCGGTTCTTCCTGTCCGCGTTCAGCGGCCCGGCCTCCCCGACCACCGGCCTGGCCGAGGCGCTGGGCGGGATCCCCTGGCCGGCGGTGATCGGCGTCATCTCCGCGGTCACCATGACGCTCGGCAACCTGAGCGCGCTGCAGCAGACGAACCTGAAGCGCCTGCTGGCGTACTCGTCGATCGCGCACGCCGGCTACATGCTGATGGGCCTCTCGGCGGTCTCGGCGATGGGCGTGCAGTCGGTGATGATCTACATGCTCGTCTACCTGGTGATGAACCTGGGCGCGTTCCTGGTCGTCATCTGGGTGGCGGAGTCCACCGGCTCCGAGTCGATCCTCGACTACCGGGGCCTGTCGAAGCGGGCGCCGGTCGCGGCCGTCGCGTTCGCGATCTTCCTGTTCTCGCTCACCGGCATCCCGCCGTTCGCCGGGTTCGCGGGCAAGTGGTACCTGTTCTACGCCGTGTTCGAGCGCGTCCCCGGCCCGGGCGGCAACTGGTACGCGCTGCTCGCGATCATCGCGGCGCTCAACACCGCGGTGTCGCTCTTCTACTACCTGCGGATCGTCCGGGCGATGTTCATCGACGTGCCGTTCGCCGAGCCGAAGCCCATGGCGGCGAAGCCCGGCTACCAGCTCATGCTGGGCGCGTTCTCGGTCCTGATCCTGATCTTCGGCGTCTGGTGGTCGCCGATGATCGAGTGGACGCGCGCGTCGCTCACGCTGTTCCGGGGCTAGCGGGAACCCTCCCCCCGCAGCCCTCCCCGGGCCCGGCCAGCGCCCCCGCTGGTCGGGCTCATTTACTACGAGGGCTGCGCCCTCGCCCCGCCGCCCTGAGCTCGCCGAAGGGCGTCGGGGCCCCACTCCTGCTGCGCGGGGCCCGTGACCGCTCGCGCCCGCTTGCGCGGGCACGCGAGCGGTCCCCGCGGGGAGGGGTTGCACCCCTCCCCAGCCTGCGGCTGGGGCCCCTCCCTGCTGCCCGCGTTCGCTGCGCCCTCGCCCCGCCGCCCTGAGCTCGCCGAAGGGCGTCGGGGCCCCTCCCTGCTGGTGGCGTGAGTCGCTGCGCTGGTGGCTTGAGTCGGCTGCGCCTCGCGTGGCTGCGAGGGTGCTACGGCCTTCGCGCCTCGAGGCGCTGCAGCTCGTGCTCGGGCATGCTCACGTCGCCGAGGTGGCGGTCGGGCGCGACGGCCTCGCCGTGGAAGTCGGAGCCGGCGGTGGGCACGAGGTCCAGCGCCTCGGCGATGCGCAGGTACTTCTCGCGCACCGAGGGGTTGTGATCCACGTGGTAGACCTCCAGCCCCTCCACGCCCGCCTGGCGGAGGCGCTCGAGATCCCAGCGCTCCAGCTTCGAGACGCCGGGGTGCGCGACCGTGGTGGTGCCGCCGGCGGCCCGCACCAGGCGGACGGCCTCGTCGGCCTCGAGGCGGTAGCGCTGCACGTAGGCCGGCTTCCCCTCTCCGAGGTAGGCGTCGAAGGCCTCCTTCACGGTGGCCACCGCGCCCAGCTCGACCAGCGCGCGCGCGACATGGGGGCGGCCGATGGTCTTGCCGCCGCTCCACTTCTCGATGTCCTCGACCTGGAGGCGCAGGCCCAGCGCGCCGAGCTTCTCGACGATCCGCTGCATGCGCTCGCGCCGGCGCAGCGCCAGGAAGTCCTCGAACGCGCGCAGGCGCGGGTGCGCCGGGTCCACGAAGTGGCCGAGCAGGTGGATCTCGCGGCGCTCCAGGAACGCCGAGAGCTCGATGCCCGGCACCAGCCGCAGCCCGAGCCGCGCGGCCGCCGCCGCCGCGTCGTCCATCCCCGCCACGGTGTCGTGGTCGCAGAGCGCCCACACGCCCACGCCCGCCGCGCTCGCCCGCTCGGCTACCTCGCCGGCGGGATACTGGCCGTCAGACGCCTTGCTGTGGGAATGCAGGTCTATCTTTCCGTTGACGCCCTGCCCGGCAGCCGGCTCACCCATGAATTGTGCACCTCGAACGTGATAGGATAGCCGTCTCTCCAGGTCGGCGCGCGCCCGGAAGGGAGAGGGGCCGGCGCGCGGAAAGGCGAGCGTTCATGCAGCACGTACTCCGGATCTCACGGAAGATCGACTACGGCCTGAGGGCCATGATCTATCTCGCGTCGATCCCGCAGGATTCCGTGGTCCCGTTCCGCGAGATCGCCCGGCAGATGGACGTGCCGGAGGACTTCCTCGCCAAGATCCTGAAGACCCTGGTGGACACCGGCCTGGTCCGCTCCACCCGCGGCCCGCACGGCGGCTACGCGCTGGCGCGGATGCCGGTGGACATCAGCTTCCTCGACGTGATCGAGTCGGTGGAGGGGCCGGTCGCCCTCAACGTCTGCCTCGACGGCGAGGACGCCTGCGGCCACTCCACGGCGTGCACCATGGTGTCGGTGTGGCGCCTGGGGCAGGAGCGGATGCTCGACGTCTACCGGCAGGCCAAGCTCTCCGAGCTCGCCTTCAAGCCGGCGGACGACGGCCAGATCGGCCTGGTGCAGCTCCAGATCCAGTCGTCCGCGCGACCGGTCATCTGACGGGGCTGCGCCCCGCCCCACGGAGCGGAGCTCCGTGGGGCCCCCACCCTGCTGCGCGGGGCCCGTGACCTCGCGCGCTCGCGCGAGGGTCCCCGCGGGCGCGCCTGACGGCGCGCGGTCAGGGCCGCGATCGACTGGTTCCGGGCTGCGCCCCGCCCCTCCGCGTTAGACTCCCGCCATGACCTTCGATCCCTCCGCCGCCGCGCAGCCCGGCTCCGGCGTGTTCGGCCTCCCCCACTCCGAGCGCGACGCGGGCGTGGTGCTCGTCCCGGTGCCGTTCGAGGCCACCACCTCCTACGGCGGCGGCACCTCGCGCGGCCCGGAGGCGATCCTCGACGCGAGCCGGCAGGTGGACCTGTTCGACGTGGAGACCGGCCGCCCGTACGAGGCCGGCATCCACATGCTCCCGGTGCCGGAGGAGATCGCGCGGCTCGACCGCGAGGCGCGCGCGGCCGCCGAGCCGGTGATCGCCGCCGGTGGCCTGGTGCCCGGCCGGCAGGACCTGGCGCGGGCGGCCGCCGAGGTGGACGAGGCCTGCGGGCGCGTGAACGCCTGGGTGGAGGACCGCGTCGCCGGGCTGCTCGCCCGCGGCAAGACCGTCGGCCTGGTGGGCGGCGACCACTCCACCGCGCTCGGCGCCATCGCCGCGCACGCGCGGCGCCACCCGGGCATGGGCCTCCTGCACGTGGACGCCCACGCCGACCTGCGCGTCGCGTTCGAGGGGTTCACGTACAGCCACGCCTCGGTGATCTACAACGCCGCCGAGCGGCTCCCGGAGCTGTCCCGGATCGTGCAGGTCGGCCTGCGCGACCTCTCCGAGGAGGAGCACGCCTACGCGGCGGCGTCGGGCGGCCGGATCGTGCAGCACCACGACGCCGCGCTTTCCCGCGCGCGCTTCGAGGGCGAGCCCTGGGCGGCGCAGGTCGGGCGCATCGTCGAGCCGCTGCCGCGCGAGGTGTACGTCACCTTCGACGTGGACGGGCTCGATCCCACGCTCTGCCCGCACACCGGCACGCCGGTGCCGGGCGGCCTCTCGTTCCAGGAGGCCGCGTACCTCGTCGGCGCGGTGGTGCGGAGCGGCCGGCGCATCGTCGGCTTCGACGTGGTCGAGGTCTCGCCCGGCCCCGAGGGCGGCGACTGGGACGGCAACGTGGGCGCCCGCCTGCTCTACAAGCTGATCGGCTGGGCGCTGGCCGGGCGCTGAGCGGCGCCGCGTCCCGGCGCGCGCCCGGCGCGTCGTTGCCGCGCCGCGGCCCGGCCATACCGTTCAGGGTGTGAAGCCGCCGCTCCGCCTCGACGAGCCGCTCCCCGTCCTCACCCCCCGCGAGATCCACGCGCGGCTCTCGCAGTACGTCATCGGCCAGGAGCCCGCGAAGCGCGCGCTGGCGGTGGCGGCGTACAGCCACGTGAAGCGCGTGGCGCTGCGCCGCGCCAGCCGCGAGGTGGCGCTGCAGAAGTCGAACGTGCTGCTCATCGGCCCGACCGGCTGCGGCAAGACCCACCTCGCGCGCCACCTGGCCCGCGTGCTCGAGGTCCCGTTCCACGTCGCCGACGCCACCGAGTTCACCGAGGCCGGCTACTACGGCAAGGACGTGGAGACGATGATCGGCGAGCTGCTGCTGCGCGCGAGCCACTCCATCGAGGAGGCGCAGCGCGGCATCGTGTTCGTGGACGAGGTGGACAAGATCGCGCGCCGCTCGCAGCCGGCCCGCGGCGGCGCCGGCCAGCGCGACATCGGCGGCGAGGGCGTGCAGCAGGCGCTCCTGAAGCTGCTGGAGGGGCGCGAGGTGCACGTGCCGCTCGGCCTGGGCGGGCCGCAGTGGGCGCGGCGCGACACCGTTCCGGTGGACACCACCGACATCCTGTTCGTCTGCGCCGGGACCTTCTCCGACCTGTTCTCCTACGGCGGCGACGGCCGCTCGCTGGGCTTCGGGGCGGCGCGGCCGGGGGCGGCGGCGCCGCGCCGGCGGATCCGGCCGCGCGACCTGGTGGAGTACGGGATGCTGGCCGAGTTCCTGGGCCGGCTGCCGGTGGTGGTGCAGCTCGACGAGCTCGGGCCCGAGGCGCTGCTGGAGGTGCTCACCGGCCCGCCGGACGCGGTGCTCCGCCAGATGCGCGCGCTGCTCGCGGCGGACGGCGTGGAGCTGGACGTCACCGACGGCGCGCTGCGCGAGCTGGTCGCGTTCGCGCGCGAGCGCGGGGCGGGCGCGCGCGGGCTCCGCGCGGTGGTGGAGGAGGTGCTCGCCGAGCTGCTCTTCGAGGCCCCGGAGCGGAGCGGCACGCGCGTGCTGCTCGACGCGCCCTGGGTCCGCGCGCGCCTCGAGGCGATCGGGCCGGGGATCGTGGCGGCGGACGGGCCGGAGCGGCTCGCCGGCGGCTGAGCGCGCTCAGCGGTGGAGCGCGCGCTCGAGCGCGCGCGCCTGCTCCAGGTCGAGCCGCTCGAGCAGGTCGTGCGACCGCACCAGCGCGGCGAAGTCGCTCCCGCGCAGGTCGAGCCCGAGCGCCCGGGGCGCCCCCGCGGCGGCGAGCAGCAGCGCCGAGACCAGGACCCAGGCCGCCAGCGCGCCCTTCGCCCCGCCGAGCAGCGCCCCCAGCCCGCGGTCGGCCGGGCCGCGCACCACCGCGGACACGCCGGTGGCGCGCAGCACGAGCGCGCCCACCAGCGACACGAGCGCCCAGGTGCCGAGGAACAGGAGCGCCGGGGCGGCCGCGCGCGCCACCAGCCCCGGCATCCAGCGGTCGAGGCCGCCCGCCACCGCGCCGGCGAGGTGCCGCGCCGCGAGCCAGCCCAGCACCGCGCCGCCCAGCTCGACCAGCTGGCGCAGCGCGCCGCTCATCGCGCCGGCCACCGCGGCCAGCGCCAGCACCGCGAGCACGGCGAGGTCGAGCGTCACGCCTACTTGATCCGGTAGTCGCCCTTGGGGCGGAGCTTCTCGGCCTCGGCGGCCACCAGCGCGAGCTGCTCCTTGAAGCGGGCGTTGGCCGGCTCGTACATGAGCGCGCTCTTCAGCGCCCGCTCGGCCGCTTCCCAGCGCCCCGCCTGGATCTCGGTGAGCGCGGCCGCGTAGAACTTGCGGCCGTTCGGCGTCTGCCCGAGCTGCTCCTCCAGCTTCCGCTTCTGCTCCTCCTTCACCGCCGCCTCGTCGGCCTCGGTGAAGCGGAGCTTGCGCTCGCGGTCCGGCCCGGAGATGTCGGCCAGGTAGCGCGCGCGCTTCCGGTCGTCGCGCAGCACCGTGTACGCCTCGTTCACCCGCCGGTAGATGCGGCCCACCAGGTCGCGGACCTCGGCGCTCGGCACCGCCGCGTAGCGGTCCGGGTGGAAGGTGCGCGACTCGCGGTAGTAGGCCGCCTTGATCTCCGGCGGCGTGGCCGTGGCGGGGATCTTCAGCACCCCGTAGTAGTCGAGCTGGTCGAGCGCGGCCGCCAGCGTCTCCACCTCGATGAGGAACTGCGCGTCCATTCCGTCCCGTCCGTCCGCGGACCGCCCGGCCGGTCAGGCCGCGCGGGGGCCGCGCGCGAGCTCGATGCCCGCGTTGTCGTCGATGGCCTTGCGGAGGTCCTGCTCCGAGAGGCCGGAGGAGAGGCTGATGGTGGTCGAGGTCTTCTGCCCGGTCTCCAGGTCGGTGGCGGAGACGTTCACGATGCCGTTCGAGTCGATCTCGAACGTCACCTGGATCTGCACCTCGCCGCGGTAGCCGATGCGGAACCCGGTGAACTCGAACTCGCCCAGCAGCTCGCAGCCGTCGGCGCGGTTCGACTCGCCCTGGTAGACGCGGATCCGCACCCGGTCCTGGCCGTCGCGGCTGGTGGTGAAGGTCTTCGACTTCTCGATGGGGATGGGGGTGTTCTTCTCGATGATCTTCTCGGTGAACCCGCCCACCGTGCCGACCCGCAGCGAGAGCGGCGTCACGTCCAGCAGGTAGCTGGCCTGGCCGGCGGTCGCCGCGGTGGTCGAGAGCAGCGCGCGCGCCTGGATCGCGGCGCCGAGCGCGACCACCTCGTCCGGATCGACCCCGGTCATCGGCTCGCGCTGGAAGTAGTGGCGGACGCTGTTGCGGATGATGGGCAGCCGGGTGGGCCCGCCCACCAGGATGACGGCGTCGATGTCCCCGGCGGTGAGGCGCGCCGACTGCAGCGCCTCGTCGCACACCTTGAACGTGCGCTGCACCAGGTCCATCACCATCCGGTTGAACTGGTCCTGGGTGAGCTTCTGGGCGAGGTCGATGACCTCGCCCTCCGGCGACTGGCAGATGCCGGGCACCTGGATGGCGGCCACCCCGTCGCGCCCCACGTCGATCTTGGCGCGCTCGCCCGCCTCCTTCAGCATCTGGAGGCAGAACTTGTTCTGGCGGAGGTCGAGCCCGTGCTTCGCCAGGAAGTCGTCGGCGAGCCAGGTCATGATCCGGTCGTCGAAGTCGTCGCCGCCGAGGTAGGTGTCGCCGGCGGTGGACAGCACCTCGAACACGTCCTTGCCAATCTCCAGGATCGACACGTCGAACGTGCCGCCGCCGAGGTCGTAGACGCAGATCTTCTGGTTGATGTCCCGGCCGAACCCGTAGGCGAGCGCCGCCGCGGTGGGCTCGTTGATGATGCGCAGCACCTCGAGCCCGGCGATGCGGCCGGCGTCCTTGGTGGCCTGGCGCTGGTTGTCGTTGAAGTAGGCCGGGCAGGTGACGACCGCCTTCTTCACCTCGCGCCCGAGCGCCGTCTCGGCGATGGCCTTCATCTCCTTCAGCACCAGCGCGGAGACCTCGGGCACCGAGAAGATCTTGTCGCGGACGCCGATGCGGACCGAGTTGTTCGGCCCCTCGACGATCCGGTACGGCATCACCGCCTGCGCCTTCTTCACCTCGTCGGAGAAGTAGAAGCGGCCGATGAGGCGCTTCGCCGAGTACACGGTGTTCTCGGCGTTGGTGATGATGTTCTTCTTCGCGTCGTTGCCGACCAGCACCGTGCCGTCGTCGAGGAACGACACCACCGACGCGTGCGTCCGCTCCCCCCATTCGTTGGGGAGCACGGCGGGCGGCGCCTCGTCGCCCTGGGCGGTGGCCACACAGCTGTAGCTGGTTCCGAGATCGATACCGACGGCGATGTCGTCGCTCATGATGGTGCGGGAGCCCGGCGAGGAGGCCCAGCGGTTTCGCCGGGTTACGGCATCCTAGCGGCGCGTTCGGGAAGCTGTCAAACGCAGCGAGCCTCCGCGGCGCGCACGGTCGGGCTGTCCACGTCGGAGCCCCGCGTTATTACTCTTTGGGTGGCGGCCACCGCCACGCCGGACGACCAGGAAGGAGCGCCATGGGCGCGCTCGCAGCCATCCTCCAGAGCGATCCGAACCTCATGCGGTGCCAGCTCGCCCGGCTGAGGGCGAACGTGTCCCTGCAGGACGGGGACGTGCTGCCGGACGCGTACGGGTTCGGCTACTACCAGGCCGGCAGCGTCCTGCTCGGGAAGCGTCCCACGGGTGCGCCGTCCGCGCTCGCGCTCCCCGACCTCGTCGGGCGGGTGGACTCCGAGGCGGTGCTGGTCCACGCGCGCCGCGCCACGCTCGGGACGGCGAAGGACGAGAACACCCATCCCTTCCGGTTCCGGCGGTGGCTGTTCGCCCACGACGGCGCCATCGAGGGCTTCGACCAGGTGAAGCCCAGGCTCCTCGAGGGCCTCCCCGAGTTCCTGCGGCGCAACATCGCCGGCGACACCGACTCCGAGCACGCGTTCATGTGGTTCCTCAAGCTGCTCCGCGACGAGGGAGCGCTCGACGATCTGGACCTCGACGCCCAGGTGGCCGGGCGCGCGCTGGCCCGCACCGTGCGCCAGCTCGAGGCGTGGTGCCGGGAGGTGGGCGAGCAGCGGCCCTCGCGGCTGTGCTTCGTCGCGACCAACGGCCGGTCGCTGGTCGCCACCCGGCGCGGCGGCCCGCTGTTCTACGCGCTGCTCGAGGGCATCGTCCCCTGCGAGCTGGACGAGATCGGGCCGGACACGCCGGAGAGCGATCCGCGCGTCCGGCCGCACCGCCGCGTGAAGGCGGTCTGCTTCGCCTCGCGGCTCCTCGCGCCGAACGGCTTCATCGAGGTGCCCGAGGGGAGCGTCGTCTCGGTGAGCCGGACGCTCCAGGTGACGGTGTCGTCGCTCGCGAACGCGTAGCGCTCCGCCCGCCGGCCCCTACAGCAGCGACCAGGGCCGGGGCACGAACAGCTCCTCCCAGGTCGCGAGCGCGAACCGGTCGGTCATCCCCGAGAGCCAGTCGGTGACGGCGCGCTCCAGCCCCTCGCCGTCGCGCGGGACGACGCCGTGGCGGGTGGCCAGGCGCGCCGGGTCCTCCAGGCACCACTCCCAGAGATCGCGCAGGATGCGCTGCGCCTTCACGAACTCGTCGTGGACGACCGGGTTCTCGTAGACGCGCGCGTACAGGAAGTCGCGGAGCGCCAGCAGCGCCTGGTGCACGTCCGGCGACATCTCGATGTGCCCGCCGCCGTCCACGTCCGAGCGGCGGATCACGTCGTGGACCAGCGTGGCGAAGCGCTCGGAGCGCCCGCCGCCCAGCGTGCGGCGGATGTCGGCCGGCAGGTCGGCCTCCGCGAACAGGCCGGCGCGCAGCGCGTCGTCGAGGTCGTGGTTCACGTAGGCCACGATGTCCGCGATGCGGACGATCTCCGCCTCGAGCGTGAGCGCCTTCTCGCCCGAGCCCTTGAGCAGCACGTTGCCCTTGCCCTTCGAGTGCCGGAGGATCCCGTCCCGCACCTCGGCGGTGAGGTTGAGGCCGCGGCCGTCCTTCTCGAGCACGTCCACCACCCGCACCGACTGCACCACGTGGTGGAAGCCGCCCGGCACCTCCTGGTTCAGCACCCGCTCGCCGGCGTGGCCGAACGGCGTGTGGCCGAGGTCGTGGCCCATCACCATCGCCTCGACCAGCATCTCGTTCAGCCGCAGGGCGCGGGCGATGGACCGCGCCACCTGGGCCACCTCCAGCGTGTGCGTGAGCCGGGTGCGGTAGTGGTCGCCGCGGGGCGCGAGGAACACCTGCGTCTTCCCCGCCAGCCGGCGGAACGCCTTGCAGTGCAGCAGCCGGTCGCGGTCGCGCTGGAACGCGGGGCGCTCCGGATCCGGCTCCTCGGGGCGGGCGCGGCCGCGCGAGGCGGCGGAGCGCGCCGCGCGCGGGTGGAGCGTGCGCTCCTCCAGGTCCTCCAGCATCTCGCGGATGGTTCCCGATCCCGGTGTCATGCCGTGCCCCTCGCGCCGGGCGGTGCGGCCGCACCCCGGCGCTGCCCTACTTAGCGCCCGCCCTCCGGCCTGTCACCGGTAGAAGGAGGCCTCGAGGGTGGCGAGGAGCAGGTTCGACGCCGCGTGCACGAGCACCGGCGCGACCAGGCCGCCGGTGCGCGCGCGCAGCCAGCCGAAGAGCAGGCCGGGCAGCAGCGTGGCGAGCCGCCAGGGCTGGAGCGTGACGAGGTGCCCCGCCGCGAACAGGAGCTGGGTCCGCAGGAAGCCCGCGCCGAGCCGGGCGCCGAGCACGGTCCGCCCCTCCCCCGGCGCGGTGCGCGCCCACGACGTCTGCATCCACCCTCGGTAGAACAGCTCCTCCGGGAGCGCCACCACCAGCACCTGCACCGCGACCAGCCGCAGCGCGTGGTCCGGGAGGCGCGGCGCCAGGTGCGGCGCCCCGGCGTAGGGCGCGAGCGCGCGGGCGAGGCCCTCCGGCAGGCGGGGGAGCACCTCCGCGTACGCCCAGAAGCCCGCCACGAACGGCGGGAACACCACCGCGCAGGCGAGGAGCGCCGCGAGCGCCCCGCGCCCGAGCGCGCGCCAGGTGCGCGGATCGCGGGCGCCGTGCCAGGGCAGGCCGTAGGCGTCCCACCCCTCGCCTCGCGCGCGCAGGCGCGCGTCGGGGAGCGCGATGAACGCGAACGCCGCCACGCCGGCCAGGTTCGCGCCGAGCAGCCCGGTGGGCTCCACCAGCGCCACGGCCTTCGCCAGCGCGATCGCCAGGATGGCCATCGCCCAGGTCCCCACCAGCGTCCGCGGCGGATCCGGCGGGGCGGGCGCGGCGCCGGCGTTCGGGAGCGGCTCGGGCACGCCGCCGGGATCGCACGGCCCTCCGGCGCGGTCAACCGGCGTCACCCTCGTGTGTGTGCGTGCCGGACGTGTGGGGGCGCAGGGGGCGAGCGGCCCCTCGTCCGCTTCACGCAGCGTGTGCTAAGGCTCCACCGCCACCGAGGAGTGTAACCATGACCCCCGCTCGCTCGTCTCTTGGTCGTAAGCTCTGGCCTGGCCTCGCCCCGCTCGCGCTCGTCGCAGGCGTGCTGCCGCTGCTCGCCCCGACCTGCGGGGACCTGCAGCCCGGCCCCAAGGTCTTCTCCCGCGGCTCCCTCGTCATCCCGACGGACCGCTGCTACCAGTTCCAGACCGACGGCGCGACCGGCACCGGCCAGCCCGCCGGCTGCCCGCAGGCGGCCGACCCGGGCGACGCCATCAAGGCGTACGGCCTCGTCTACCAGCTCATCCGCAACGACGTGGCGGTCTACTGGGCGATCGATCCGGCCAAGGCCTCGCTCACCGCCCACGACTTCGCCATCCAGTACGACGGCGGGTTCCCGGCGCTCTCGTACGACTGGGCCAGCGGCGGCACCGGCGCCCCGCCCACGCAGGACCACGTGATCCGCTACATGGGCGGGCCGTTCGTGGTGGACGGCGCCGACCAGGCCAAGGCCTTCGCGGTGCTGCAGCGCTACAGGGCCACCTTCGAGGCGGTGAACGTCCACGTGGCGAACGTGGCGTTCCGCGCGCCGGTCGCCAAGGTGATGGCGGGCGGGTGGAGCGCCGGCGGCGCGGTGCCGCCCAAGCTCGCGCTGCTCGACATCGGCTCGGGCAACCTGACCTCCACCTCGCCGGTGACGGTCACCTCGGCGAAGAACGCCGAGCCGGTGATCTCCGGCTACCTCGCCCGCGCCGGCATCGGCTCGGGCACGGCCGCCGGCACCGCCGCGGGGCCGCACGGCGAGATCTACGACCGGCTGGGCATCGAGGACTTCCAGCCGGCGCCCGGCTCCACCGACTACCGCACCAGCCGCTTCTTCCAGAACGGCTACCAGATCCTGTGGGTGCCGCACTGGGTGGCGCCCGGCTCCTGCTCCAGCTTCGGCAGCAACAGCGCCTGCGCGTCGTCGCTGTACCCGCCCGCCAAGGTGGACCAGGTGCTGCGGACCATCGCCGGGTTCGTGAAGGACGGGAAGGACGTGTTCGCGGAGTGCGCCGGCCTGGGCAGCTTCGAGGGCGCCTTCAAGCGCGGCTCCAACGGCTCGTACACCCTCGACTACTCCGACGGCTTCGAGGACGTGGCCGCCGGCCTCTCCACCCGGTTCCAGACCACCACCGGCGTCCGCTACAACGAGCTCCCCACCAGCCCGTTCCCCGCGCCCGCGGTGGTGGGCAGCTTCGCCTCGCCGCTCATGCAGCTCGGCGACTTCCCGTTCAAGCCGCTCACCGGCGCGGTGGAGGACTACCGCCCCGCCGACGCGTCCTCGGGCGGCGCGTACCGGCCCGGCGTGCAGCGCCTCATCGGCGCGAGCGATCCGTACGGCACCTGGGACTACTTCACGCTCCGGCCGGCCGACGCGACGCGCGGCACCGTCGTGTACCTGGCCGGCCACAGCTACTCCGGCGTCCAGGGCAGCTTCCAGATCGCGGGCTCGCGCCTGGTGCTGAACACGCTCTTCAACCTGGGCGCGGGCTGCACCGAGAGCGGCGTCTCCTGCGACACGGGCCGGCTGGGCGTGTGCGGCAAGGGCGTCCTGCGCTGCTCCGCCTCCGGCGAGCCCGTCTGCGAGCAGGTGAAGGGCCCGGCCGCCGAGGTCTGCAACGGCCTGGACGACGACTGCGACGGCCTGGTGGACGAGGACCTCGAGCAGGCCTGCTACGGCGGGCCGCCCGGCACCGAGAACGTGGGCGTGTGCCACGCCGGCGTGTCCACCTGCGCCCGGGCCGCCGACGGCAGCTACGCGATGACCGCGTGCGCCGGCGCGGTGCTGCCCTCGGCGGAGAGCTGCAACGGCCTCGACGACGACTGCGACGGCCAGGCCGACGAGGACCTCACCCAGGCCTGCTACTACGGGCCGGAGCGCAGCCTCGACCCCGTGACGCGGCAGCCGCGCGGCGCCTGCCGCGCCGGCGCGCAGGCGTGCACCGCCGGGAGCTGGGGCGCGTGCACCGGCCAGGTGCTGCCGCAGCCGGAGGTGTGCCTGGCCGAGGGCGGCGGCGGCACCGCCTCGGACGAGGACTGCGACGGCGCCATCGACAACGGGTGCCAGGCCTGCACCGAGGGCGTCCAGCGCGCCTGCTACACCGGGCCCGCCGGCACCGCCGGCGTGGGGCTGTGCCTCGCCGGCGTGCAGACCTGCGGCCCCGGCGGCCAGTGGAGCAACTGCGCGGGCGAGGTCCTGCCGTCGGCGGAGCAGTGCCGCGACGGGATCGACCAGAACTGCAACGGCATGGCGGACGACGGGCCGCCGGCCTGCGCCGCCTGCCGGGCCGGCGAGACCGAGACCTGCTACGACGGCCCGGCCGGCACGGCCGGGGTGGGCCTGTGCGCGGCGGGGGCGCGCGCCTGCGTGGGCGGCGAGTTCGCCGGCGCCTGCGCCGGCCAGCTCCTGCCCGCGCCGGAGCTCTGCGACGGCCAGGACAACGACTGCGACGGCGGCGTGGACGACGGCGCCAGCTGCGGCGACGGCTTCGCCTGCGTCCACGGCGTGTGCGTGCCCTCCACCTGCGGCGTCGAGCTGCCCTGCCCCGAGGGCTACACCTGCGGCGCCGGCGGCGCCTGCGAGCGCGGCACCTGCGGCGGCGCCGTCTGCCCGGACGGCCTGGCCTGCTCGTACGGAGCGTGCAACGACCGCTGCGCGGGCGTGGAGTGCGGCGACGGCGCCGTCTGCGCGCGCGGCACCGGCACGTGCGTGGGCGGCAGCTGCTACCTGGCCGGCTGCCCGGCCGGCGAGGCGTGCCGCGGCGGCGCCTGCGTCGCCGACCCCTGCGCCGGCCTCACCTGCCCGGCCGGCACGTTCTGCCGGCAGGGCGACTGCGTGCAGGCGTGCACGTTCGTGACCTGCCCGACCGGCCAGAAGTGCGGCGCGGACGGCTTCTGCGAGCCGGACGCCTGCGCCGGACGGACCTGCGCGCCCGACCAGCGCTGCCAGGCGGGCGCGTGCGTGGCCGATCCCTGCGCCCACCTGGGCTGCGGCCGCGGGCAGGTGTGCCGCGACGGCACCTGCCTGGACGACCCGTGCTCCGGCGTGACCTGCCCGGCCGGCGCCTGCATCGACGGTCAGTGCTACGCCGCCGGCAGCGCGCCCGTCCACGGGACGCCCCCGGCCTCCGCCGGAGGGGGCGGCGGCTGCGCCTCGGCCGGCGGCGACGCGGGCCTGCTCTCCGCGCTCGGCGCGCTCCTCGCGCTGGCCGCGCTGCGCCGCGCGCGCCGCGGCGGGGGGCCGGCCGTGCGCTCCGCGCTCGCGCTCGCGGCCCTGCTCGGGAGCGCGTGCAAGGGCGGCGGCGACGCGAAGGGCTTCGATCCCGCCTCCTGCGAGACGAGCTGCGAGGGGGAGCAGCGCTGCATCGACCTGCGCAGCGACCCCGCGCACTGCGGCATGTGCGGCAACGCCTGCGGCGCCGGCCAGGTCTGCGCCGCCGCCACCTGCGGCCCGGGCGGCCCGGTGGCGCCGTACGTCCGGCAGCTGACGCCCGGCGCCGCGCCGCGCGGCGGCCTGGCGTCGGTGACGGTGGAGCTGTCGGGCGATCGCTTCGCGGCCGGCGCCACCGTGCGCACCGCCTCGGACGCCGGCACGCGCACCTGGCCCGCGGAGCTGACCGGAGCCGGCCAGCTCCGCGTCCAGCTCGCGCTCGCCGACGCGCCCGCGGGCGCGCTCTGGCTGCGGGTGGTCAACCCGGACCACGTGATCTCCAACGCGGTCCGCTTCGACGTGGTGAGCCCCGAGCCGCACCTGGCCGCGGTCACGCCCGCGGCCGCGCCCGCCGGCGCCGTCACCACGCTCCTGGTGGAGGGCACGGGCCTCGGCACCGCGAGCCGCTGCCGGATCCGCGGCGACCGGCTGGCCGAGCAGGGGCTCCCCTCGGCGCCGGGAGATGCCGGCCTCACGTGCACGCTCGACGCCACGCTCCTGCCGCCGGGCGCCGGCTACCAGCTCTGGGTCGTGAACGACGCGATCCCCTCGCCGCTCGTCTCCAACGCCCTCCCGTTCGCGGTGGTGAGCCAGGTGCCGGTCGCGGCGGAGGTGAGCCCGAGCGGCGGCGGCGCGGGCGAGCTCGTCTCGCTCACCGTGACCGGCGACGGCTTCGACCTCGCGAGCCGCGTGGTGTTCGACGGCGTCGAGCAGCCCACCACCTACGTGGACGCGAACCGCCTGCTGGTCGGCCAGCTCCGGCTCCCCGGGTGCGCGGTGGGCACCTGCACCTCCGAGGTCTGGGTGCGCAGCGGCCAGGACGCGGACTCGAGCCGGCTCGCGTTCGTGGTGGGCGCCTCCCCGGCGCGGATCACCGGCTTCTCCCCCGCGACCGCGTACCAGGGCGACACGGTGACGCTCGCCTTCGCGGGCACCGGCCTCCCCGCCGACGCGCAGGTGCAGGTGCAGCCGCCCGGCGGCGCCTTCCGCCCGCCGCTCCCCTCGACCGTGGACGCGGCCGGCACCTCGGTGGCCGCCCCGCTGTCGCTCGCGGGCGAGCCCGAGGGCGCGTGGCTCGCGCGCGTGTGGTTCCCCGGCGCCGGCGCCGCGTCGGCCACCTGGACCCTGCGCGTGCTGTCCAACCAGGCCATCCTGCAGGCCGCCAGCGTGCGCGGCCGCGAGCAAGGCGCGGCCGCCGTGCCGGTGACGCTCACCGCCGCGAACCTGCGGCCGCCGCTCGCCGACGTGCGGGTGATCTTCACCGGCGCCGCCGCCGAGCTGGTCCCCACCGGCACCACCGCGACCAGCGTCACGGTGAGCCTCTCCACCGTGGGCCTGGACACCGGCTCGTACGCGCTGCAGGTCCGCAACCCCGGGGCCACCCCGTCCAACGCGCTCTCGTTCAACGTCACGCCGGGCGCGCCCACGCTCGCGGGCGTCAGCCCTGCCTCGGCCCGCCAGTCCGACGTGCCGGTCACGGTCACCCTCACCGGCACCAACTTCGCGAGGCCCGACGCCTCCGGCACCGGCGGGTCGGCGGTGATGGTGACCTCCGATCTCATGCCGGGCTGGCCCGGCGCGCCCACCTTCCAGGCCGTGCCGGGGACGGTGACGGTGGAGAGCCCGACCCGGATCACGGTCCAGCTCGACACGCGCGCGGCGTACGCCGCGCCGGGCAGCGGCACCGCCTACCGCATCGCGGTGTGGAACCCGGGCGGCCCGACCCCGCCGCAGCGCTCCGACGCCGGGCAGGCCGCCTCGTCGCTGCCCGCCTTCACCGTGCTCCCCTGAAGCGCGCACCGGCCGGCCGGGCGGGGCGCGCCCTCGAGGGCGTGCCCGCCCGCGCGGCCGGCCGCGGCGACGCGCGACGATGCGCCCTCAGGCGCGCGGCGCGCCGTCGGGCCCCGCCACGGCCGCCAGGGCGGCGGCGGCGTCGAACGGCTTGCGCAGGACCTCGTCGGCGCCGAGCCGGCGGTAGACGTCGCGCTCGCCCTCGCCGATCCGCGAGGACATGAGGACGAGGCGCGTCTTCCGCCAGTGCGGGTGCGCCTTGAGCAGGCGGCAGACGTCTGCCCCGTTCAGCCGCGGCATGTAGACGTCGAGCAGCACCGCGTCGGGCTCGACCGAGGCCATCTTGCGGAAGACCTCCTCGCCGTCGGCGGCGGTCGCCACCTCGAAGCCGGCGTCCTCGAACGCGACGGTGAGCGCGTCGATCACCGCCTTCGAGTCGTCCACGATGAGGACCTTCCGGCTGCCCATGATCCCGGGCGTTATACTCGATCCCGCCATGGTCCGGGAGCCTGCGGTCGCGGGAGCGTTCTACGACGCCCGGGCGGCGACGCTCGCCGCCGAGGTGGACGGCTGGCTGTCGGCCGGCGGCGCGCCCGCCCCGGCGCTCGGGGTGCTGGTGCCGCACGCCGGCTACGTCTACTCGGGCGCGGTGGCCGGCGCGACGTTCGCGCGCGTGGCGGTGCCGCCGCGCGCCATCGTGCTCGGCCCCAACCACACCGGCCTCGGGCACGCCGCTGCCGCCCTGTGGCCCGGCGGCGCCTGGCGCACGCCGCTCGGCACCGTGCCGGTGGACGCCGAGCTCACCGCCGCGCTGGCGGCCGCGCCCGGCGTCGCCGGCGACCGGCTCGCCCACCTCCGCGAGCACTCGCTGGAGGTCGAGGTGCCGTTCCTGCAGCGCGCCCGGCCCGGCGTCGCCATCGCGGCGCTGTGCCTCGGGCCGCTCTCCTTCGCCGAGTGCGAGGCGCTCGGGACCGCGGTGGGGGCGGCGGCGCGGGCGGCCGGCGCGCTGGTGGTCGCGTCCTCGGACATGAGCCACTACCTCCCGGCCGCCGAGGCCCGCCGGCGCGACCGGCGCGCGCTGGAGCGGCTGCTCGCGCTCGACGCCGAGGGGCTCTACGACGTGGTGCGCCGGGAGGGGATCACCATGTGCGGCATCGTGCCGGCCACGGTGATGCTGGTGGCGGCCCGCGCCCTCGGCGCGACCGGCGCCGAGCTGGTGCGGTACGCGCACTCCGGCGAGGTGAGCGGCGACGACGACGCGGTGGTGGGCTACGCCGGCGTGGTCGTGCGCTGAACGGGATCCCGCTCGTCCCGAGCGTAGCGCCGCCCTCGGCGGCGCGGAGTCGAGGGACGCAGCCGCGGCAGCAGCGCCGCGCCCGCGAGGAGCAGGGCGCCCAGCGCGCCGCCGCCGCCCGCGCTGCACCCGCCGCCGCCGCCGCTCTTCTTGCCGCTGATCTCCTGGACCGGGCCCGCCGCGGTGTAGATCGCGCAGACGCCCTCGACGTCGTCCGCCGCCAGCGTCCGCTTCTGGATCTCCTTCGGCGGGGCGGTCGGGTACATGGTGACGGCGTCCGATCCCGGCGGCAGGCTGGCGCAGGCCGGGGTGGATCCGACCGCCTTGCTCTCGCACGGATGCGCCAGCCCGATGAAGTGGCCGGCCTCGTGCGTGAGCGTGTTCTGCAGGTCCTCGTAGCCGCAGCCCGCCTGCCCGTACGTCCCGCAGGTCTGCCCGAGCGTCGAGTCGCTCCCGCAGGTGAAGTACCAGCCCTCCGGCGCGCCGCCGATCCCGGTCACGCCGGCGCCCGCGCCGCTCCAGTCCGCCACCTCGGTGTCGGCGTCCTGGATCGCCCCCGTGTTCGGGTTGTAGATGATGGTGGTGATGGCGAGCACGCTCCTGCCCAGCCCGCCCTCGTCGTCGAAGCAGTCGTACTCGTTGTCGCACGAGGCGCTCGAGTAGCAGGCGTCCGCCCGCGCCGCCGCGAGGTCCGAGCACCAGCCCTTCCGGAAGGCCACCACGTGCTCGCCGCTCGTCCCCATGCCCGTCTGCGCGATGGCGGTGCTGGTGGTCCCGCCGAACGGCAGGGAGACGTGGGCGCACGGCGCGCTCGCGCCCGCGCGCGTGGCGCCCTCCCAGGCGGCGAACGCGGCCTGCGCGGCCTGCACCGCCGGATCGCCGGCGGAGGAGGGCTGGCAGCTCGGCGAGTCGCCGCCGCGCACCGGGTTCACCTTCCAGGTCACGGCCGAGGGATCCGGCCAGTAGAAGCAGACCGTGAGGCCACCGTTCGTCGCGCAGGACCGCTGGTAGGCCTGCGCCGGCCACGCGGCGAGGAGCGCCAGCGCCGCCGCGATCGCGCGCGCGCTCATCGCGCCGCCCTCACCCGCCGCTCCAGCTCGGCCAGGGAGGTCCGGGCGATGCGCGCCTCGCCGGCGCGCGTCGGCGCGGCGAGCTGGTCGGCCTCGTCCACGTCCGGCTCGGCGCGGTCGCCGTCCACGCGGAACGTCCCGAGCGCGAGGCCGTTCACGCGCCAGCCGCCGCCGCGGCGGTAGAGGAACAGCACCACCTCCTCGCCGTTCGCGAGGCGCGGCGCCGCGCTCACCCACATCCCGACGTCGCCCACCACGCCGCCGGGCACGGTGACCGTCACGCGGGCGCCGGGGCTCCCCTTCCACGCGCTCGAGACCGCGACCACCACGTCGGTGACGATGCGGCGGCCGTCCGCCTCGAGGCGCGACGCCTGCCGCTCCACGCGGCCGCGCACGACCGCGTCCGACGATCGGGCCGCCTCCTCGATGGTGGTGGAGCGGAAGGTCGCGGCCGCGGCGGGAAGCGCCAGCGCGGAGAGGAGCAGGGCGAGCGCTCTGTGCACCGGGCGATTGTAGCTATGGTAGCTTGCGCCCGCCATGGACAAGCCCCGCGTACGCTTCGCCCCCTCCCCCACCGGTTACCTCCACATCGGCGGCGCCCGCACGGCGCTGTTCAACTGGCTCTGGGCGCGGCGCAACGGCGGCACCTTCGTCCTCCGCATCGAGGACACCGATCGCGAGCGCTCCACGCAGCTCGCCGTGGACGCCATCCTCGACGGGCTGCGCTGGCTCGGCCTCGACTGGGACGAGGGCCCGGGCGTGGGCGGGCCGCACCCGCCCTACTTCCAGACCGAGCGGCTCGACCTGTACAAGGCGCACGCCGAGCGGCTCATCCGGGAGGGCAAGGCGTACGCGTGCTACTGCACGCGCGAGGAGCTGGACGCGCAGCGCAAGCAGGCGGAGGCCGAGAAGCGCCAGTTCCGGTATCCGGGCACCTGCCGCGACGAGCCCTACGATCCCTCGCGACCGCACGTGGTCCGCTTCCGCGTGCCGGACGCCGGCGCCACGAGCTGGAACGACCTCGTGAAGGGCGTCATCTCCACGCCGCACGACACGCTGCAGGACGAGGTGATCCTGCGCGGCGACGGCGTGCCGCTCTACAACTTCGGCGCGGTGGTGGACGACATCACCATGGAGATCAACCTGGTCGGCCGCGGCGACGACCACGTGAACAACACCGCCCGCCAGATCCTCATGTACGAGGCGCTCGGCTACCCGGTGCCGACGTTCGCGCACTTCCCGATGATCCTGGGCGCGGACAAGGCCCGGCTCTCGAAGCGCCACGGCGCCACCAGCGTCACCGCGTACCGCGACCTGGGCTTCCTGCCCCAGGCGGTGGTGAACTACCTCGTCCGCCTGGGCTGGTCGCACGGGGACCAGGAGCTGTTCACGCTGGACGAGCTCGTCCGCTACTTCGACCTGAAGGACGTGGGCGCGACCGCGGGCGTGTTCAACCTGGAGAAGATGGCCTGGGTGAACCACGAGTGGCTGAAGCGGCTCTCGCCGGAGGAGCTGGCGAAGCTGGCGCTGCCGCACTTCCGCGCCGCCGGCCTGCCCGCCGAGGACGACGAGAAGCTCCGGCACGTCTGCGCCGTCGCGCGCGAGCGCGCGAAGACGCTGGGCGAGTACGTGCAGCAGTTCCGCTACTTCTACGCGCCCATCGCGCTCGACCCGAAGGCGAAGGCCAAGTTCCTGACCGCCGACACGAGGCCGGTGCTCCAGGCAGTCCGCGACGCCATCGCCGCGCTCCCCGCGCTCGAGACGCAGGCCGTGGAGCAGGTGTTCCACGGCGAGGCCGAGCGCCGCGGGGTGGGCCTCGGCAAGGTGGCGCAGCCGGCCCGGGTGGCGCTCACCGGCGGCACCGCCTCCCCGGGCATGTACGACGTGGTGCAGATCCTCGGGAAGGACGAGACGCTGCGGCGGCTCGACGAGGCCATCCGGGTCGCCGGCCAGCCGGGCTGAAATACCGGCTGGGCCCGCGCGTAGGGATCCGGCACTCACCCGGAGCCTCGTCATGCGCGCTCGCCTCGCCGCCGCCACGCTCGCCGCCCTCCTCCCCGTCCTGCCCGCCGTCGGCGCCGACCAGACCTGCCGCGTCCGGGTGGGGCCGGCGGGCCGGTTCGCGCAGGATCGCGACGTCGTGATCGGCGCCGGGGAGCGCGTGACCGAGGCCGTCGCGGTGCACGGCGACGTGATCGTCCGCGCCGGCGGCCAGGCCGAGAAGGCGGCGGCGCTCAGCGGGAACGTGGTGGTCCAGCGCGGGGGCGAGGCCGGCGAGGTGGTGAGCGTCGGCGGCGAGGTCCGGCTCGAGGACGGGGCCCACGTGTCGCGCCAGGCGGTCTCGCTCGGCGGGCGCGTCGATCGCGCCGCCGGCGCGCGGGTGGACGGCGAGGTGACGTCGCTGTCGCTCGAGGCCGGCGCGGTGAGTCTCCGGGGCGTGATGCGCGCCGCCGCGCCCACCGCGCGGTGCAGCGTGGTGCAGGACCCGTCGGTGGCAGGGGTGGACCTGACGGTTCGCTAGCGGACGGCGGCCCCGAGCGCCGGCGCGCGAGGTTGCGGGGCTCGCCCCGGTGGGATACCACCTCTGGCTGCATGAGCGACGCCCCTCGCCCCAGGAACTTCCTCGCGGAGATCGTCGAGGCCGACCTGGCCGCCGGCCGGAACGGCGGCCGCGTGGTCACCCGGTTCCCGCCCGAGCCCAACGGCTACCTCCACATCGGCCACTCGAAGTCGATCCTGCTCAACTTCGGGCTGGCCCGCGCCTACGGCGGCCGGACCCACCTCCGGTTCGACGACACCAACCCGGTGACCGAGGAGACCGAGTACGTCGAGGCGATCCAGGACGACGTCCGGTGGCTGGGCGGCGACTGGGGCGGCCACCTGTACTTCGCGTCCGACTTCTTCGACCGGATGTACGCCTGCGCCGAGCGCCTGGTGGGCGAGGGGCTCGCCTACGTGGACACCCAGCCGCAGGAGGCGATCCGCGAGCAGCGCGGCAGCTTCGACCGCCCCGGCGTGAACAGCCCGTTCCGCGGCCGATCCGTCGCCGAGAACCTGGACCTGCTGCGCCGCATGAAGGCGGGCGAGTTCCCGGACGGCGCCGCGGTGCTGCGCGCGAAGATCGACATGAGCCACCCGAACGTGCTCATGCGCGATCCGCTGCTGTACCGGGTCCGCCACGCCCGGCACCACCGGACCGGCGACGCCTGGTGCATCTACCCGATGTACGACTTCGCGCACCCGCTGGAGGACGCCTGCGAGGGCGTCACGCACTCCATCTGCACGCTGGAGTTCGAGTCCAACCGCGAGCTGTACGACTGGGTGCTCGACCACACCGGCCCGTGGGACCCGCGGCCGCGCCAGTACGAGTTCGCGCGGCTCGCGCTCGGCTACACGGTGATGTCGAAGCGCAAGCTGCTGCGGCTGGTGAACGAGAAGCGCGTGTCGGGCTGGGACGACCCGCGCATGCCCACCGTGGCCGGGATGCGCCGGCGCGGGGTGACGCCGGAGGCGCTGCGCGACTTCGCGGACCTCATCGGCGTCGCCAAGAACAACAGCCTGGTGGACATCGGCAAGCTCGAGTTCGCGATCCGCGCCGACCTGGAGCGGCGCTCGCCGCGCGCCATGGCCGTCGTCCACCCGCTGGCGGTGTCGATCGAGAACTGGCCCGCCGGCAAGGTGGAGGAGCTCGACCTGCCCTGGTGGCCCGGCGAGCCGGAGCGCGGCGGCAGCCGCAAGGTGCCGTTCGGCGGGGAGCTGTTCATCGAGCGGGACGACTTCGCGCTCGACCCGCCCAAGGACTGGAAGCGGCTCGCGCCCGGGCGCGAGGTCCGCCTGGCCGGCGCCTACGTGATCCGCTGCGACGAGGTGGTCCGCGGCCCCGGCGGCGAGGTGCGCGCGCTGCGCTGCACCTACGATCCCGCCTCGGGGACCGGCGAGGGCGCCGCCCGGCGCGCGGGCGGCACGCTGCACTGGGTCCACGCCGGCCTGTCGGCCCCGGCCGAGGTCCGCATGTACGATCGGCTGTTCGCGGTCGAGCAGCCCGACGCGGAGGAGGACTTCCTCGCCGCGCTCAACCCCGGCTCCCTGTCGGTCGCGAAGGGCGCCCGCGTCGAGCCGGCGCTGCGCGACGCCCTGCCCGGCAGCCGGTACCAGTTCCTCCGCCAGGGCTACTTCTTCGCCGACCCGGTGGACTCCGTCCCCGGCGCCCCGGTGTGGAACCGGACCATCACGCTGAAGGACACCTGGAGCGCCCGGGCCCGCGAGGCCGCGCCCGCGCCCGCGCCCGCGCCCCGCCGCGCCCGCGAGCCGCGCCGCGAGGAGGCCGCCGCCGCGCCGGCCGCGCCCCGCCGCAGCCGTGCCGAGGCGCGGGCCGAGCTCCGCGCCGCGAACCCCGCGCTCGCCGCCCGGCACGCGCACTACCTGTCGGCGCTGCGGCTCCCCGCCGACGACGCCGACCTCCTCGCCGCCGATCCCGGCACCGCGGCCTACTTCGACGCAGCGGTCGCGGCCGGCGCGCGGCCGGCCACCGCCGCGAAGTGGCTGCTCAACGACCTCGCCGGCCTCGCCGGCGACCGCGCGCTCGCCGCCCTCCCGCTGGACGGCGCCGCGTTCGGGCGGTTCGCCGCGCTGGTGGACGCGGGCCGCCTCACCCCGGCCGCGGCGAAGACGCTGCTCGCCGAGCTCGCCGCCGGCGGCGGCGATCCCGAGGCGCGGATGCAGGCGCTCGGCCTGGAGCGCCGCGAGGACGCGGGCGCGCTCGAGGCCGCGCTGGAGCGGGCGCTCGCCGCGCACGCGGCCGAGGCCGCCCGCTACCGCGCCGGCGAGCAGAAGCTGCTCGGCGTGCTGCTCGGCGCGGTGATGCGCGAGGTCGGCGGCGCCGCCGACGCGGCCCAGGTCCGCGCGGCCCTCCAGAAGAAGCTCGGCTAGCCGGGACGCCGGCCGGCGCGCTGCGCGGACGTGGCCGCCCTGCGACCGCGGGGCCGGCGCGCGCCGCCGCGCGGGCGCGCCGCGTCGCGGGCTCAGAAAAGAAAAAACCCCGAGAACCGGACGAAGTTCTCGGGGGCACAGATGGTGACCCGTACGGGATTTGAACCCATGTTTTCGGCGTGAGAGGCCGACGTCCTGACCGCTAGACTAACGGGCCACGAAGCGCTGCATGTCTATCCTCGGTCGAAGCGGCAGTCAACGCCGAGGAACATCAAAGTGGCTGGGGGACTAGGATTCGAACCTAGATAGCCAGATCCAGAGTCTGGCGTCCTGCCGTTAGACGATCCCCCAATAGTCAGTCGCCCTTCCTGACGAGCACGAAGACGCGGACCTCGCCCTTCAGCTCGTACACGTTCAGCCCTTCCCACTGCCCCGGCCGCGGCTCCGGGTTGACGATGTGGACGGCCTTCACACCGGGCTGATCGGCGATCGGCCGCCGGGCGAACCGGGGTCCGTACGTCTGACGGAAGAACCGGATCGTCTCCTCGTAGGTCTTGGGAACCCGGTAGCGGTTCTCCGCGACCTTCACCGCGCCGTCCGGGAGCACCGCGCCCGCCACCTTCACGTCGGCGAGGGCGATGCCCGGCACGGCCACGAGGACCGCGACGAGGGCGGCCTTATATCGGGCAAAAAGGGTCACGGTCAAGCGTTCCGTGTACCGGTCCCGTCCCCGCCCGTCAACCGCGCCGCCGGGCCGCCCGCGAGGCCCGGGCTGCGGCGTTCCGTCCCGCCTCCGGGCCATGCGGCGTCAGCGCCACACGCCCACCAGCCCGCCCTTGTGGCCGGCCTCGCGCAGCTTCAGCTCGCCCCGCTTCAGCGCCGCCGCGGCATGGGGGCCGACCCAGTAGCCCTTCGGATCGCTGCGCCGCCAGCTCTTGCGGAAGAGCTGGTGGACCTCCTCGAAGATGCCCTTCAGCGCGAGCGGCTTGCCCTTGCGGTCGTTCGGGTCGTCGGTGACGTCGAGCTCCGCCCAGAGCCGGCCCGCCACGAGCTCACCGGCGTCGTTCCGCACCGAGCGCTCGTAGTGGAACACCGGCGACGGGACCTCCTCGATGACCAGCATCCCCTTGTCCGGCCCGCGCTTCAGGGGGTGGACGATGACCGGGCCGAGCCGCTCCACCGCCAGGTAGTAGGCGGGCTGGTCGAGCGCCTCGACGGCGTCCTCGTCCACCGGGACCGGCTGGTAGCCCGGGGGGATCAGCTCCGGGTACGCGGTCAGCTCGCGCCGGGCGAGGTGGCGGAACACGGCCCGCTCGTCGTCGGGCAGCATGAAGTAGCGCAGCGTGGCGGCCATGCGCGCGGACGTTAGCGCAAAACCGCCCGCGCCGCGCGGTCGCCGGCCGCTCCCCGGAGCGGGGCCGGCGCCTACCCGCGGCCGGGCCGCGTGAGCCGCGCGGCGTCGAGGGCGCGCCGCGCCTGCGCCGGCGTGAGGCCGCCCCGCTCGACCGCGAGGTCCACGATGGACCGGCCGGTGGCCACCGACGCCTTCACGATCTCGGCGGCCGCGGCGTAGCCGAGCCGCGGGGCGAGCGCGGTGGCGAGGCTCACGGTGCGCTCGGCGTAGTGCCGGGCGCGCTCCCGGTCGGCCTCGAGCCCGCGCGCGCAGCGCGCGTCGAACGCGCGCACGGCCCGGGCCAGGATGTCGAGCGCGTGGCACAGGTCGAACGCCACCAGCGGCATCATCACGTTCAGCTCGAGCTGGCCGCCGCTCGCGGCCCAGGCCACCGCGCCGTCCAGCGCGACCACCTGGTACGACACCATGGCCAGCATCTCCGCCATGGAGGGGTTCACCTTGCCCGGCATGATCGACGACCCGGGCTGCACCGGCGGCAGGCGCAGCTCGCCGAGGCCGGTGTTCGGCCCGCTCCCGAGCAGCCGCACGTCGCCGCCGATCCGGAGCAGCTCCAGCGCCGCGGTGCGGAGCGCCCCGGACAGCGCCACGAACGGCGCGAGCGACTGCATGGCGTAGAACGGGTTCGGCGCCGGGGTGAGCGGGACGCCGGTGAGCCGCTCCAGCTCCTGCACCACCCGCGGCCGGTAGCGAGCGTCCGCGTTCAGGCCGGTGCCGACCGCGGTGCCCCCCAGGCCGAGGACCGACAGCTCCGGCAGCGCGTCGCGCACGCGGCCCGCCGCCGCGCCCAGCGCCGCGGCCCACCCCGACACCTCCTGGCCGAGCCGGATGGGCGTCGCGTCCATGAGGTGCGTCCGGCCGGACTTCACCACGCCGTCCCAGGCGCGCGCCTTCGCGTCGAACGTGCCGGCCAGCGCGGACAGCGCCGCGATCACCTCGGGCGCGAGCTCGAGCGCGGCGAGCCGGATGGCGGTGGGCACCACGTCGTTGGTGGACTGCGCCATGTTGACGTCGTCGTTCGGGTCCACCAGCGCGCGGTCGCCGCGCCGCCCGCCGAGCAGCTCGCAGGCGCGGTTCGCGAGCACCTCGTTCACGTTCATGTTGTGCGAGGTGCCGGCGCCGGCCTGGTACACGTCCACCACGAACTGGTCGCGGTGGCGGCCGGCCAGGACCTCGCGCGCCGCCTGCTCGATGGCGCGCGCCTTCCGGCGCGGCAGCAGGCCGAGGCCGGCGTTGGTGCGCGCGGCGGCGAGCTTGATGCGGACGGTCGCGTCCACGAACGCCGGATGCGCCCGCAGGCCCGAGACGGGGAAGTTCTCGACCGCGCGAGCGGTCTGGGCGCCGTAGAGGGCCGTCGCGGGGACGGTCATCTCGCCCATGGTGTCGCGCTCGATCCGGGTGCGGGCGCCGCGTGCGGCGCGGGCGCGGGGCTGTCTGGCCATGTGAGGTCGCCTCCCAGGCGAGTCTACGTGTGCGGCGGCTCGCCTGCTCCGGAAACGTACCGGCGGGCGGCTCGCCGGGCCGGCGCCGACCCTGGGCCCGCTCCCGCGGTCCCCGCCCGCATGTGGCTGTGCCACCGCGAGGGGGTGCCGACCCCGCCGAACCGCCTCACCCTGGAACGAGCGCGGCTAGGCTCGCGGCGGACGCGTGTGCGCGGGGACGGGGCGTCACGGCTCCGGCACGGAGCCTCGGAGGCAACATGGGCAAGGCGTGGCGTGGATTGGCGCTCGTCGGAACGATCGGCGGGCTCCTGGCGATGGCGGCGGCGGGCGGGTGCGGCGACGGCCGCAAGGACAAGGGTCCCGGAGGCGGAGGAGGAGGTGGCGGCGGCGGGGGCGGAGGAGGAGGGACCTCGGCCAGCCAGCTGAACATCACGATCCAGTCGGCCGACGTCCCGGCCACCGGCAACCCCACGGTGACGTTCAAGGTCACCGACGCGGCCGGCAACCCCATCGACCTGCTCGCCGAGATCGCCAACGCCGCCGCGAGCGGCACGCCGCCCGCGCCGCGCATGAGCCCGCGCTTCTCGCTCGCGCAGCTCGAGGACGACGGGACCTACACGCACTACTACGAGACCACGGTGAACGCGCAGCCGTACACCGACGCGGGCGGGACGGCGCAGACGCCGTCCGGCTCCGCCGTGCAGCCGCGCACCGAGCCGCCCAGCGGGCCGTTCCCGACGAGCCAGCTCGCGGCGCAGGGCGGCGGCGTCTACACGTACACGTTCTCGCCGCCCACCACCGACGCCGCGAAGCGGGAGCGGACGCGGACGCACACCGTCGGCATCTGGGCCACGCGCACGGTGAGCGAGGGGACCCCCGCCGCCGAGGTCGCCTACCCGGCCAGCGCCACGTTCAACTTCGTGCCGGGCGGCGGCACGGCGGCGAAGTACGAGACCGTCACCGACGCCGCCTGCAACGTCTGCCACGGCCGGCTCGAGGCCCACGATCGTCGCATCGGCACGCAGCTCTGCATGACCTGCCACGCCGGCGACAAGGGCACCACCTACGCCGATCCCGAGTCCGGGAACACCATCGACTTCCGCAACATGATCCACCGGATCCACTCCGGCCAGGCCGGCTACCACATCGTCGGTTTCCGCCAGACCGACGTCACCTTCTCCGACATCACGTTCCCGCAGAACATCCGCAACTGCACCACCTGCCACTCCGGCGCGAACGCCGACGACTGGAAGAACAAGCCGTCCGCGGTGGCGTGCGCGTCCTGCCACTCCAACCTGCGCTTCGACGCCTCCGCCTCGGCCGACTGCACGCAGGGCCACGTCGAGACCGCGGCCTGCAACCACCCGTTCGGCGTGAACGCGACGGCGAACTGCGCCGGCTGCCACGCCGCGGGCGGCAACCTCGGTCCGGACAAGGTGCACGTGGTGCCGCAGCTCGCCGCGGCCGCGACGTACAAGTACGAGATCGTCGGCGTCACGGTGGGCGGCGACCGCATCCCGGTCGTCCAGTACCGCGTGCTGCAGAACGGCGCGCCCATGGCGCTCGACGCGGAGCCCTGGACGCACGGCGCCGCCAGCCGCCTGTTCGTGGACGTGGGCTGGCCGTCGGTCGAGTACGACAACGCCGGGGCCGGCGAGAACGGCCAGCCGGTCCAGCTCAACGCGCTCACCGCCGCGGCGGGCGGCGTGGGCACGCCGGTCGCGGGGCAGACCAACGTGTACCAGGTGACCTCGACCGTCGCGCTCCCCGCCGGCGTGGACCAGTTCACCGTCGCGCTGGAGGGCCACCCGGCCATCGCCGACCCGTTCAACGCCGGCCAGTTCCTGCGGGTCCCGGTGACGAACGACGTCAAGTACTTCACGGCCGCGGGCGCGGCCGGCCAGGCGCGGCGGACGGTGGTGGCGGTCGAGAACTGCAACAAGTGCCACGGCGTGCTGAGCGCGCACGGCCAGAACCGCAACGGCACCACGCAGGTGTGCGTGGTCTGCCACAACCCCGCCGGCACCGACGCGGCCCGCGTCCCCGCCGGCGGCACGGTCGAGCCCATCGACTTCAAGGTGCTCGTCCACCAGATCCACGCCTCCGAGATCAAGCAGAACGAGGTCACGATCTACGGGTTCGGCGGCTCGGCGAACGTGTTCCCGCTCGAGTTCCCGAACCAGATCGGCAACTGCGCGCTGTGCCACGCCGGCACCAGCTACCAGCTGCCGCTCGCGGCCGAGGTGAAGGACACCATCAACCCGGCCGGCGGCACCACGCCGAAGACCATCGCGGTGTGCACGTCCTGCCACGACACCGTGAAGTTCGACGGCTCGGCCGCGCAGAAGTGCGGCCCCGGCGTCATGGGCGACTGCAACCACTCCGGCGGCAACCAGACCGGCGACGCGCAGTGCGCCACCTGCCACGGGCCGGGAACGCTCGCGGACGTGGCCAAGGTGCACCCGATCTCGGCGCCGGCGCCGTAGCGGCGCGCGATCGCGGAGCGGCGGGGCCCGGCGGGATCCGTCCTGCCGGGCCCCTCGCGTTCGCGGGCGCGCCCGCGCTACTGGACCTCGATCTCCTGGGCCTGCGCGCCCGCGTCCACCACGTACCAGATCCGCACCCGGCGCCCGTGCGCGAGCGCCACCGCCGGGCCCGCGGGGCTCCCGGCGCGATCGAACACCGGGACGTCCGGCCCGACCTGGAACGTCACCACGCCGGCGGGGGTGGTGACGCGCAGCAGGCCGCGGGCCGGATCGCTGGACAGCACCGCCCCGCTGTCGCAGCGGGTGCGCTCGGTGACCGGGGCGTGGCGGGGCGCGGGGAACGGCGCCGCGGCGAGCGCCAGCGCGAGCAGGAGGGCGGGCATGGGCGGGAGTATCGCCCCGGCCGGCGGGGGCGCGCCAGCGGACGGCCGGTCGGCGCCGGCGTGTCAGGGCGCGCGGGACGGGAAGGCGTCGGGCGGCGCCAGCGCGACGCCGAGCCGGCCGGCGAGGCGGCGGAGCGCGAGCTCCGTCTTGGCGTCCTCGATCTCGCCGGCCTCGCAGGCGCGCACCGCGGCCTCGAGCCCCCGCCACTCCAGCACGGCGCCCTCCTCCAGCGGCGACCCGTCGCCGTCGCCGCCCGCGTCGTACGGCCCGTCCACCGGCGGGCGCGGCACCTCCACCTCGAGCAGGTGGATCTTCTCCGACGCGATCCCCGGGAGCAGGAAGAACGGGCCGCCCAGCGGCCGCAGCGCGCCGGGGGCGACCTCCACCCCCGCCTCCTCGCGCAGCTCGTCCGCGCCCCGCCGCTGCAGCGCGGCCAGGCCCGTCTCGCCCGGCTCCACCACCCCCGCCACGATCTCCTCGACCAGCAGGTACTCGGGCTCGGGGAGCGCGGCGCGCTTGCCGCGCCGGAAGTACGCGGCCGGGCGGAGCCCGCGCCGGGTGAGCACCTCGACCCCGCGCGGCGTGCGGGCCCATGCGCAGACCGCCACCGCGTCCAGCGCCGGGCGGTCGATCACGTCGATGGGGTACTCCGGCGAGGCGCTCCCGTCGGCGCGCCGGTTCCGGGCGCGCAGCCGCCGGAGCCGCAGGAACCCCTCGTCCAGGCGGGCGTGCGCGCTGCGGTCCTCGACGATCTCGATGGCGGTCACGCGGGGCATGCCGGGATGGTGCACCGGCCCCGGGCCCGAGGGAAGCGGCGCTCGCCCCCATGTCCGTCGCGCCCGGGGCGCCGGCCGCTCCCGGCCAGGGGTCGTTCGCGGCGGGGGCCGTTCCCAACTTTTCCGCGGAGGAAGCCCGATGAGCACACCGGAGACCCTGGCCGAGCTCGGCCGCCTGCTGCAGCTGGAGGTGGACGCTGCCACGGCGTACGCGGCCGCGATCTCGGCCGCCGGGCCGGGGGCCCTGCGCGAGGAGCTGACCCTGTTCCAGGCCGACCACCAGCGCCGGGCGCTCGCCCTGCACGAGGCGTTCGCGCGCCTGCGCGCCTCCCCGCCCGAGATCCGCCCGAACGTGCGCGGCGCGACCATCGGCGCACGCCAGGCGCCCGCCGGACGGCCCGGCGCCCGCGAGCTCATCGCGGCCCTCAGCGGCAACGCGCGGCTCGCCGGCGACGTGTACGCGAGCGCGCTGGCGCGCCCGCTGCCGCAGGAGGTCCGCGAGGCGGCCGAGCGCGCGCTCGAGGAGGAGCGCCGCCACCTGGGCCGCCTGCAGCGCCTGCGTGCGTCGGCCGCGCTCGCCTGAGCCGGCGCGCCGGGCTGCCGCGCCAAAAGAAAAAGCCCGCCAGAGCGGATTGCTCTGGCGGGCACGAAAAGATGCGGCAGCGACCTACTCTCCCACACCGCTTCCGGTGCAGTACCATCGGCTCTGGTGGGCTTAACTACCGTGTTCGGGATGGGAACGGGTGTGACCCCACCGATATAGCCACCGCAAACCTTTGAAAGAACGTGAGGCGTGTCGCCTCTCGACAACCGTTACGAAGGGAAAAGAAGAGCACCGCACCGCGGGGCCGCAGAGGGCCGCACTTCTACAAGGAATTCGATCTCGACCTCGAGCAGGTCGCCTACGACCTGAGAAAAGGGAGACCAAGCCGCACGCCCTATTAGTACCGGTCAGCTGAGCGCCTCACAGCGCGTACACCTCCGGCCTATCGACCTCGTCGTCTTCGAGGGGGCTTCAGGGGCTTGCGCCCGGGAGAAGTCGTCTTGAGGTTGGCTTCCCGCTTAGATGCTTTCAGCGGTTATCCGTTCCGCACATAGCTACCCAGCGATGCCTCTGGCGAGACAACTGGTACACCAGCGGTGCGTCCATCCCGGTCCTCTCGTACTAAGGACAGATCCTCTCACTTCTCCTACGCCCACGGCAGATAGGGACCAAACTGTCTCACGACGTTTTGAACCCAGCTCGCGTACCGCTTTAATTGGCGAACAGCCAAACCCTTGGGACCTGCTCCAGCCCCAGGATGCGATGAGCCGACATCGAGGTGCCAAACCGCGTCGTCGATGTGAACTCTTGGACGCGATAAGCCTGTTATCCCCAGAGTACCTTTTATCCGTTGAGCGATGGCCCTTCCATACAGAACCACCGGATCACTATGACCTGCTTTCGCACCTGCTCGACCTGTCGGTCTCGCAGTCAAGCTCCCTTATGCCATTGCACTCGACGCCTGGTTTCCAATCAGGCTGAGGGAACCATAGCGCGCCTCCGTTACCTTTTGGGAGGCGACCGCCCCAGTCAAACTACCCACCAGCCATTGTCCCCAACCCCGATGAGGGGTCCAGGTTAGACACCAGAAATCGACAGGGTGGTATTTCACCGTTGCCTCCCCCCGAGCTAGCGCCCAGGGTTCATAGGCTCCCACCTATCCTACACAATCAATTCCTAGTGTCAGTGGCAAGTTGTAGTAAAGGTTCATGGGGTCTTTCCGTCTTGCCGCGGGTAAACTGCATCGGCACAGCTATTTCAATTTCGCTGAGTCCCTGGTCGAGACAGCGCGGAAGTCGTTACGCCTTTCGTGCAGGTCGGAACTTACCCGACAAGGAATTTCGCTACCTTAGGACCGTTATAGTTACGGCCGCCGTTTACCGGGGCTTCGGTTCATCGCTTTGGCCTTGCGGCCTGACGAA